>JBFKMV010000063.1:0-23132 GCA_041629655.1 Candidatus Polarisedimenticolaceae bacterium
ACGAGACAAACCACGAGCGCTGCCACAAGAAGTCTCGTCACATGCTGCATAGAACCCCCGTCTGCCCGGCCCGCGCTCCCCGCGCGGCCCGGCGTCATTGGTTAGAAACCTGCCCCTTCTAGTCGCAAATTCGGTACCAATCGGTGGCAGCCGTCCCCCGACCGGGCAGATCTCTGCAAGTCACGGCGGCATCAGGAGTTGCCCGAGGAGCGCGTCGAGAGCCGGGACGTCCGGCTCTCCAGCCCGGCAATAGCCGCTATGCGAGGGCGCATAGGGGCTATGGGGTCAGGCCGCGGCGTCGACGTCGCTCCTGGCCGGGATGGTGAGAGCGTGACGGCGTGCGGGCTCAGGCGTGGCTGTCCCAGAGCACGTCGCCGACACCGCGCCGCTTGTTCTCGTAGCGCGCCATCACGAACAGCGCGTCCGAGAGCCGGTTGAGGTAACGCACCGTGTGCGCCCCGACGGGCTCCTCGCGCGCCAGCGCGACCACGAGCCGCTCCGCGCGGCGACAGACGGTGCGCGCCACGTGAAGCTGCGCGGCGCCCGGCGAGCCGCCGGGCAGGATGAAGTTCTCCAGCGGTCCGACCTCGACGGTCAGGCGGTCCAGCAGGCCCTCGAGTGCGTCGACGTGGCGGGCCCCGATCTCGGGCACCTGCACGCGGCGTTTGTCCTCCTCGAGCATGCACAGGTCGGAGCCGAGGTGGAACAGCTCGTTCTGGATCCGCTCCAGCTCGCCCGCCAGCGCGTCGTCGAGCCCCCCGGCGACCGCGACGCCGATCACCGAGTTCAGCTCGTCTACGGTGCCGTAGGCCTCGATGCGCAGCGAGTCCTTCGGCACGCGCTGGCCGCCGCCGAGCGCGGTCGTGCCGTCGTCGCCCTTGCGCGTGTAGATCTTCGTCAGGCGCGGCATCGGGCTCCATTATATCCAGCGGGAGCGGCGCGTCCGGCGCCCCGCTATACTCGACCCCGATGCGAGGCGCGCTCCGCACCACGGTCCTGATCGCGACGCTGCTCGCGGCCTGCGGCGGGGAGCCGCCGCCCGAGGCGGAGTATCCCGACCTGGCCGCCGCGATCGCCGCCGGGGCCGTCGGCAGCGGGCGCATCCCGGCCTGGCTCCCGCCGTCGGCGCGGGAGCTTCGCGAGCGGCGGGCCATCGACACCACCGAGCTGTGGGTGCGCTTCGTGTTCGACCCGGCGGAGCTGGGCACGATCACGGCCCGCTGCGAGGAGATCCCGGCCCTCGAGGCGATCCACCCCCGGCTCAACCGCACCGACCGCATCCCGTGGTGGGATCCCGGGCTGCGGGTCGCCTCGGCCGAGAATCGCGGTCGCTACCGGATGTTCCGCTGCCACCGCGGCGACGCCGACGTCCGTAAGCCGTGGTCGTACCTGGCCGTCGAGCCGGCCGCGGGCTTCGGCTGGTACTGGGAGCTGCGCCACTGATCCGCCCACCGGGGAACAACCCGGCGCCGCGCGATGTATAAGGAACGGGCGAGACACGGAACACGGGAGAACACCATGGGTACGCAAAAGGCCACGTTCGGAGCCGGCTGTTTCTGGGGCGTCGAGGCGGCGTTCCGCCAGGTCGCGGGCGTCGTGGACACCGCGGTCGGGTACGCCGGCGGCAGCGTCGACCATCCCACCTACGAGCAGGTGTGCGCGCACGGCACCGGTCACGCCGAGGTCGTCGAGGTCGAGTACGATCCCGAGCAGGTCGGCTACGAGCAGCTGCTCGAGGTGTTCTGGACCAACCACGACCCGACGCAGCTCGACCGGCAAGGTCCCGACGTCGGCGAGCAGTACCGCTCGGTGATCTTCTTCCACACGCCCGAGCAGGAGGCCGCGGCGCGCGCCTCGAAGGCTGCGCTCGAGGAGTCCGGCCGCCACGCCCGGCCGGTGGTGACGCGGATCGAGGCCGCACCCCGGTTCTGGCGCGCCGAGGACTACCACCAGCGCTACCTCGAAAAGCGCGGCCTGTCCCACTGCCGCATCTGACCGGCCGGCCGGTCGGGTTGAGCCCGCACCCCGCGGGGTGTATAAGAGGGGCGTCACAGAAGCAGTCCGTGTGACGGGAAATGGGGTCCGAAACCCCTGCCGCCCGGCGACTGTGAGCGGTGACGGGGACGCGGGCTCGCGCTCGGCGCGAGCCGCCACTGGGGCCGAGACCCTGGGAAGGCGCGTCACCCGGCGGAACCGCGAGCCAGGAGACCGACACGGACTGGGGTGCAGAACCGACCAGGGGCAGGTTCCGCCGCCACGAAGCAGGGGCGGCCCGCGAGGGCCGTCGGAGAAACGCCCCCGGCGACGGGGGCTTTTTCTTTCCGGGTCGTTTTCGCGGTCGAGCGGGAAGCCGTTCCGTGGTCCCGAGGAGTTTCCCGCATGCGACCGTTGTTGCCGTTCGCCCTGCTGTTGTCGATCGTCCTGCCGCCCGCCGCCGCCGGGCCCCGGCCCGCCCCCGTTCCCGGGACGGTCGTGCTGGGGACGAACCCCCTGGCGGGTTCCCGCGTCGTGCTGGAGGGCGCCGCCCTCGAGCGGCTGACGTGGAACGACGGCGATGCGCCGGCCTTTCCCGGCGATCTTCCCGGTTCGTTGACCGCCCTCTACGACGCGAGCGCCGGGCCCGGCCGCGTGGGCTGGCCGCTGTCCGGCGCGTTCGACCAGGACGACGCGTTCTTCGCCGCGGCCGCGTTCGTGATCGAGCCCGAGGGCTTCAGTGCTCCGGGACTGTTCCAGATCTCCTGGGGCCTGTGGAACTCCGGCGCCACGGGCTGGAACCGTACCGGCAGCGCGACGAACCTCGCCGGCGACGGCTTCGAGCTGATCGAATGGGACTACTTCCCGGGGCGGATCTTCGGGGGCCCGTTCTACTCCCCGTCGGTGTTCGGCGCGGCCAATCCCGATTCGCCGCTGTTCGCGCCGCTCGGCTCCTTCGCCAACGCCTCGTTCGCCTTCGCGCTCGCGGAGCTTCCGCTCGGCGAGCCGCTGCTGGCCACGATCGAGCACCGGCCCGGCGACGGCGCCGTGGTGTTCGGCGTGTTCCGGATCACCGCCGCGGGCGGGCTGTTGCCGGTCGACGGGGCCGTCGCCACGGTGCCGCTCGCGGCGCTGTCGTTGCGCCGGTACGCGGTCGACACCTTCGGGCTGACCTTGTGGCAGGACGGCTTCGGCGGCGAGACGCCGGCGCTGCGCGCCGAGGTCCGGTTCCACCTGCTCGTCGCGCGCCCCGGCCTCCTTTCCGGTCCGGGGGGTGGCGTCGCGGATGTGGTGCGTGCTCGCCCGTAGGGCCCCGGCGCGCGTTGGCATCGTGGCGGTCGGGCTGCTCGCCGCCGGCGCGTCCGCCGAGAGCCCGCTGCCGATCGACTGCCTGCCGGACTCGCTCGTCCGCTGGGAGGCGGCGGCGCCCGATCCCGAGGCCCGGTTCGGGGCCACCAGCCTGCCCGGCATCGTGCTCGGCCCGCCCGGCGACTCGGCGGCCGTGAACGGCTCGACGTCGGTGGCCTCGCTGGGCAACGGGGGGACGGCGGTGCTGGAGTGGCGCGCGACCGTGATCGAGGACGGGCCCGGCCCGGACTTCATCGTGTTCGAGAACGCGTTCTACGTCGGCGCGGCCCCGGCTTCGCCCGCCGACGACTACCAGGTCTTCGCCGAGCCCGGCGTCGTGGAGGTCTCCGCCGACGGCGCGACGTGGGTGCGCTTTCCGTTCGACGAGCAGGCGCTGGCCGATGCGGCGGGCGTCAACATCGACCGCGCGCTCCAGGAGCGGTTGCGCGGTCTGTCCGGGATCACCCCGACCTTCACCGGCAACTGGACGGTCCCCGACGATCCGACGTCCTGGGACGCGAGCGGACAGGGGGGCGTCTCGGGAGCGGGCGGCGACGCGTTCGACCTGGCGACGGTCGGACTGACGGAGGCCCGCTTCGTGCGCATCATCGATGCCGGCTCCGCCAACGGCCCGGCGGGCGCGGGCGAGGGGTTCGATCTCGACGCGGTCGTGGTGCTCCACGGCCGTCCGGCAGCGCCGGCGACCCCGGACCGCGACGGCGACGGCGTTCCCGACCTCGCCGAGCAGGAGCTCCACGGCACCGACCCCGACCTGGCCGACAGCGACGGCGACGGCGTCGACGACGGCCGCGAGCTGGCCGGCTGCCGCGACCCGAACCTGTTCGACGACGCGCCGTGGCTCGAGCGCGAGCCGCGGCTGTGGCTCCGCGACGACGGCGGCTGCACGGAGCTGCGCTGGACGTTTCTCGGCAGCGGCGCGAGCTACGACGTGGCGCGCGGCGAGCTCTCCGCGCTCGCCAGCTCGCCCGGCGGCGTCGACCTGGGGCTCACCAGCTGTCTGGCCGACGACGAGCCGGCCGTCCGCTGGATCTGCGACGCGGAGATCCCGGCGCCGGGTGCGGGGTGGTTCTACGTGGTCCGCGTCTCCGGAGCGCCGCACTACGGGCGGTCGTCGCTGCTGGAGATCCGCCAGACGCCGACGGGTTGTCCGTGACCCCGCGTCGTCTCATCGCCTGGACGTTGGCGCTCGCGGCGCTGCTGCCGGGGCTGCCGGCGCGGGCCGCCGAGGAGGATCCGGACGAGCAGCCGCGCCCGAGCGACCTGGAGGAGCGCGTCGCGGTTCGCGCCGCGCTGCCCGACGACGAGGACGTGGCGGCGTTCGCCACCACGATCGAGGTCGACAAGTCGCGCGACCGCGGCGAGGACCTGGCCGAGCTGCTGCGCCGGGTGCCGGGGGCGCGGGTCCGCGACTACGGGGGGCTCGGCAGCTACGCCACGGTGTCGCTGCGCGCCTCGACCGCCGAGCAGGTGACCGTGCTCGTGGACGGCGTGCCCCAGAATCGCGCGCTCGGCGGCCCGGTCGATCTGTCCTCGATCCCGGTCACGCAGCTCGAGCGCGTCACGGTGTTCCGCGGCTTCGGACCGGCCGGGCTCGGCCTGGGCGGCATCGGCGGCGTCGTGGACGTGCGGACGCGCCGGCCGGCGGAACACACCGAGGGACAGCTCGACCTGCTGGCCGGGGAGCTGGGAACGGCGCGCATCTCCACGGGCTGGTCGTTCCGCGCCGGACGCGGCGGCGCGATCCGTCTCGGCGGAGAGGCGCTGGCCGGCGACGGCGATTTCCGCTTCCTCGACACGGCGGCGACGCCCTTCGATCGCGAGGACGATCGCTGGCGCGCGCGCCGCAACGGCGACGTCGAGCACGGGACGCTGCTGCTGCAGGGCAGCTGGGACGACGTCGGCCCGGGGCGCCTGACCCTGGCGACCCGCGTGCAGCGGCGGGACCGCGGCGTGCCGGGTCTGGACAGCCTGCCCGCCGACCGGACCCGGCTCGACGAGTCGCTGGACGATCTCGGCGTGTCCTGGTCGTGGCGCGGCAGCGGCCGCACGCGCGGGCTCGACCTGTGGCTGGACGGCTTCGAGCAACGCGTCCGGTTCCACGATCCCGAGGGCGAGCTGGGGCCGGTGCAGGATCGCCACACGCGGCTCGACGGCGGCGGCGTGGCGATGCTGCTCGACACGGCGGCCGGCGCGCACCGCGTTCGCACGCGGCTCGACGTGCGCCGCGAGCGCGCACGGGTCGCGGACGACGCGCTCGAGCTTTCCGACCGCGGCGGAGCGCGGCGCCACCTGCTGCTGGCGACGATCGAGGACCAGCTGGCCCGCGGACGCTGGGTCGTGGCGCCGTCGCTGCGGCTCGAGCACCGGCGCGACGACTTCCGCTCGGGCGCGGACGGGACGATCCCGCCGCCCGCGTCCGACGTCGCCGAGACGCGGCTGGCCGGCAAGCTGGGCGTCGCGTTCGCGGTCGCCGCGCGCACCTCGATCCGCGGATCCGCGGGCCGGTTCCATCGCAGCCCGAGCCTGGTGGAGCTGTTCGGGGACCGCGGCGCGGTGGTCGGCAACCCGGCGCTGCGGTCCGAGCGCGGCGTCGCGGCGGAGCTGGGCGTGGCCCGCCGCTGGCCCGGGGGCCGGCTGGACGCCGCGGTCGAGGTCGTGGCGTTCGCGCGCGATACCGACGACCTGATCCTGTTCCTGCCCAACAGCCAGGGCACCGCCGTCGCGCGCAACGTCGCCGGCGCGAAGGTGCGTGGGCTCGAGACCCACCTCACGCTCGACGGCGCGGCGGGTTTCGGGCTGCACGCCGGCGGGACGCTGCAGCGCGCGGTGGACGACTCGGGCACGGCCTTCGACGGCAAACCGCTGGTCTACCAGCCGGAGCGGTCGGGGTTCCTCGGCGTCACGTGGAGCCGCGAGCGCCTGCGCGCCGGCTGGGACGTGACGTACGTCGGCGAGAACTCCACCACGCGGCTCGACGATCCGGAGCTCCGCCTGGCGGCGCGGGTGATCCACGACGTCACGCTGGGCGTCGAGTGGCCGAACGGGCTGCGCCTCGGACTCGACGCCCGGAACGTCTTCGACCGGCGGGTGCGCGACGTGGCGCGCTACCCGTTGCCCGGGAGGGTGCTGCTGCTGCACCTGGGATGGAGCGCCGGGCCCCGATGACCGGACGCAACGAGACGCATCGCGTCGCACGCGCGTTGCCGGCCGTGCTGGCGGCGGGCGTCCTGGCGCTCGCCACCGGTTGCGGCGCCGACTTCGCGCCGGTGGAGCTCACGACCACCGGGCGCCCCGCCGCACCGCTGGGCCAGGTCGTGGACCTCGAGCTGTCGCTGCCGGCGCTGTTGATCCAGGGCACGACGGAGCGCGGCGTCACGCTGGACCTGGTGCTGGAGATCGAGGGCGAGGGATTCGGCCGGCTGGACGCCCGGGCGGTCCCGGGCCAGGCCCGCTGGGGCACCGGCGTGGCGCCGGTCGAGATGCTCTCCGACGGGCGGACGACGGTCACGATCACGCCGGATCGCTGGGCCACCGGGCGCATCGGTCCGCTGCGGATCGGCCAGACGGTGTTCGAGGTCGCCGTGGACGGCGAGCCGGCCGGCGGCGGCTGGAGCGTCAGGGGGCGCTCGTGGGAGAGCCAGAGCGGCGTGTTCGGCAGCTTCGCCGGATGGCGGCGCCAGCGCTTTTTGGTCACCACCACCGACTTCTTCGCCGGCGGCGAGGTGGCCGAGGTGGCCTGGGTGCGCGGGCGCGAGATCCGCGTCAGCGGCCGGCTGGAGCGGGTCAGCCCGGACCCGTTCCTGCGCCGCAGCGGGCGCGCGGTGTTCGTGCTCAACCGCTTCAGCTTCGACAACGTGCAGCGTCTCGATCCCACGGCGGCGTTCGCGACGGCCTGGCAGCGCGGTCTCGGCGCGCGGGCCAACCCGCACGACGCGCTCGAGCTGCCGGACGGCCGCGTCCTCGTCACGCGCTACGAGCCGCCCTACGACGACGTCGCCGTGCTGGACGGCCGCAGCGGGGCGAACCTGGGCGCGATCCCGCTGGAGCAGGAGGCCCAAAACCCGGACGGCACCCCGCGCCCCGACCGGATGGTCGCGGCCGGCGGCGTGGTGTTCGTCGGCCTCCAGGACATCGACCGCACCTTCGGCCGCTACGAGGAGGGGAAGCTGGCCGTGATCGATCCGCTGCTCGACGCGGTCGTCGGCATCGTCCCGCTGGGCGGAAAGAACCCCGGGTCGATGGAGGCGCGGACGGGTGCGGACGGACGCGAGCGGATCTGGGTCGCGCTGGGCGGCATCTTCCCCGGGGTGCTGCCGCAGGAGCTCTCGGGCGGGGTCGTGGTGGTCGACGTGGTCAACCGCGCCGTGGAGCGCCTCGCGCTGGACGACGACGACCTGGGCGGCAACGTCGGCGCGCTGGCGCTGGCCTCGGAGCGGCTGGGTTACGTGGTGGTGTCGGACGCCGCGTTCGAGAATCGCGTGGTGGCCTTCGACCCCGAGCGCGGCGAGATCCTGCGCACGGTCCGGCAGACCCGCGATTTCGTGCCCGAGCTGGAGATCGGCGGCAGCGGCATCCTGGCCGTGCCGGACCGCGCGTTCGCGGCGCCGGGACTGTGCCTCTACCGCGTCCCGTCCGATCCGGCCGGGGAGGAGCTGCCGCTCGGTTGCGCCGCGCTGCCGCTGTCGCCGTTCTCGGTCGAAGCGCTGGACTGACGCACCAGGATCCCCGCGGCGACGTCGAAGTCGAGGGCCAGCTCGGTCTCGCCGATCCGCACCACGCAGGCCGGCCGGCGCTGCACCAGCGTCACCTCGCCGCCCGGGACCAGCCCGTACAGCGACAGCGTGCTGCGTCGCGCGCCCTCGTGCTCGTGGCCGACGCGCACCACCTCTCCGCGATCGCCGGCCCGCAGCTCGGTCAGCGAGCGCAGGCCGCAGGCCTCGCCGTTGCCCGGCGGCGCCGGCCGGCGCCGGAACAGGCGCCGCAGCCACGCCGGCCCCCGCGGCACCTCGGGGAACTCGTAGCCGCAGGCCGGGCAGCGCATCAGCCGGCACTGCGCGTGGAGCGGGCAGCCGTGGTGGCACAGCGTGTCCTGGCTCTTGAACTCGAACCCGCACAGCGGGCACAGCCCGTAGGGCTCGCGTTGTGTCGCGGCAGCGCTCATACGCCGATCCACAACCCGATGCGGTGGATCAGTCCACCGACCAAAAACGCGAACGGGAACACGAACAGGGTGATCGCCCAGGCCACCTTCTGCCCGTGCTCCTTGGCGATCATCAAGAACGTCGCGAAGCACGGCATGAACAGCGTGATCGTGACCATCGCGACGAACACCTGGTGCGAGGTCAGCACCGCGTCGGGGCCGATCGACGCGTCGAGCAGGTAGACCGCGCCGAAGTCGCGGCGCAGGAAGCCGATCAGAAACGCGTTGGCCATCTCCGCGGGCAGCCCGAGCCACCCCGTCACCAGCGGGCGGCCGGCAGCCGCGATCCGCCCCAGGGCGCCGATCCGGTCGAGCAGGAACAGCACCGCCGTACCGATCAGGAACAGCGGGATCACCTCCCGCATGTACCAGCGCAGCCGGGCCCAGGTCTTGATGGCCACGTTTTGCAGCATCGGGCGCCGCATCGGCGGGATCTCGAGGATCAGCGGGCTGCTCTCGCCGCCGAGCAGCCGCGCCGTCAGCCAACCGACCGTCAGCACCACCGCGATCATCAGCCCGACCCAGATCGCCACCGCCGGACCCGAGATGCCGGCCATCATCGCCATCAGCACGCCGAGCTGGGCCGAGCAGGGCACCGCCAGCGCCAGCAGCACCGTGGTCACGATGCGCTCCTTGCGCGTCTCCAGGATCCGCGTGGTCATCGTGGCCATGGTGTCGCAGCCCAGGCCGAGCACCATCGGCAGCACGGCCTTGCCGTTGAGGCCCATCAGCCGGAACACGCGGTTGAGCAGGATCGCCATCCGCGGCATGTAGCCGGAGTCCTCGAGCAGGCTGAAAAAGACGAAGAACGTCGTCACGATCGGCAGCACGATCGCCAGCGCGTACGACAGGCCCATCGTGATCAGCCCGTACTCCCCGACCAGCAGGTCGTGGAGGAAACGCAGCAACCGCCCGAGCGGCGACAGGGGCGTTTCCCCGGCCGGCACGTAGGCCGGGGTGAGCACCGTCCGCTCCCAGTGCCCCAGCTCGAGCTCGTGCACCGGCGTGAGCGGCAGCGACATCGTGTACGGGATCGTCTCCACGACGTGCTGGTGGGGGAACGGCAGCACGCGGTCCACGCCGCGGATCAGCCACGGGTGGACGTGCTGCTGGAACCCGGCCACCTCCAACCCGTCGACGAGCGTGCCGGCGCCGAACAATCCGACGAACCAGAACACCAGGAACAGCACCGCCGCCAGCATCGCGAGTCCCTTGATCGGGTGCATGGCCCAGAAGCCGAGCCGCACGCCGAACGGGGCGCGACGCGGCTGCTCGATCGACCAGATCCCGGCCATGATCTCGTTGACCCGCGCCAGCCGGGCGCGGTTGCGCTCGTACGGCGACTCGATGCGGCGGAACCGCTCGCCGTCGAGCCGGGACGGACGCGCATGACGCAGCGTGTCGATCAGCTCCCGCGTGCCCTGCTGGCGGATCGCGGTGGTCTCGACGACCGGCACGCCGAGCGCCTCGGACAGCCGCGCGGTGTCGACGCGCCCGCCGCGGCGGCCGAGCTCGTCCATCATGTTCAGCACCAGCACCGCCGGGCGCTTCAGCTCGGCGAGCTGGAGGCTCAGCAGCAGGGCGCGGCGCAGGTTCTTGGCGTCGGCTACCTGCACCACAGTCGCATCAGGGTGCAGATCGAGGATCTCGCGGGTGACGCGGGCCTCGTCGCCGGGCTGCGACAGGTCGTTGACGCCCGGGGTGTCGAGAACCTCGCAGGAGGAGCCGTTCAGCTCGGCCTGCGCCCGCACGACCTCCACCGTCGTCCCGGGGTAGTTGGAGACGGTGACGTAGCGCTGCGTCAGGTTCTTGAACAGGACGCTCTTGCCGACGTTGGGGTTGCCCACCAACAGCACGCGCCGCACGTCGTGCGCGCCTTTCGCCACCGGCCCGGCACCTCCTGGTGGGCTCATGGAATTCCCTCGAAGGGCCCATGGTACGAGCCCCGCCGGGCCGGGCACACTCGACCTGTGGACTATTCGGATCGAAAGGTCGGTTGACGCCTCAGAGCAGCTCCACGCCGTGGGTATCGCAGAGGTCGGTCACGTGGTCCGCGGGGTGCCCCGGCCTGGTGGCGCCCCGCGCCTCCAGCCGGGACATCGCCACCAGGAACTTCTCGTGCCCGGCCGGCGTCAGCATCACCAGCAGCCGCCCGGGAGCCGTGCCGACGTTGGTGAACGCGTGCACCGCGCCGCGGGGGACGTGGGCGCAGGTGCCCGGTCCGCCGGCCACGGTCTCGCCGTTCAGCCGGATCGAGAACTCGCCGTCGAGCACGTAGAACACCTTGCTCTCGAAGTGACAGATGTGAAGCGGGGAGCCGGCGCCGGGCGTGGCCTCGATCTCGAGCAACGTCAGCTCGCCGCCGGTATCGGCCGCTGCCGCCTTGGGAGTGATCCTGAGACCGCCGAGCGGAAT
The DNA here is from genome assembly GCA_041629655.1 of Candidatus Polarisedimenticolaceae bacterium. Taxonomy (GTDB): domain Bacteria; phylum Acidobacteriota; class Polarisedimenticolia; order Polarisedimenticolales; family Polarisedimenticolaceae; genus JBFKMV01. The sequence goes on from JBFKMV010000063.1 coordinate 10,958, forward strand.
CGACGGCCGCTCGCCGGGGGCCACCACCTTGCAGGCCGTGCTTCTGGGGGTGCGTGTCGCAGCCATGTCGATAACCTCCGACGCCGATCTTCCGGCCGGACGGGAAGCGCCGGGGCGCCTGTCGACGGGGATCAGGGGGAAGATCGACGCAACGGGCCGATCAGTGGGCCGGGCGGGCGCGTCGTGGGGGGACCGCCACCGGTACTGCGGGGAGCCGACGCGGCCCGGGCTCCCGTGGGTCCATGATCCCTCACCGGGGGTGGGCGGTCAAACCGACCGGCGCTAGACTGGAGCCGCCATGAAGAAAACGCCCCCGGACCGCAACCGGGAAACCGTCCCCGACGACGCCGAGCAGCTGGTGGGCAAGGTCCGCCAGCGCTACGGCCGCATCGCCGAGGGGCAGGAGGCCGGCTGTTGCGGCCCGGCCCCGAAGGACGCGGGGGGCGGATGCGGCACCGTCGATGCCGCGGGCGTGGTCGCCGGCCGGATCGGTTACAGCGCCGAGCAGCTCGCCGAGATCCCGGAGGGCGCCAACCTCGGCCTGGGCTGCGGCGCGCCGGTCGGCCTGCTCGAGCTCGCCCCGGGCGAGACCGTGCTCGACCTGGGCTCGGGCGGGGGGCTCGACGCGTTCCTGGCCGCGAAGCAGGTCGGCCCGGACGGCCGCGTGATCGGCGTCGACATGACCGAGGAGATGATCGAGCGCGCCCGCGGCAACGCCGCGCGGGCCGGCCTCGGTCAGATCGAGTTCCGGCTCGGGCGGCTGGAGGCGCTCCCCGTCGAGGACGGCTCGGTCGACGCGGTCACCAGCAACTGCGTGATCAACCTGGTGCCCGACAAGGCCGCGGTGTTCCGCGAGGTGGCCCGCGTGCTGCGTCCCGGCGGCCGCGTGGTGATCTCCGACATCATCCTCGACGGCAGCATCCCCGCCGTGCTGGAGCAGGACCTGCTGGCCTACGTCGGCTGCGTGTCCGGGGCGCTCCAGCGCGAGAGCTACTTCGGACACGTGACCCGGGCCGGGCTCGGCGACGTGGAGCTGCTGCGCGACGTCGATTACCTCGCCACCGTGGGCGAGCTGCTACCGGTCGAGGTGCTGGCGCTGCTCGAACGGACCGAGCACCGCGTCGAGGACCTCCGGGGCATCGTGCGCTCGGTGACGTTCCGCGCCGTCAAGCCCGCCTGACGCGCCCCCGCCTCCGATCCGCCAGCGCCGTGAAATACCCGCGGCCCGGGTACTACATCGAAAACGCGAGGCGTTGCCGCCTCGGCAGGCGACAGGAGGATCCGCCATGCCCCGACGCGTCAAGGACGACCAGCTCGAGCGGATCACCGGCGGTGATCACCAAGGGCTCCCCTACAAGGACAGCGTGAAGGTGGTCACCGGACCGGGGGATCGCCCGGACCTGGCGCGCGGCGTGACGCGCGAGGACGACGGCGGAAGTCGCGAGGATTGAAGACTGGGAACCCACGGGATCGGGGGACACGAGAGGTGACGCCATGACACATGACGTGAAGACCGAGGAGCTGAACATCGATGCGCTGACGGGCGGCCTGGGGGAGGACGACGGTCAGGGCCCGGTGGACATGAACACCGACCCCAACGATCCGTCGGGCTCGGGAGGGTCCGCGGAGGTGGTCCCGAAGCCGGAAGGCGGCGACGCGATCACGCCGGACAACTAGCGTCGACGGCTCGACGCGGGAGTCGATCACCACGACGACCCAGCTCAGCCCGCGTCGAGCCTCGACCTCCACTCGGCGGCCCGGTCCGGCTTGCCCCACGCCTCGTACAACGCCACCACGCGCTCGAGCGCCTGCCGCCGGCGCGCGGGCGACGCCCGGGCATGGTCGCGCAAGGTCTCGTAGGCGTCGACCAGCAGCGGCTCCGCTTCCTCGAAGCGGCGCTGGCCGGCGAGCGCGGCGCCGAGGTTGCTCTCGGTGTTCGGGATCAGCCAGTGGTCACCGGCCAGGGTCCGGCGGCGTAGCTCCAGGCACTCGCGCAGCACGGGCTCGGCGTCGCGGTGCCGGCCCTGGTCGTTCAGGCTGATGCCGAGCATGATCAACAACGAAGCGGTGAGGGCATCGCTCCCGTCCCCTCGCCGTGCCGCATCGAGCCCGTCGCGCAGCACCGGCTCGGCCTGCCCGGGCCGGCCCTGATCCAACAGCAGCTGGGCCCAGCCCGCGATCGAGACCAGGGTGTCGGGATGCTCGCTCCCGAGCCGGCGTTTCCGCCGCTCGAACGCCTCCCGCAGGTGCGGCTCGGCCTCGTCGTGGCGTCCCAGCCGGCGCAGCACGTCGCCGAGGTTGTTCATCGACAGCAGCGTGTGCGCGTGTTCGGGACCCAGCGCCTCGCGGCGCCGCGTCAGGACCTCGCTCAGCAGCGGCAATGCCTGCTCCACCCGTCCCCGGCGCGTCATCAGGATGCCCAGATCGTTCATCGCGGTCAGCGTCGCCAGCGTCACCTCGTCGTCGTCCCCCAGGACCCGCCGGCGTCCCTCGCACGCCTCGCGGTACAGCGATCCGGCCTCCTCGAGCCGGCCCTGTGCCGCGAGCAGGTCACCCAGGTTGGCGATCGAGCTCAAGGTGTCCGGGTGATCGTTCCCGAGCACGCCGCGCCGCCGCTCCAGCGCCTCGCGCAGGTACGGCGCCGCGTCGTCCGTCCGACCGAGCGATTGCAGCACGACACCCACCGCGTTGAGCGAGCGCAACGTGTCCGGATGATCGTCGCCGAGCAGATGCCGGTAGCCGTCGAGCGCCTCGCGCAGCAACGGCTCGGCCGTTGCCGGATCCCCCCGCTCCGCCAGCATGCGGCCGAGGTTGTACACCGCGCCCAGCGTGCCCGGATGATCGTCGCCGAGCACGCGCCGGGTTCCGTCCAGCGCCTCGCGGAGGTGCCGCTCGGCCTCTTCGAAGCGGCCGCTCTCGCGCAGCAGGTTGCCCATGTTGCCGAGGGTCAGCAACGTGCCGGGGTGGTCGTCGCCGAGCACGCGCCGCCGGCCGGCCAGCGATTCCCGGTAGTAGCGTTCCGCCTCGTCGAGCTTGTTCTGTCCCAGCAGCACGCTGGCCAGGTTGTTCAGCGCCACCAGCGTCCAGCGGTGATCGTCACCGAGCACGCGCCGGATCCCGGCCAGGGAGCGGCGGTAGTAGCGTTCCGCCTCATCGAGCTTGCCCTGGGCCTTGCTCAGAAACCCCATCTCGTTGATCGACTCCAGGGTGTCCACGTGGTCCTCGCCGAGCGTGCGCAGCCGGCCCTCCAGCGCCGCGCGGTAGTACGGCTCGGCCTCGTCCAGCCGGCCTCGCGCCTGCAGCGCCAGCCCCAGGCTGTTCATCGCGGTCAAGGTGTCCGGGTGGTCTTCGCCGAGCTCGCGGCGCCGCGCCTCCAGCACTTCGCGGAAGCGGCGCTCGGCCTCGTCCGGCTTGCCCCGGTCCTGCAGCAGTCGCGCCACGTCGTGCAGCGAGTCGAGGGTTTCCGGGTGCGTGGCGCCGCGCAGCAGCGCGCGCGTCTCGAGCGCCGAGCGCAGATGGGAATCGGCGCGCTCGTACAGACCCAGCTCGCGGTAGGTGTCGCCGATGGTGCTGCGCAGCCGCGCGTCGATCAGCGGCTGGTCGGCGAAGCGCATCTTCACGGCCTCTCCGGCACGTTCCAGGATGTCCTCGTCGATCACGCGCAGCGCCGCGTCCGTCGCGTTGATCCCGCGCAGCGTGGCGTCGAACGCGCTCTCGGCCGCGGCGACCTCGTCGTCCGAAGCGCCCCGGGCGCGCGCCGCGTCGGCCACGCGTCGCCGCAGGTCGGCGACCATCCGGCGCCCCATCTGTTGCGGGTCGACCTCGCCGAGCATGTCGGCCTGGAACTCGGCCACCGCCTCCAGGTCGGCTCGCGCGCGCTCCGCCGCGCGGCGCTGGGCCGCCTCGCGCACGCCCAGCACGGTCGAGATCGTCACGCCGGCCACCAGGACCAGAAACGTCGCGGCGATGCCGCCGACCAGCGCGCGGTTGCGCTGGGCGAACTTGCGCAGCTGGTACACGGCGCTCGGCGGGCGGGCCAGGATCGGCCGGGAGTCGAGGTAGCGCCCGACGTCCTCGGACAGCGCGGCCGCTCCCGCGTAGCGCCGGTCGGCGTCCTTCTCCAGCGACTTGCCGACGATCGTCTCCAGGTCGACGTCGGGCCGGCGCGTCGCGCTCCAGGCCTCCCGCAGCGGCCGGGGACGTTCCTCGCAGATCACGCGCACCACGTCGATCAGCGAGGCGCGTTGCGTGTCGTACGGACGCTGGCCGGTCAACAGCTCGTAGAGGATCACGCCGAGCGCGTAGACGTCGGTGCGGGTGTCGATCTCCTCGGGGTCGCCCCGCGCCTGCTCGGGGCTCATGTAGGGCAACGTGCCCTTGATCACGCCGACCTCGGTCTCGCGAGTCACGGCCACGTCGCCCTCGGTGATCCGGGCCAGCCCGAAGTCGAGGATCTTGATTCCCGGCGGCGTGTCTGCGGCGGACGCGGCGTCGCCCGCGTTCGCGGGACGGGTCACGATGATGTTGGTCGGCTTGAGGTCGCGGTGGATCACGCCGCGCTGGTGCGCGTAGTGCACGGCGTCGCAGATCCTCCGGAACAGCTCGAGTCGCAGCGCCAGCTCCCCGCGCGTCAAGACCGCCGGCCGTTGACGCATGTATTCCTCGAGCGTCTCCCCGGGCACCAGCTCCATGGCGAAGAAGTGCTGCCCGTCGTCGGTGCGTCCGGACTCGTAGATCGCAGCGATGTCGGGATGCTTCAGCCGGGCCAGCGTGTCCGCCTCGCGCTGGATCATGCGGACCAGGTACTCGTCGACGAACCTGCCGCCGCGCACGACCTTCAGCGCGACCTTGCGCCGGGGATGCTGCTGCTCGGCCTCGTAGACCACGCCGGTGCCGCCCTCGCCGAGCTTGCGCAGCACCCGGTAGCTCCCGATCGAGCCGGGCACGCGCGCGGTCGTGCCGCCCGGGATGCCCGGGCCGGGCAGGCGCGTCCGGGCCTCGGCGAGGTCCTCGCGCGGGTCCGGTGGCGGCTTGGGGCGATCGGCCATGTCGAGCCCTCGACTCCTATAATGCCCGAGGATCCGGCTCGATGAACGATCACGCATTCAAGGCGCCGTTCGCACGCTGCGCGGTGTGGCTCGCGCTCGCGGCGCTGTGCGCCACGGGGTGCGGCGACGCGGCCGACTCCGGCGGACCCGTTCCGATTCGTTTTCCGGACCTCTCCGGCATGGCTCCGGAGGTCCGCGAACAGCTCGACGGGCAGCGCGCGCGGCTCGAAGCGCTGCGTGACGGCGGAGCGGCGTCCCCCGCGGAGCTCGGCCAGGCCTACGGCCGGATGGGCATGCTGCTGCACCTGTACGAGTTCGACGATGCCGCGCGGGCCTGCTACGAGAGCGCGATCCGCGACGCTCCCGACGATCACCGCTGGCCGCACCTGCTCGGGCACCTCGAGTTCGCCAAGGCCCGCTTCGCCGAAGCGGCCGCCGCGTTCCGGAGCGCGCTCGCCGCCCGGCCGGACTTTCTCGCCGCGAAGACGTGGCTTGCGGAGTCGCTGCGCAACGCGGAGCGACTCGACGAAGCGGAGCCGTTGTTCCGGGAGGCGCTGGAGCGGGACCCGGGGTGCGTGCCGGCGCGGTTCGGACTCGGTCGCATCGCGCTCGAGCGAGGGGATCCGGAGCGCGCCGTCGAGCTGCTCGAGGCCGTGCTGGCGCGCGTTCCGGATTCGCGGCGCGTGCATTACCAGCTCGGGCTGGCCTACCGCGCCCTCGGCCGGCTCGATCGCGCCCAGCTCCACCTGGCTCGCGGCGTCGATGCCGCCGTGGCCGGCGAGACCTTCGACCCGGTGATGTTCCTCGTCGAGGACCCGGTGCTGCAGGAGTTCCAGCGCCAGGCCGCCAGCCGCGAGCAACACGTCGAGCGGGGCACGATCGCCCTCGAGCGCGGGCGGCTCGACGTGGCGGAGCAGGAGCTGCGCCGCGCGCTGGAGCTCGACCCCGACCACGCGGAGGCGCGGCTGAAGCTGGGCGTCACGCTGGCCCGGGCCGGCGCGCCGGCCGCCCGGCGCGAGCTCGAGCAGCTGCTGGAGATGCCGGGGCTCCACCCGCAGCTGCTCCGCGTCGCGCGGCTGGAGTACGGATTCCTGCTCGAGCAGGACGGAGCGCTGGTCGAGGCCGAGCGGGAATACCTGGCGGTGCTGCGGCAGGATCCGCACGACGCGGACGCCAACACCCGGGCCGCGCGGGTGTCGTTCCATCGCGGGCGGTACGGGGAGGCGCTCGATCGTTACGCGCGGGTGCTGGCCGCCCGCCCGGCCGACGGGCCGGCCCATTTCTGGCGCGGCATCACCCTGGCCCGGCTCGGCCGGTGGCCCGAGGCGCGCGACGCGCTCGAGCGCGGCCTCGCCGCCGCTCCCGGCGACCCCGTGCTCACGCAGGCACTGGCCCGGATCCTCGCCGCGGCACCCGACGACGAGGTGCGCGACGGGGCGCGCGGCCTGGAGCTGATGCGTGGCCTTGCCACCTCGGGGCCGCACAGCCTGGGCCAGGCGCGGACGATGGCGATGGCGCTGGCCGAAAACGGCCGGTTCGACGAGGCCCTCGACTGGCAACAGCGTGTCGTCGGCGAGGCGGAGCGTCGCGGCGAGTCGCGGCTGCTGCCGGAGCTGCGCGCCGAGCTCGATCGCTACGGGCGGAACGAGCCGTGCCGGCGGCCGTGGAGCCCCAACGACCCGGTGCTGCGCGGCCCCGGAGCCTGAACGGCGGTCAGCCCACTTCGACGCGGTACACCCGTAGCTCCGGCCGCTCGAACATAAGCCGGAACGTGCGCGGGTCGAACGCCGGGGGCGCGGCCGGCGGTCCGTGCACGACCACGTAGAGCGGTGCGTCGAGCTCACGCAGGTAGGAGCGGTCCTCGTCGGTGAGCGGCCGTCCCGCCAGCAGCCCCCCGGCGATGCGCCGGCGTCGCGGGATGTCGCGATGCCCCCACTGGTCGACCAGTACCTCGTCGACGTAGCCGGCGAACCGCCGCCGCCCGGTGTAGATCGGGATGTCGAACCAGCGGCGGTCGAGGTACAGCCAGTCGGCGCTGCTGCGCCGGTACGGCGCCCAGTACTCGGCCTCGACGAACACGCTGTCCGCCGGCGTCGACTCGCGGATCCAGCCCAGCAGCGCCACCTGCGTCGTGTTCATCACCTCGCGCGGCGGCTGGCGCGTGAACGCGAGGCTCGTGATCGCGTTGGTCGGCAACGTCACCAGCACCGCCCCCAGGCACAGCACCCGCAGCGGCCGGGCGCGGCCCCAGAAGCTCCACGCCGCTCCGGCCAGCGGGGCCAGCCCGAGACAGGCCAGGTAGTGCAGCTTGTACTGCGTGTCGCCGGCCATCCGTAGCACAGAGGCACCGGCCAGCAGCGGCAGCACGTACCCGGCCACGAACGCCGGGCCGCCGCTGGCGGGCTTCCACGCCGCAAGCCCCGCCGGCAGGGCCAGGATCGCCAGCAATCCCAGCGTCGCGGCCAGCGCCAGGAGCTGCCGCCCCACGAAGTCCGGGGTCAGATCGAGCTGCACGGGCAGGCCGCGCTTGGGCGCCAGCACGGTCCAGGCGTAGTACGCGGCGAGCAGGCCGCCGAGCAGCACCAGCGCCAGCAGTCCGCGCGCCCGGCCCCAGGCCTCCCGGCGCCGTGCCGCGGTCAGGCACGACAACGCCGTGGCGAAGCCGGCGGCGGCCAGGAAGAACACCGCCGTGAAGAGGTGGATCATCAGCGCGCCCAGCAGCGCCAGCAGGCCGGTTCCGAACCACTCGCGGCCGCGCTCGCCGCCGAGCCGGCCCGCCGCCTGATCGAGCCAGAACACCATGAACGGAAACGCGATCGGGAACGGATTGCCGTCGAGGAACTCGTGGATCATGCTGGCCAGCGCCACCGGGTAGCCGCGGACCATCTCCTCGGGAACGACCAGCGAGTACCAACCGGCGGCCTCCCGCCCGGCGCCGCCCAGGAACAGGATCCAGCCGAACGGATTGATGCCGAACACCAGCAGCGTGGCGCCGAGCAGGCGCCCCGTGGCGCCCGCGGCGAGACGCGCCGTCAGCCGGTAACCGGCGAGAAACAGCACCGCGAGGAAGTGCACGTTGATCAGCGCGAACGCCTGGTAGGAGCCGAGGCCCGTGATCCGCGCGATCGTGGCGGCGTGCACGTGGTACAGCCAGTAGTAGTTGATTCCCTGGCCCGCGACCCACGGCGAGTCGGGCGGCACGTGACCGGCGACCACGCGCGAGGTGATCGCCGCGTGCAGCGGCCCGTCCCAGGCCGCCGCCGCGAAGCCGTTGGCGGCGAACGGCACGACGAGCAGCAACGCCGACGCGGCAAACGCCGCGACGACCGGCACGGCCTCGCGGCGCTCGACGCGTAGCCCGTCGCGCAGTACCGCCAGCGCCACGAAGGGCGTCAGCGCGAGCCAGCCGGCGTGCCGGGCGTCCAGTCCCGACGCGATGCCGGCGAAGGCGAGCCACGCGAACGGCACCAGCCCGATCAACGACGGTACTAGGACCAGGTCCAGCGGACCCGTGTCCCGCCGTCCCAGCGCGCGCCAGATCACGAAGCCGGGAACCCAGGCCGCCACGCCGTAGATCACACAGGCGCGCAGCAGACCCGCGGTCCCGGCCGCCGGCAACGCCACGATCAGCAGCGCCAGCGGGGCGGCGACGAGCAGCCGGCGTCTCACTTCGCGCCTTGCGGACGCAACGCGACCACGTGCGGGCGCCCGCTGACGGGATCCGGGCGCACCTCGGAGTCCACGCCGTAAACCGCCCGGATGTTGTCGGGGACGAGCACCCGCTCGGGCGGGCCGTCGGCCACCGCGCGTCCGCCCTCCAGCAGCACCAGCCGGGAACAGTAGCGCGCGACCAGGTTGATGTCGTGGCTGACCACCACGACGGTCAGGCCCGCCTCGCGGTTCAGCCGGGTCAGCAATTCGTACACGATCAGCCGGTGCCGCAGGTCGAGAAACGCCGTCGGCTCGTCGAGCAGCAACAGGTCGGGCTCCTGCCCCAGGGCGCGCGCGATCACGACCCGCTGCCGCTCGCCTCCCGAGAGCTGGCGGAAACGCCGCGCCGCCAGCGCCTCGATGCCGGTCCGCTGCATCGCGAGCTGCACCTGCTCGCGGTCGCGGTGGTTCTCCAGGCCCAGCAGCCCCTGGTGCGGCGCGCGTCCCATCGCCACCACCTCGTGCACCGAGTAGTCGAAGGCGAGCCGCGTCTCCTGCGGCACCACCGCGATCCGCCGCGCACGCTCGCGCGGCGCCAGCCCCGCCACGTCGTCCCCGTCGAGCCGCACCGTCCCGCCGCCCGGCACCAGCGTGCCCGAGGCCAGCCGCACCAGCGTCGTCTTCCCGGTGCCGTTCGGACCGAGCACGCCGGTCATCTCCCCGCGGCCGACCGCCAGGTCGAACCCGCGGAACAACGGCTCGGCCGTGTAGCCGAACGTGACCCGGTGAAGCTCCAGCGCGGGCCGCGTCATCTCAACGCTCCTCCCGCAGCCGGCGCAGGAAGAGCACCAGGAACAGCGGACCGCCGATCAGCGTCGTGATCACGCCGACCGGGATCTCGACCGGTGCCAGCACCGTGCGCGCGGCGGTGTCGGCCAGGATCAGGAACGTCGCGCCGGTCAGCGCCGACGCGGGCACCAGCACGCGGTGGTCGGCGCCCAGCACCGTGCGCACCAGGTGCGGAACGATCAGCCCCACGAAACCGACCAGCCCGGTGAACGCGACGGCGGCCGCGGTGACCAGCGACGCGCCGATCACCACGGTCCAGATCGTGCGCTCGACGTGGACCCCGAGCTGCCCGGCCGCCTCCTCCCCGAACGCCAGCAGGTTCAGGCGGTGGGCCAGCAACACCAGCAACGACACGCCGGCCGCCACGAGCAGCGCGGTCACGCCCAGCACGCCCCACGGCAACGAGCCGACCGAGCCGACCAGAAAGTGCAGCTCGCCCTGGAACAACGTCGGATCGCCCGCGGTGATCAGGAACAGGATCACCGCGGAGTCGATCGCGTTCAGCACCACGCCGACCAGCAGCAGCGTCGTCGTTCCCGTGCGTCCGCGCACGCGCGCCAGCCGGAACAGCACCGCCAGCGTGACCAGCGCCCCGGCGAAGGCCGAGACCGGTCGCCCCAGCGTGAAGCCGAGGCCCGCCACGCCGACGAGCGAGGTGAACAGCACCGCCCCCAGCGCGGCTCCGCCGGAGACGCCGAGGATGAACGGGTCGGCCAGCGGGTTCCGCAGCAACGCCTGGAAGGCCGCGCCCGCGGCCGAGAGCGCCGCTCCCACCAGCGCCGCCAGCAGCACGCGGGGCAGCCGCACGTCGAGCAGGATCGAGCGCGTGGCAACGTCGCCCTCGCCGCGCAGCACCGACACCAGGTCGGTCCAACCGGCCGGACTGGGGCCGAAGCCGAGCGCGATCCAGCCGGCGACCCCGAGCAACAGGACCAGCAGCAGGGACCCCGCCAGCCATCCCAGCACCCGCCGCGGGCCGCTCACGGCGCCTCGCGTTCCCCGGCGGTTGCCGGTTCCGGGTGCAGCATCCCGGCGAGCAGGCGAACCGCGTCGGCCACGCGGGGCCCCGGGCGCAGCGCCGTCGATCCGTCGAACACGAACACGCGACCGTCGCGCACGGCCGGGATCGAGGGCCAACGCCGCCAGTAGGCCCGCACGCGATCGTCGGCGTCGGGCTCGGGCGTGTCCATCCGCGCCTGCAGGATCACCTGCGGCGCGGCATCGATCACCGTCTCGATCCCCAGCCGTGGGTAGCCCGCGCTGTCGACGATGTTGATCCCGCCGGCCAGCTCCAGCAACGCCGCGGGCAGCGTGTCGCGACCGGCGGCGATGATCGGCTCGAGCTGCAGCGAGAACAACACGGGAACCGGGTCCCTTCCGCGCACGCGCGAGACGGCCGCTTGCACGCGCTCGCGCACCGAACGCGCCAGCTCCGCGCCGCGATCGGGGACGCCGCACACCCGGGCGGTCTCCTCGATGGCGCGGTAGGTGTCGTCGAGACTCTCGGCCCGTATCACCACCAGCGGCGCGCCGGCGCGCTGGGCCGCCAGCGCCGCGTCCCGATTGCCCGCGTTGGGACTGACCACCACGAGGTCCGGGGCCAGCGCGACGATCGCCTCCACCGACGGGTTGACGTAGCCCCCGACCCGTGCCAGCTGGCGCGCCTCGGGCGGGTAGTCGCAGAACGACGTGACTCCGACGACGCGATCGCCGAGCCCGAGCGCGAACAGGATCTCGGTCAGCGAGGGGGTCAGGGAAACGATGCGCCGCGGCGCTTCGGGCGGGGCGTCCGGGGAGGGCACCTCGCCCCGGCCACAGCCGCCGCCGGCGGCCGCGGAGAGCAGCGCGAGCGCCAGCGCGACGCCGGAAAAACGCGCCCGCGGGAGCCCCGGTCGTCCGAAACGAAAGTCGAGCACCGCGGCCGGATGCTAGCCCGCGGGCCCGGCACTGTAAAGGATCAGAGCGAGTAGCTGATCTTCTCGGTCAGCCAGACCTTGACCGGCAGGCCGTTCTTGAACGCCGGCTCGTAGGTCCAGCGTTCGACGGCCTCGATCGCGGCGCGGTCGAGCAGATTGGAGACTCCGTTGAGCAGCCGCACCTCGTCGACCTTGCCCGTGTAGCCGACCAGCACCTTGAGCTCGACGGTGCCGTGCACTCCGGCCTGTCGCGACGCTACCGGATAGTCCGGCGCGTCACGCCGCACGGGGACCGGGGCGCTGTCGACCTCGGCCAGGTCCAGCAGCATGCCCTTCCAGTAGACGCGCTCCTCGGGCTCGGGAACGGCAAGCGGCGCCACGGGGGGCGGCGCGGGCGTCTCCACCGGCGCCGTCGACGGTTCCGGAGCGGGCTGCGGCGTGTCGATCGGCTCGAGCGGCTCGGGATCGATCGCGGCGATCTCGATCAGGTCGGGGCGCGCCGTCGCGGGCGGGGTCGTCGCCGGCAGCGGGGACGGTTGCGTCGGCGTCGGCGGCGGCTCGACCGCGGGCTCGACGCTGCGCGAATCCTCGATCGGCTCCGGTTTGGGCTCCGCTTTTGGCTGCGGTTTCGGCTTCGGCGTCTGCTTCGGCGGTGCGGGCTCGGGTTCGAGCGGCTCGGGCTTGCTCTCTTTCGGTGCCGGCTTCTTCGTC
>JBFKMV010000064.1:0-23073 GCA_041629655.1 Candidatus Polarisedimenticolaceae bacterium
CGCGAGCGGCTACACTCTGCGCACCACGATGGGGGTTGGCCGCGGCGAGGCTCCGCGACCGCTTCCGGGGAGGGCCGCGTCATCGACGGCAACGGGAAGCTCCGCATCGCGATGTGGTCGGGGCCGCGCAACATCTCCACCGCGCTGATGCGCGCCTGGGGCAACCGGCCCGACACTCAAGTCTGCGACGAGCCGCTGTACGCGCACTACCTCGCCGTCACGGGCCTCGAGCATCCCGGCCGGGACGAGGTGCTGGCGTCCCAGCCGCGTGACTGGCGCCGGGTCGTCGAACGGCTCACCGGTCCGGTCCCGGGCGGAAAGCGGATCTTCTACCAGAAGCACATGGCGCATCACCTGCTGCCGTCGATCGACCGCGGCTGGCTCGACGGGCTGATGCATGCCTTCCTGATCCGCGATCCACGCGAGATGCTGTTGTCGCTGGAGCGCGTGATCGCCGCGCCGACCCTGCGCGACACGGGACTGCCGCAGCAGGTCGAGATCTTCGAGCGGGTGCGGTCGGGCGGCGGCCGCACGCCGCCGGTGGTGGACGCCCGCGACGTGCTGCGGGACCCGGAGCGTATGCTGCGCCTGTTGTGCCGGGCCGTCGGCGTGGAGTTCCTGCCGTCGATGCTGCACTGGCCGGCGGGGCCGCGACCGACCGACGGGGTGTGGGCCCGCCACTGGTACCACAACGTCGAGCGGTCGACCGGCTTCATGCCCTACGAGCCGCGCGAGCAGCCGTTGCCCCGACGGCTGTCGGCGCTGCACCGGGAGTGTCTCGGGTACTATCGGGAGCTGGCGGGGCAGCGGCTGGGCCGGGAGGACTAGTGCTCCAGAAATTCGACGAACGCAACCGCGAGATCCAGGTCAACATCGACGGCAAGCTGGTCCACCGCGACGCGGCCGGCATCAGCCCGTTCGACTCGGCCGTCCAGGGCGGCGACGCCGTGTGGGAGGGGCTGCGGCTGTACCGGGGCCGGATCTTCAAGCTGCGCGAGCACCTGGCCCGGTTGCGCGGCTCGGCCAAGGCGCTGGCCTTCGAGCGGATTCCCGACGACGAGGCGATCGTCGCCGAGATCCGGCGCACGCTGGAGGCCAACCGGATGACCGACGGCGTGCACATCCGACTCACGTTGACCCGCGGGCTCAAGATCACTTCCGGGATGGACCCGCGGCTCAACCGTTCCGGACCCACGCTGATCGTGCTCGCCGAGCACAAGCCGCCGGTCTACGCCACGCACGGCCTGACGCTGATCACCAGCAGCGTGCGGCGCTTTCCCCCCGACTGCCTCGATCCCAAGATCCACCACTGCAACTTGATCCAGTCGATCCTGGCCAAGCTCGAGGCCAACGCCGCGGGCGCCGACGACGCCGTGATGCTGGACCTCGACGGCTTCGTGGCCGAGACGAACGCGACGCACCTGTTCGCCGTCAGCGCCGGACGCGTCGAGACGAGCCGCACCGTCGCCTGCCCGGAGGGGATCACTCGCGCCACCGTGCTCGAGCTGTGCCGCGAGCACCGGATCCCGTGCGAGGAGCGCGACCTGTCGTTGGCCGAGCTGTACCGCGCCGACGAGGTGTTCTGCACGGGGACGATGGGCGAGCTGGCGGCGGTGATCCGGATCGACGGGCGCGCGATCGGGGACGGGACGCCGGGGCCGATGACCGGGCGCCTCTCGGAGCTGTACGCGGCTCTCACCGCGAGCTCCGGAGAGCAGGTCGTGGACGGCTGAACGGAACGCGCCGCGAAAACCGAAACAGCTTCCATTTCCTGAATCGATTCCGGAGCCCACCGGCCCCAATCGCTTGCCGGAGTGTGGTGCCTGTCCACGTTCGTGCGGTACCTTGGGTGCTTCCGGAACACCCCCGCGCCGTCGCCGCAGAACCTCCGGTTCGCGAGCCACGGTGCGCTCAGGAGGAGTCGATCATGCAACGGGCAAGCTACCGCATCCTCACCCTCGTCCTGTCCCTCGCCGTCCTGGCCGGCCTGTTCGGCGCGTGCAGCGGCGACGATCCGACGCGCTCGCCGAGCGGTTCGTTTCTCGGAGAGAACGGCGGGATCATGATCACGGCCGAGCCGGCCGAGGTCGTGATCGACCCGACCGATCCCGAAGCGCCGCAAGACCCCGAGACCGGCAAGCTGTTCGTCGACGTGCTGATCACCGCGGTGGTGCTGGACCCCGAGGGCCAGCCGGTGCCGGACACCGCCGTGACGTTCTCCAGCACGGCGGGCGTGCTGACGTCGGGCGGCGAGCCCGTGACGACCGACGCCGAGGGTGCGGCCACCGACACGCTGCGGGTGTTCGAGGACGATCCGGAAGAGATCGTGATCACCGTCACCACCGAGCTGCTGACGGAGACGCTCACGCTGACCAAGACCGTCGTGATCCCCAACGAGCCGCCGGTGGCGGACGCCGGGGCCGACATCCTGGTCGAGTGCGTGTCGCCGAACGGCACGGTGGTGCTGCTCGACGGCTCCGGCTCCAGCGATCCCGATTCGACGCCGGAGACCAACGACGACATCGTCTCGTTCGAGTGGTTCGAGAACTTCGGGACTCCCGACGAGACGCTGCTGGGCGAGGGCGAGACGCTGGAGATCGAGCTGGCGCCCGGAGAACACGTGATCACGCTGCGGGTGACCGACAGCCAGGGCGAGACGGCCACCGACGAGGTCGTGGCCACCGTCGCCGACACCACGCCGCCCCAGGTCACGGTCGAGCTGTCGCCGTCGATGCTGTGGCCGCCCTACCACCAGATGATGGACGTGGCGGCGACCGTGATCGTCACGGACGCCTGCAGCGCGCCGGTGGTCAGCCTGGTCTCGGTGACCAGCAACGAGCCCGACAACGGCCTCGGCGACGGCGACACGCCCAACGACGTCCAGGGCGTCGAGGCGGGAACCGCGGACTACGAGTTCCAGCTGCGCGCCGAGCGCGCCGGCCCGGAGAGCGGACGCATCTACGAGGCGACGTACACCGCGACCGACGACGCGGGCAACGAGGGCCGCGCCCGGGCGGTGTGCATCGTGCCGCACGACCAGGGGCTCTGATTCTCGCGGCTTCCGCGGAGCCGACGACATGGTGTAGGGTCTGACGGATCACGGGCCGCCGGCGCCGCAGCGCACGCGGGGCGGGCGGCCCGGCGGAGGCCCCATGACACGGTGTCGCCGGCTCGCAACCGCCCTGTTCGTCCTGACCGTATTCGCCGGTCCCGCGATCGCACAGCAGCGCGGCCCGTACTTCGGCGTCGGAGTCGGCGACGCCGATTTCCAGGTCGACCTGGCGAGCTTCGACGACGGCTCGCTGGCCGCGGGCGACGTCGACCGCGCCGAATCCGCGCTGCGGGTCTTCGGCGGCTACCGGATGGGGCCGGCTTGGGCCATCGAGGGCGGCTGGATCGACTTCAACGCCGACCCGGACGACCGGCCGACGTTCAGCGGCGTTTCCGACGGGTCCGGCCCCGAGTTCCCGGCGGGCGCGGTGTCGCGCGAGATCGAGCCGCAGGGGGTCTACGCGGCGCTGCTGTTCTACGCCTATTCCGGTGGACGGTTGACCGTGTTCCTGGAGGGCGGCTACCTCGCCTGGCGCGCCGACGTCACGACCATCGACGCCGTGGGGCAGGTGGACGAGCAGACGGACGGGACCGACCTGATGTACGGGGCCGGCGCGCGGTTGCGGCTGGTCAAGTGGCTCTGGCTGCGCGGGGACTGGGGACGCTTCAAGCAGGTCGCGGGCGACGACATCGAGCTGACCACGCTCGGCCTGTCGATCGAGCTCGGGCGGCGCTGAGGGCGCGCGCGAAGCCGTGATGCGACTCCGGATCCTGCTGCTCCAGGCCCGCGACCCCGACGATCCGATGGGAGCGCACGAGCGGCGCTGCTTCGTGCGCCGGACCGGGCTGCCCGACGCGTCGTTCGTGCCGCACGATCTGTGCCAGGGCCCGCCGCGCGTGCGCGACCTGGCGCGCTTCGACGCGTTGATGGTCGGCGGCAGCGGCGACTACTACGTCTCCCAGGGCAACCTGCCCGACTTCGAGGGCTACCTGGAGTTCCTCCGCGAGCTGGTCGCGCGCGGCCATCCGACCTTCGCCTCGTGCTTCGGCTACCAGAGCCTGGTGCGCGCGCTGGGCGGGAACGTGATCCACGATCCGCCCAACACCGAGGTCGGGACGTTCGAGCTGACCCTCACCGAGGCCGGCCGCGAGGACCCGCTGTTCGGCGCGTTGCCGCCGCGCTTCATGGCCCAGATGGGGCACAAGGACCGCGCGGCGCAGATCGCCGACGGCGTCCCGAACCTGGCCCGGAGCCTGCTCAGCCCGTTCCAGGCGCTGCGGATCCCGGGGCAGCCGATCTGGGCCACCCAGTTCCACCCCGAGCTGGACCGCTCCACGAACACCGATCGTTACCTGCACTACATCGAGCACTACGCGCCCGGAACCAGCGAGCAGGAGCGGCAGGCGCTGCTGTCCCGCTTCACCGACAGCGACGAGTCCTCGGAGCTGCTGCCGCGATTCCTGAAGCTGGTGTTCGGCGACTGAGGAGCCACGATGAGCCCGCAAACCCGCCTCGCGATTCTCGGCGCCGGCAACATCGGACGCGCGATCGCCTCCGGCCTGGTCCACGCCGGCACCCACCGCCCCGAGGAGCTGGTGCTGACGCGCCGCAAGGTCGAGCGGCTCGACGACCTGGCGGCGCGGGGCTTCCGCACGCAGGCCGACAACCGCGCGGCGGTGCAGGCCACGGACACGGTGATCGTGGCCGTCGAGCCGCACCAGCTCGACGACCTGCTGCGCGAGATCGCGCCGGATCTCGACGCCGGGCGGCACCTGTTGATCTCGGTCGTCTCCGGCGCGGGGATCGCGGACATCGTGAGCGTGATCGGCAAGCCGTTGCCTGTGGTCCGGGCGATGCCCAACACCGCGATCGCGCTCGGCCGCTCGATGACCTGCCTGGCCGCCAACACCGAGCGCGCCGACGTGCGCGAGCGGGCGGCGACGATCTTCGACGCCGTGGGGCTGACGCTGATGATCGACGAGGAGCAGATGCTGCCCGCCACGGCGCTCTGCGCCTGCGGCATCGCGTTCTTCCTGCGCGCGGTGCGCTCGGCGGGCCAGGGCGGCATCGAGATCGGCTTCCACCCCCGGGAGGCGCTGGTGATGGCGGCCCAGACGGCGCTCGGCGCCGCCTCGCTGGTGCTCGACCGCGGCAGCCATCCCGAGAGCGAGATCGACAGCGTCACCACCCCGCGCGGCTGCACGATCGCGGGTCTCAACGAGATGGAGCACCAGGGCTTCAGCTCGGCGATGATCAAGGGCATCGTGACCTCCGCCGTCAAGGCCGGCTCGCTGTACACCCGCAAGGAGGGCCGCGGGGAGTGACCGGGTCACGCGGGGGTGGCGGCCGGCCGCGCCGGGCTTGCCCCGGCGGCGGGCGCCCGGTTAAGCTCCGCCGGCGATGCCGCGAATCCGTCTGGTCCACTGGAACGCGCAGGAGGCCGCGCCGCAGGCGCAGCGTCTGCGGGCCGCGGGGCATACCGTCGTGGCCGGTCCGCTCCGACCGCCCGAGCTGGCGCAGCTCAAGCGCACTCCGCCCGACGCGGTGGTGATCGATCTCAGCCGGCTGCCGATGCAGGGCCGCGACTTCGGGATCATGTTGCGCGCGGCGGCGAAGACACGTCACGTGCCGCTGGTGTTCGTGGACGGCGTGCCCGCGAAGGTCGAGCGCGTGCGCAAGTCGCTGCCGGACGCCGTGTACACAAGCTCGGGACGCATCCGCGGCGCGGTCAGGCGGGCGATCGACAGACCCCCGCGGGCTCCCGAGGCGCCCGCTTCGAATCTCGCCGGCTATTCCGGCACGCCGCTGCCGAAGAAGCTCGGCATCAAGGCCGGCGCCGGCCTGGCGCTGCTCGCGTCGCCGCCCGGTTTCGACCGCACCCTGGGCAAGCTCCCGCCGCACGTCGTCGTCCGGCGGCGGGCCGGCGGCAGCCCGGACGTTACGGTCTGCTTCGTCAAGAGCCGCAAGGACCTGAGGCGACGCCTCGCGCAGCTCGCCGCGAGCCCGGCGGCGGCGGGCCGGCTGTGGTTCGCCTGGCCCAAGCGCGCCTCGGGCGTCGCCACCGACGTGACCGAGACCGAGGTCCGCCGGCTCGGGCTGGCCGCCGGGCTGGTCGACTACAAGATCTGCGCCATCGATGCGACGTGGTCGGGGCTGTGCTTCACGAAACGGAAGAAGTCGTGACGAAGCGCCTGCCGGTCCTGCTGCTGCTGCTCGCCCTGCCGCCGTCTCCGGCCGCAGCGCAAGAGCAGGGGCCGCCGCCCGAGTGGGAGATGACCACCTACCAGCTCGCGCTGTTGTGGCGCGGCGAGAATCGCAGCCCGATCGGCGAGCGGGGCATCCAGCGCCTGCAGGAGGAGCACCTGGCGTGGGTCGGCAGGCTGCTCGCGGACGGCACGGCGGTGACCGCGGGACCGATCGGCCGCGGCGGGGAGCTGCGCTCCGCGATCGTGCTCGACGTGGCGACCACCGAGGAGGCGCGGACGATCCTGGACGGGGATCCGTGGGTGCGCTCGGGGCGCATGCGCGCCGAGATCCACCCGTGGTGGACGGGACGGGGCATCCTGCGCAAGCCGGAGAGCCATCTGCGGCTCGAGCGCTGCATGCTGGCGCTGCTTCGCCGGCCTCCCGGCGCGCCCGGCTACGACGACGAGCGGCGCCGGGAGATCCAGGCCGGGCACATGGAGCACATCCGCGGCATGGCCGACTCCGGCGACCTGGTGCTGGCGGGCCCGCTGGGCGACGACGGCGAGCTGCGCGGGATCTTCGTCTTCCGGACGCTGGACCTCGAGCGGTTGCGGGGCCTGGTGGCCGGGGATCCGGCGGTCAAGGCCGGCCTGCTCGGCGTCGAGATCTTCCCCTGGAACGTGCCCCGGGGAACGCTTCCCGGACCCTGATCGCCAGCGGTCGGGTATCCTGGCGCCCGCCGGCCGAGCAACGGCCGAGGAGGATGCCGTGACAGCTCGATCTCGCTGGACGCTCGCGACCCTGTTACCGCTGACGCTGTGCGCCGCCTGCGCGCAACCGCCGCCCGAGGAGCCCGCGCCGGCTCCGGCTCCCGAGTCGCGGGTGCAGGTCTCCGCCGAATCCGATCCGGCGGCGATCGAGCTCGCCCAGGCGACGATCGAGAAGATGGGCGGCTGGGAGGCCTGGGACCGCACGCGCTACCTGAGCTGGAAGTTCTTCGGGCGGCGGATGCACTGGTGGGACCGCGCGACCGGCGACGTCCGCATCGAGGGGCCGGCGGGGGAGGACACGTACCTCTGGCTGATGAACGTGAACAGCAGCGCCGGCCGGGTGTGGAAGAACGGCGAGGAGATCACCGAGTCGCCCGCGCTGGCCGAGGCGCTCGACATGGGGCGCAAGGTGTGGGTCAACGACTCCTACTGGTTGATCATGCCGTTCAAGCTGCTCGATCCCGGCGTCACGCTGAAGCACGCCGGCGAGCGCGCGCTCGAGGACGGCCGGACGGCGGACGTGCTGGAGCTGACGTTCGGCGAGGGCGTCGGCTACACGCCGAGCAACCGTTACGAGGTGTTCGTGGCCCGGGACACCGGCCTGGTCGAGCAGTGGTCGTTCTTCGGCGACGCCGCCGACGCCGAGCCGCGCTTCACGCGGCCCTGGACCGGCTGGCAGCGATTCGGCGAGGTGATGATCGCCACCCGGCGCGGCGGCGACGAGGACTGGCAGATCGCCGTCCACGACGAGCTTCCGCGCTCGGTGTTCGAGAGCGCGGATCCCGTGACGCCCCAGGGTCCCGGCCCGTGACCGAACCGATCCGGCCCTCCACCGACCCGCTGGAGCTGTTCCGCGCCTGGCTCGACGATGCGGCGCGGGCGGGGATCGACCTGCCGGAGGCGGCATGCCTCGCCACGGCCACCCCCGACGGCGCGCCGTCGGCGCGGATGGTGCTCTACAAGGGATCGTCCGACGGCCGGGTGTGCTTCTTCACCAACTACGGCAGCCGCAAGGCGCGGGAGCTGCTGGCCAACCCGCGGGCCACGCTGGTGTTCTACTGGCACGAGCTGCACCGTCAGGTCCGCATCGAGGGCCGCGCGGAGCGGCTCGACGACGCGGACTGCGACACCTACTTCGCGACCCGGCCGCGGGACAGCCGGCTCTCGGCCTGGGCCTCGCGCCAGAGCGAGCCGGTGGACAGCCGCGAGACGATGCTCGAGCGCTACCGCGAGGCCGAGGCACGCTTCGCGGGGGGCGACGTTCCGCGACCGGACTTCTGGGGCGGCTACGTGCTCGAGCCGCTCGCGATCGAGTTCTGGGCCGGCTTCGAGAACCGGCTCCACGACCGGGTGCGCTACCGGCGCAACGGCTCCGGCTGGTCGTGGAGCCGGCTCCAGCCCTAGGCCGTTCTAGACCAGCCGTTCGGCGCGGTCGGCAAGCCGGACCCGGCGCACGTCCAGCTCGCCGTGCCGCCGGGCCTCGACCTCGAACAGCTCCCCGATCGACGGGTCCACAGTCAGGTACACGATCTGCCAGCCGCGCCGCGCCAGCTCGACCGCGGAGGCCACCAGCGCGCGCCGGCGGTCCGGGTCGGCGGTGAGGAACGTGTCGTCCCAGACGAAGAACGACGGCTCGCCGAGGATCCGTTCCGCCAGCGCCGCGCGCAGCGCGAAGTGCAGCTGGTCGCGGGTGCCGCGACTGAGCGCGCGGATCGTCACGCCCGAGCCGTCCCGCGCCACGGCCTCCAGTCCGTCGTCGCCGCGCCGGATGCCGCTCCAGCGCCCGCCGGTCAGCCTGGCGAACAGCGCACCGGCGCCCTCGCGCGGGTCGGTCAGCGTGCGGTCCAGGTGCGCGTCCACGTCCCGCTCGTTCTCGGCCACCGCCTCCAGCGCCAGCAGGGCGGCGGCGCGGTCGCATTCCCGCTCGCGCCGCTGCTCGAGCGCCGCGTCGAGCGCGCCTCGCGCCCCGTCCAGGTCGGCGACGCCGAGACGCCGCAGTCCGTCGCGCAGCAAGGCGTCCAGCGCGTCCTCGATCCGGTCGATCTCGTCGCGCAGCGCGTCGCGCTTCCGCTCCAGCTCCTCGAGGCGTCCCCCCTGCGGCGCCCGGCCGGGGTCCTCGACGGTCCCGTCCTCGACGCGCGCCGGCCAGTCCGCCTCCGCCGTGTCGGGGAAGATCTCCGCCAGCGTGGCCCGCGCCGCGCGGCTCTGTTCCTCGAGCGCCGCCCTGCGCTGCACGCGCGTCTCGAGATCGTCGAGGTGCGCGAGCCCGGTGCGCTCGCGGATCCCGGCGATCGCCCGGTCGGTGTCGCGCAGGGTCTCCTCCGCCTCGTCGCGGTCCTGCGCCAGATCGCGACGGCGTTCGCGCAGCCGCAGGCTGTCCGCACGGGCGTGCTCGACGCGTTCTCCCGCGGCGATGGCGTTGTGCTCCACCGCGCGCAGCGCTTCGCCCACGTCCTCGACCGCCGCGACGTCCAACCCGAGCTTCCGCGCCTCGACGACCAGCGGCGCCCCGGCGGCCACGGCCGCGTCCCGCCGCCGTTTCGCCGGTGGCTCGCGCAACAGCATCACCGCACCCGCCAGGATGGCCGCCACGCCCCCGGCCGTCGCCACGTCCCGGCCGAACGCCAGCCCCGCGACGAGCGCCACCGTGCCGACCGCCAGTGCCGCGATCGCCGGGAGCCGCCAGCGTCGCGCGGCTTCCAGCGCCGCGCGCGACTGCTCGGCGCGTCGCGCGGCCTCGCGCGCACGGTCGGCGATGCCCGCTCCCCGCAGCCCGGTCAGCCGGCGCTCGATCTCGTCGCGATGGCTCTCGCCGTCGGCGAGCCGGTCCTGCGCCCCGGTGGCGCTTCGCTCGCCGTCCTGGAGCGCGCGGCGTGCGGCTTCGAGTCTCGCCGCGTCGCCCTCGCGGCGGCGATCGAGCAGGCGCCACTCCCGTAGCTCGCGCTCGGTGAATCGCGCCAGCCGATCCAGCTCCCGCAGGCTCTCGCGCAGCGCCGCGAGCGCCCGGGCGGCGCGACGGTGCCGGTCGAAGGCCACGGCCTGCCGCTCCTGCGCCGCCTCGGCGTCCACCGCGGCGAGCTGCCGCCGCGTGCGGCGCAGCCCCGCCTCGTGGGCGGCGAGATCGTCCAGCGATTCCAAGAACGCCGTGCCGTCCTCGACGATCCGCGTCAGCGCCTCGTCCCGTTCCCGCCACTCCTTCGCATCGCGCAGCGACGGGGTCAGCCCGGCCCGTCCGCGCAGCAGCCGCCGGATCGGCTCGGGGTCGAAGCCGGTCAGGTGGCGTTTGGCCTCGTCGAGCCAGTCGCGCTTCGCCGAGCCGATCTCGCGGCTCGACGCGCCGCCCTCGGGAATCAACAGCAGGTTCCACAGGATCGGGTTCTCGCGCAGCAGGTCGGGCGGGAAACCGGCGTCGTTCCCCGCGCCGTCGACCAGCTCGACCTCCGGCTCGCCCTCGTAGCCCGGGACGTCGCGGCGCAGGTGCTCCAGCGACGGCGCGTTGCCGCGCCGGAAGGTGCGACGCAGACCGGCGTGAAGCGCGTCCACCAGCGAGGACTTGCCGGACTCGTTGTCACCGTCGACGATCGTCACGTCACCCGGCTCGAGCGTGAACTCGCGGAGCGCCCCGAACCGCTCCACCGCGATGCGGCCGATGCGGATGGTCACGCGCCGCTCTCCTCGACCGCCGCGGTCAAGAAGCCCGTGGCGCGCCGCAGCACCTCGGCGTCCGCTCCGTGGCGGTCGGCCAGGCGGCGCAGCCGGCGCAGCAGGTCGTCGAGCCAGGGGTTCCGCTCCAGCAGGTCGCTCACGGTGGCGACCTCGAAGCCCAGCTCGACGACGCGATGCCGGGGGCGGATCTGGTCCAGCGCGCGCTCGATCGCCGCCTTGAGGCCCGCCTCGTCGGCATCGACGAACCCGCCGACGTGCACCCGCAGGCCGCGGCACGGGTCGGCCGGCTCGGAGCGCGTCTCGAGCGCGGCGCGCAGCCGGGCCAGCAGATCCTCCGCGGTCTCCCAGGGCGAGACGTCGTCGCGGACGGCTTCCCAGTACGGGGTGGCGAGGCGGATCGCCTCCACGTCGCGCACGCCGCGCCCCGGGTCCAGATCGACCCGCACGGCGTGCCGCGGACCGCTCTCGCCGCGGGTGATCGCGATCGGCGAGCCCGCGTAGCCCCAGGCCCGGTCCGGAGTCCCCCGGGGGATCGTGGCCCCGGCGTGGAGGTGTCCGAGGGCGGCATAGGCGAAGCGGCCTTCGAGATCCGCGCGGCGGATCGGGTAGTAGGCCCGCTCCTCGTCCTCGATCCCGGCCAGCCAGTCGTCCTGGAGCGTCCCGTGGGCCAGCAGCACGGTCCGCAGCGGGTCGCCGGAGAACCCGGCCAGGTCCCGTCCCAGCGTGCCGCCGTGCCGGAACGGCACGCCGACCACCCGGACCTCGCCGCCCGCCGCATCGTCCAGCACGTGCTCGGCGTACGGGTCCTCGTCGAGCAGCACGGTGCGGCACCCGTAGTCGGCCCCGGTGGGGAAGGCGGTCGCGCCGCCGGGGCGCCGGTCGTGGTTGCCCGGGATCAGCAGCACCGGCCCGGGAAAGCGCTCCAGGATCTCGCGGACCCGGCTGCGCAGCATCATCGCCGCGGCCGGATCGTCGAACAGGTCGCCGGGAATCAACAACGCGTCGGCGGACTCCTCCGACGCGCGCCGCACCACCGCCTCCAGCGCGGCCAGCCGCTCGGGATGCTCGGGGTGCAGGTGGAAGTCGGACGCCTGGAGGAACCGCATCGGTACGCTGCTCCGCGCCGCCCGCGGGAGGGGCGGCATCCCGTCCGGCGGCGGCGCTCCTACCGTACCACCTCCCGACCCGGGGACGGCCGGGGCGGCGTTTGGTATGCTCTTGCGGTTTTCCACACCACGACCTGGAGCCCGCCATGGCCCTGCCCAAGCTGACCCTCGGTCTCGAGGAGGAGTACCAGATCATCCACCCCGGGACCCGGGCGCTGACCTCCTACATCCAGCAGTTCCTCGACCGGGGCAGCGTCGTGCTCAAGGACCAGATCAAGCCCGAGTTCCTGCAGTCCCAGGTCGAGGTCGGCAGCTCGATCTGCCACAGCATCCAGGAGGGCCGGGCCGAGCTGGTGCGGCTGCGCCGTGCGGTGCGCGAGGTGGCCGAGGCCGAGGGGCTGCGCGTCGCCGCGGCCGCCACCCACCCGTTCTCCAACTGGCTCCAGCAGAACGTCACCGCCGGGGAGCGCTACGCCAAGCACGAGATGAACATGGCCGACGTGGCGCGGCAGATGCTGGTGTTCGGCATGCACGTGCACATCGGCATCGCGGACAGGAACCTGCTGATCGACGTGATGAACCAGTCGCGTTACTTCATGCCGCACCTGCTGGCGCTGTCGACCAGCTCGCCGTTCTGGCAGGGCCGCGACACCGGTCTCAAGTCCTACCGCTCGATCGTGATCGGCAGCCTGCCGCGCGCCGGCATGCCGCCCGCGTTCGAGTCGTACGACGAATACGAGCAGTTCGTCCAGACGCTCGTGCGCACCAACTGCATCGACGAGCCGACCAAGATCTGGTGGGACATCCGCCCCAGCCCCAAATACCCCACGGTCGAGTTCCGGATGCTCGACATCTGCACGCGAATCGACGACGCGATCTGTCTGGCGGCGCTGCTGGTGGGGATCGTGGGCAAGCTGATCAAGCTGCGGCAGTCCAACCTGACCTGGCGCGAGTACCGCCGCAACCTGCTCGCCGAGAACAAGTGGCGCGCGGTGCGCTACGGCGTCGAGGCCAAGCTGATCGACTTCGGCAAGCAGACCGAGGTGCCGCTCCGGGACCTGGTCGCGGAGATGCTGGAGTTCATCGACGACGTGGCCGACGAGCTGGAGATCCGCGCCGAGACCGAGCACGTGCACACGATCCTGGAGCAGGGCACCAGCGCCGACCGCCAGCTGCGGGTGTTCAAGGAGACACAGAGCCTCGAGGCGGTCGTGGACCACCTGATCGAGGAGACGGCGACCGAGTAGCGGGCGCTACTTCGCGGCGATGCGGTAGAGGTGCTCGCGACCGCGCAGGTACAGCTCCGAGCCGGCCACCGCCGGCGACGCGTCGAAGCCGTCGTCCAGCACGTTACGCGCCAGCACCTTCGGGGCCGCGCCGTCCTCGAGCACCACCGTGGTGCCGTTGCGGCCGACCACGTAGACGCGGCCGGCGGCGCCGACCGGTGACGCGTAGACCCCCTCCAGGCCTTCCAGCCGCTCCGGTCCGTAGAGCCGCTTCCCGCTCGTGGCGTCGAAGCAGGACAGGATGCCCTTGTTGTGCTTGAGGAAGTACAACCGGTCGTTGTACAGCAGCGGCGAGGGGACGTACGGCGTGTCCTGGTCGAAGGTCCACGCGATGGCCTCGGCGTCGGCGGCCAGCTCGCCCTTGGCGCGCGCCACGTCGATCGCCTGGAGCGCGTTGCCGCGGAAGCCGCTCATCACGAACACGCGGCCGGCGGACTCGACGGGGGACGGGATGGTGTTGGTGGTCATCCCGCCGACCTCCCACAGCAGCTTGCCCGAGGCCAGGTCGTAGCCGCGCGTCTTGCCGGTCGCCGCCACCACGACCTGGGTCCGACCGGCGGATTCCACCACCAGCGGCGTCGACCACGAGGTGACCTCGTCCGGGCGGTCGGCCTTCCAGCGCGTCTCGCCGGTCCGGAGGTCGAGCGCGACGAGAAACGAGTCGCCCTCGTGATCCCAGTTGATCACCACCGTGTCGCCGTGGATCACCGGCGAGCTGCCCTCGCCGAACCCGCGGCGCGTCTCCATGTCGCCGAGGTCGCGCTCCCACAGCTGCTTGCCCTGCATGTCCAGCGCGAACGTCCCGTTGGAGCCGAAGTGCGCCACGATCACCTTGCCGTTCGTGACCGGGGACTGGGAGGCCCAGCTTCCGTCGGTGTGCGTGCCCTCGTGCGGCGCCGCCTTGCGCACCGGCGTGCTCCAGCGCAGCTTGCCGGTCTTGCGGTCGTAGGCCAGCACCGAGAACTCCAGCACCTCGCTCGGCGCCACGCCCATCCGCTGCCGCCACTCCGGAAGATCGGCCTCGGCCTCGGTGGCCTTCGCGGCGTCGGGCCGCTGGCCCACGGGCAGCGCCGTGGTCAGGATCACGAGCTTGCCCGAGACGATCGGCGTCGCCAGACCCTTGCCCGGCACCGCGACCTTCCAGCTCACGTTCTCGGTCTCGCTCCAGGTCAAGGGCGGCTCGGCGCCGGGCGCGACGCCGGTGGCCAGCGGGCCGCGCCAGGCCGGCCAGTCGGCGGTGCTCGGCGAGGCCGCGAACGCGACGAGGCCGGCCAGAGCGAGCAGCAACAACAGTCCGAAGGTCGCGGTGTGCTTCATGGAGTTCCTTTCGAAGTGTAAACGCCGTCGAACGGCGTGTTCCATTCTAGCGCGCATTCTCCGGAGCGCACCCGCGGTCAGGAGCGCTGCCGGGCGATGCGGCAGAACAGGTTCACGAGCTTCATCTGCTCCACCGTCAGGCAGCGCGTGCGCGCCAACCCCGGATGCCCGACCACGATCGAGAGGCTCTGCGCGCGGGACAGCGCGACGTTGAGGCGGTTGGGGTTGAGCAGGAACTCCAGCCCGCGCGGCGAGCCGTGGCCCTCGCTGGCGCACATCGAGACGATCACGACGGGGGCCTCCTGGCCCTGGAACTTGTCCACCGTGCCCACGCGCACGCCGGCGGGCAGGCGCTGCCGCAGCTTGCGGACCTGGAGGTTGTAGGGGGCGACGACCAGGATCTCCCGCGGGCGCAGCGGGCCGAGCGGCTCGCCGTCGAGACCGGTGTGCTCGCGCTCGAGCAGCGCGGCCACGAGGCGCCGCACCTGCTCGACCTCCTCCGCGCTGGCCTGGGTGTTGCCCTCGTGCTCGACGGGCAGGAACGCGACGCCGGCCTCCGGGCCGCCGGGGTTGTCGCGCGCGACGACGCGCCGGTTCTCGACCCGCGGCGCCGGGGACAGCCGCCCCTCGTAGAACGCGTCGGAGACGAAATCGCACAGCGCGGGGTGCAAGCGGTACGTGCGGTCGAGGAACAGGCCCAGCTCGGGCGGGATCGTCGGCCAGTCGCCGAGCAGGTACTCGAGCGTCGAGAGCCCGCTGTCGCCGGGGTGCGCGCCCTGGACCGGCTGCGGAAGCTGCATCTGGTCGCCGACCAGCACCAGGTTGCGTGCGGCGCGCGACATCCCGGTCAGGTTGGCCACCGAGACCTGGCCGGCCTCGTCCACGAACAGGTAGTCGAAGCGGTCGTGGAGCTCCCCGCGGCTGAACAGCCAGGCCGTTCCGGCGATCAGCGCGCAGCGGTCGACGAGACCGGCGGCGTCACGGGCCGTCCCGACGTAGCGCGCGCCGCGGCAGCGCCGGAAGAACGGGTCGTCGGGGTCGCCGCCGGCCTTGAGGCAGGCCAGCCGGCCGTCGCGCAGCTCGGCGCATTTGCCGAGCAGGTTGACGATCGCCTTGTGACCGTTCGAGGTGATCCCGACCCGCCGCCCGCGGTCGAGCAGGTCCAGGATCACGCGCGCGGCGGTGGTGGTCTTGCCGCTGCCCGGCGGTCCCTGGATCGAGAGCGTCGTACCGTCCATCGCGGGGACCAATCGCAACGCCGCATCGACGGGATCTTCACCGGCCCGGGCCAACGGTCCGCGGTCGTGCCCAAAGATGCGCGGGGGACGGCGGTCGAGGAAGTCGAGCAGCGCGGCCGGCAACGGGTGTTCTTCCAGCCGCCGCTGGGCGATCTCCTGGATCGAGCGCGAGATGGTGTGCGAGCGCACGTATTCGTTCGGAATCAGCGACAGGCGGTCCGGCGGCGAGCCCAGCGCGGCCAGCACGCCGCTGCGCAGGCGCAGCCTGACCCGGCCGCGGTCCAGGTCGAGCTCCTCGATCGACACCCGGACGCCGAGGTCGTGCGCGAAGTAGCATTCGCCGCCGGGCTGCAGCTTGGTGTGCTGCTCGGGATCGAAACGATACGATAGCAGGGCGGCGCCCGGCGCCGGCGTCGGCGGATCGTCCGCCCGCCGCAGCCCGCCGAGACAGTTGAGGTCCTCGACCAGCTCCTCCTCGGTCATCGCGTGGCGCTCGAACATCGCCCACCACATCGGGCGGTCCTCGCGGCGGTGGAACTCCACGAGCTGCCCGAGCAGCGCGTCGTGCGGCGCGGCCGCGTCGGTCTCGGCGCGGCGGAGCAGCGAGACCGCCACCGCCGGTGCGGCGGGAACGTCGCCGTTGGATTCCCCGTCGTCGTCTTTGGCCGGGCCGCACCAGGCGATGCCGTGCTCGCGCTGCCGCTCGCGCAGCCACTCCGCCAGCAGCAGCGTCGACTCGCAGTCGTCGCGGTTGTAGTCGCGGATCTCGGAGAGCGTCCCGGACTCGCGCCAGTCGGGGGGCTCGTCCGCGTCCAGCCAGCGCTCGTAGTGCACCATCGAGTCGACCGCCGTGCCCACCGCACCCTGGCGCCCCTCGCGGAACAGCCGCTCCAGGTTCTTGATCGAGTAGCGCGGCTCGCCGACGCGCACGCCGTCGCGGACGATCGGGTAGAGATCGACGAACACCTCGTGCCGCAACAAGCGGTCCAGCTCGTGCTCGCGGGTCCCGTGCCGGCCCATCAGGCGCTTGAGCGCGGTCGTCTCGTAGTGGTTGTAGTGATAGACGTGCATGCCGGGGTCGCGCCTGTGGCGCTCGAGCGTCCAGTCGATGAACTGCTCGAAGGCCTGCCGCTCCTGCTGCGCGTCGTGGGCCCACCAGTCGCGGAAGCGGCGCTCGCCCTGCTCGAGGACCATCGCACCGAACAGGTACTCCAGCGGCCGCGCGCCGAGCGGGTAGCCCTCCATGTCGAAGTACACGTCGAGCGGCGACGGCGGCGGCAGCAGCGCCAGCCCGCGCCGCGGGTCGGCGGGATCGGGGGCGGGGATCTCGAACAGCGGCCGCTCGCGGCCCGCCGAGTCGAGCTGGAGCCGGGCCTGGGCCCGCAGCCGCTCGAACACCGCGGTGTCGAGACGCGGAACGCGCCGCCGCTTCGAGCGCGCCAGGCCGGTCAAGGTGGCGATCCCGGCCGCCTCGAGCTTCTTGATCTGCGAGGAGCGGATGTTCGCGACCCGCGACAGGTGGTCGAGCTGCTCCAGCAGCTCGGCGGCCTCCGCCTCCCACTCGCGGTGCTCCTCGCCGAGCTGGGGCACCGGCCGGTTCCGGGGTCCGAACTCCGCCATCAGGCGCAGGAAATCCCGCTTCAGCTCGCGGTACAGGTAGACGTGATCGGCCAGCCGCAGCGTCGCCTGCTCCCCGGTCCCGCAGATGACGTGGATTTGCCGGGGCAGCACGCCCTGCGCCGCCTCCAGCATCTCGGCGTAGCAGCAGAGCTGCACGATCCCCGCCGGCTTGGGCCGCTTGCCGAGCTTGGCCTCCAGCGGCTCGTAGTGGTAGGAGCCGAGCCGCGAGGCGCCGTCGACGCGCACCAGGAAGTCGGCGCGTCCCTCGAGGTCGTCGCGGGCGAGCTGGGCCTGGTAGATCAGCTCGGGCCCGTCGCGCATCGCGGCCAGCGTCTCGGCCCGCCGGTCGCGGCCGGGGTCGATCTCGACCACCTCGCGTCCCGCGTCGCGGAACCGCTCCAGCACGGCGGCTTCGTGCTCGCGCCCCTTGCGGAACACCAGCTCGCGCGCCTCGTCCGGCTCCTCGGCCCGGACCTCGTCCGGGTGCTCCAGCGCGAAGCGGTCCATCCACGAGGCGAAGCGCGACTCCATGAACCGGGAAAGGTCGGAGGGCGAGTAGACGGTTCGCGCGCCGCGTTTGAACATGCTCTAATCCCGGCACCGGAGAACGGCGGGAGCCTACCATACCGGCCGTTCGGAAACGGGAGGCGAGATGCCACAGCAGGGGACCGGCCGCAGCCTCGCAGTCCTGGGGGCGTCCGTCGTCGGGTGCGTGCTGGTCGGCGCACTCGGAGCCTTCGCCACGGCCTCCTCCGTCGCCACGTGGTACCCGACGCTGACCAAGCCCTCGTGGACGCCTCCCGACGCGTGGTTCGGCCCCGTGTGGACGGCGCTCTACGTGGCGATGGGCGTCGCCGCGTGGCTGGTCTGGCGCGCCCGCGAGTGGAACGAGACCCGCACGCCCCTGGTGCTGTTCGCGGTCCAGCTCGCGCTCAACGCCGCCTGGTCGTTCCTGTTCTTCGGCCTGCGGAGCCCCGGGCTGGCGCTGGTCGAGATCGTCGCGCTGTGGGTGGCGATCGTGGCCACGCTGCTCGCGTTCGGGCGCGTGTCGCGCCTGGCGGCGTGGCTGCTGACGCCCTACCTGGCCTGGGTCTCCTTCGCCATGGCGCTCAACCTGGCGATCTGGACGCTCAACCGCTGACCGAAAAAAAAGCGCCCGGCCGCAGCCGGGCGCCTCGTCGAGCCTGATCGGAGACTACTTGCAGGTCTTGTTCCCGCTCGAGCCGCGGCACTTGTTGGTGCAGCAGTCGATGTCCTCCACGCAGGATTCGCCGACCGCGGCGCACGTGCCGCCGTCGCAGTCCACGGCGCAGTTGGCGACGGTCTCGGCCCCCTCGCACACGCCGTCGCCGCAGCAGTACGGCGCGCCGGCGCCGCCGCTACAGGTGTTGCCGTTCGCCGAGCAGCGCGAGTCGCCGCAACCCACCGGGTTGCTGCCGTCGCCGTCGCCGCAGCAGTAACGGTTCGAGGGCTTGCCGCTCTGCAGGCCGTTACAGTCTCCGGGACAGGACAGGCAGTCCTCGCCCGCGCCGGCCTCGCAGATGTCGTTGCCGCAGGTGGCCGCGCTGCCGCTGATGCAGTCGCCGGCGCAGCCGTCGCAGTCCTCGCCGCTCTCGCACACGCCGTCGTTGTCGCAGGTCAGCGGGAAGCACACGTCGCCCGCCTCGTCGCAGCCCTGGCCGGGGCACGGATCGCTGCCGGCCACGCACGAACCGCCGGCGTCGCACGTCTCGGCGCCGTTACAGAACAACCCGTCGTCGCAGTCGGCGTTGACCGTGCAACCGGCGTTGGGGTCGAGCGTATCGATCGCGGTCGCGCCCGTGCCGGCCGGGTCGAGCCAGTCGGACAGCCGCGACGTCGAGGTACCGCCGCCGGTCCAGGAGACCGAGAGCTTGCCGTACCAGTCGGCGAGGTCGTTCCCGCACGCCGCGTAGCCGCCGTGGAGCTGCCCGATCACGCGGTGGCTTTCGTCGAACAGCGGCGAGCCCGAGGAGCCGCCCTCGGTGGTGCCCTCGTCCCAGTCGGCCACGCGCACGTGCGTGCCGTCACCGGGAACGCTGGTGCCGAGGTACGAGGTGGTGGTCGTCGGCTGGTACTCGAAGCTGATCCGCTTCTCGTCGCCCTGCGGGTGGTGGATCGCCACCGCCTCCAGCGCGTCGTTGCCCGAGTTGTCCCAGCCGGCGAAGGTGACGCCCCAGGCCGGGTCGGGGTCCTGGTCCAGCTCGAGCAGCGTGAAGTCGGACGGCGTGTAGGCCGAGCGCCAGAACGAGCCGCTCTGGTTGTCGGCCAGCGAGCCGTCCGGCGTGCCGGCGCAGATCGAGGTCTCGTAGTTCCAGTAGGCCACGACGCTGGCCGCGTTGCCCGACGTCGCGCCGCAGTGCCTGGCGGTCATGAAGTACGGCGTCTGGTCCTGGGCGGCGTTGTTGACCATGAACCCGGTGCAGAGCGTGAAGCCGCCGATCGTGATCCGCGCCACCGACGGGATCTCGGAGCGCCAGCCGTCGCCGAGCGGGCACACCACGTCGACGTTGCACGATCCGGAATCGGTGCCGGGATCCTGCTTGGGCGCGCCGAAGCCGCGGTAGCCGGCGTTGACCGAGCCGAGGTGCAGCTCCAGCTCGTCGCGCGCGCCGGCCGGCAGGTCGACCTCGACGACCAGGTCACGGCCCAGCAGCACCGGCGTCCACAGCTCGCCGTGGGACGCGTTGTCGGCGGTCGTGTAGGGCCGGAGCCACGTGCTCATGTCGGGCGCGTAGACGTACAGCCGGCCGCCCTCGGGCATCACGAAGCGCGTGAAGCCGAGGTTCAGCGAGTGGGCGTCGGGGCTGACGACCCGCAGCCGCCACAGCGCGGTGCCCTCGCCCGTCTCCTCCCACGTCCCGTGCGTGCCGGGCGTGACCGCGACGGGGCGGGGTACCGCGAAGCGATAGGGCAGTCCGAGACGCTCGCGCTCGGCGTCCTCGGCGGCCAGCGCGTCGCGGTCGAGCCCGGGAGCGGTCAGCCGGGGCAGGGCGTCGACGGAGACCAGCTCGGCGGCGTGCTCGACGCCGGCCGGCGCGATGGCCGGGACGGCCGCGGACACGACCGACACCGCGGCCAGCACGACGATGCTCGTGATCAGACGATGGACGATCTTCATCGGTTTCGGTACCCCCCGTTGCGTGGAGTGGAAACAACCCGGCCGGAACCGGCCGGAGCGGTCTTATACGATGAAACCCCGCCGGAGTCCAACCCGATTGACGATTCCGTAACTCCCGATACGTTCGTGTAGCGCCCGGCGGCGGGGGTCGCGGCGGGCCGCGCTCCGGCGCCGGAATCCCGATTGCACCCCGTAGCGCGAGGCTTCATGTTCCAGGGGACGGAGGGCGGGCCGACCCGCGCTTCGCGGAGGGTGCGAACCATGACAGGCAAACGCTGCATCATCGTCGTCGCGCTGCTGGTCCTGTTGGCCGGCGCGCCGGCGCTGGCCGAGGAGGGCGGGGACAAGCTGGCCCTCAAGCGCGCGGCGATCGACTCGATGGCGACCCAGACCGTCAAGCGGTTGCTGGCCGAGAGCGAGCGCGCCCGCGAGCTCGCCGACCACGCCGTGGCCTACGCGGTGTTCGACGCCTTCGAGGCCGCGTTCATCCTCTCCGGCGGCGGCGGCGTCGGCGTCGCGGTGGACGACCGGACCGGCGAACGGACCTACATGAAGATGGGCACGGGCGGCATCGGCCTCGGCGTCGGCGGCCACTCGTTCCAGCTGGTGTTCCTGTTCGACAGCACCGACGCGTTCCGGCGCTTCGTGAGCAAGGGCTGGCAGGCCGACACGGCCGCCAACCTCGCCGCGGGCACCGCGGGCAAGAACACCGCGTCCACGTTCCACCAGGGCGTTGCGGTGTTCCAGCTCACGACCAAGGGGCTGATCGCCCAGGCCAACATCTCGGGCACCAAGTACTGGAAAGCGCGCAAGCTCAACCGCTAGCCGGCCGGCCCCAGCTCGAGCGCGCGGATCGACTGCTGGTCGCGCAGGTACAGCCGCGTGCCGACCAGCGTCGGCGCGGTCCAGGTCGGCCCGTCGAGGATCCGCGCCTCGGCCAGCACCTCGATCCCGTCCGGTGACAGCCGCGCCAGCGCGAGACGCCCGTTGGCGTCGAGCAGCACCGTCAGCTCGCCGGTGTGGACGAAGTTGACCTGCTCGAAGCCGCGCCGCCGCCACAGGATCTCCCCGCTGCCGACGTCGACCCCGGCCAGGATCGTGGCGTTGCCGCCGATCGACGCGTACACCGTGTCGCCGAGCCGCAGCGCGTTCCAGAAGTGGATGCTGAGCTGGTTGCTCTCCCAGACCTGCTCGACCCGCGTCGCATCGCCGTCGCGGGTCAGCCGCAACGCGCGGGTCCCGCCGTCGAGCTGCGTCGCCACCCACAGCAGCCCGTCGTCGCCCCAGCGCGGGTCGGTGGCGTTGTTGCGGTACTGGTTGACGACGGGGAAGCTCCACAGGCGCGTGCCGTCGGCGGCGTCGAGACCGATGATCTCGTCGGCCGAGAAGTAGAGCAGCTGCTGCTGGCCGTCGACGTCGATCACCAGCGGCGTGGCGTAGCTGACGCCCGAGGGCGGGCTGCTCCAGATCACCGAGCCGTCGCCCGGATCCAGCGCCACCGCGCCCTGCCGCTTCCCGCCGACCAGCACGATCACCCGGCCGTCGTGGAGGATCGGGCTGGCGGAGTAGCCGAAGTCGAGCACCTCGCCGTCGAGGTCGCGGATCAGCTCGTGCGACCAAACCAAACGGCCGTCGGCGCGGTCGAGGCAGCTCAGCACGCCGGTGTAGCCCAGCGTGATCACGCGGTCGTCCAGCACCAGCGGGCTGGCGTTGGGACCGCTGCCGAACTGGACCTGGTTGGGCTCTCGCGGGACGGCCTCGTAGCGGTGCTCCCAGATCGTGGAGCCGTCGTCGGCACGCAACGCCGCGACGAGCTCGTCGTTCCCCTCGCGGTGCATCGCGAACAGCACGCCGTCCGCCGCGGCGATCGCCGAGTAGCCCTTGCCCAGCGGGCGGCTCCACACGAGCGGCGGTCCCTCGGGCGGCCAGGCCGCGGCCAGCTCCCGCGCCTCGACCGTGAAGTCGCCGTTCGGCCCGCCCCAGCCTGGCCAGCTCTCGCCGGGGGATTGAGCGGTCTGGGAACGTTGCGCGACCGGTCCGGACAGGGGCTCCGGTGGCACGTTGCAGGCGACCAGGGCCGGCGCGAGCAGGATCGGCAGCAGCAGGGATCTCGGCACGGGACGCTCCTCGCGGGAAAGCCGGGAGGATAACACCTAACGCGCGCCGCGCCCGTAACGCCGGAAGGCCAGGTAGACCGGAACCCCCGCGGCCAGGATCCCCGGCCCGAGCATCCGGCTCAGCGTGTCCGCACGCACGAACGTCACGACGGCCATGGCCGCGGCCAGGGCCAAGAACAGCAGCGGGACCCACGGGTAGAGGTGGCAGCGGTAGGGCCGCTCCGCGCCCGGAAGCCGGCGCCGGAACACGAACAGCGTCACCGCGCACGCCGCGAAGAACACCCAGTCGGCGAACACCACCGCGTCGAGCAGTTGCCCGGCGCCCCCGATCAACAGCAGCGCGCAGGACCAGCCGCCCAGCACGCC
The DNA here is from genome assembly GCA_041629655.1 of Candidatus Polarisedimenticolaceae bacterium. Lineage (GTDB taxonomy): Bacteria > Acidobacteriota > Polarisedimenticolia > Polarisedimenticolales > Polarisedimenticolaceae > JBFKMV01. Next base: position 22,864 of record JBFKMV010000064.1, read on the forward strand.
GATGGCCCAGGACGGCGTGCGGAACGTCGGATGCAACCGCCCCAAGCGCCGGAAGAACAGCCCGTCCTCGCCCACCGCCTGCGCGACGCGCGGGTTGGTCAACAGGATCGCCGCGCAGATCCCGAACGTGCTGACCAGGATCCCCAACGCGACCAGCGCGCCACCGGCCCGGCCGAGCGCCGCCTCCGCGGCCAGCGCCGCGAACCGCCG
>JBFKMV010000065.1:0-22976 GCA_041629655.1 Candidatus Polarisedimenticolaceae bacterium
CACTGCTGGAGCCGGGAAGTTCCCGGAAATCTACTGGGGCTTGACCACGTAGCAGGTCAGGCCGGGGAACTGGTTCGGGTTCGGGTCGTTCCACGTGGTCGCCGTGGTCGTGGCCACGGCCGCCGAGTCGCGGACGGTCGCCGGATCGTCGGTCTTGTAGATCGAGTTGTTGGCCCCGGTGCTGGCCCAGTCGAGGGTGACGTTGCCGCTCACGGTCAGGTTCTCGAGGCGCACCCCTGCGTAGTTCTCCGGGATCGGGCCGGCCCGGTCGAAGTCGGCCGCGGAGTCGTCGGTGTCGTCGAACGACTGCAACGTGCCGTCCGCACCCAGGTCGCGGCGCAGGACCGCGCCGGACGGGATTGAGGGAGCGGGGGTTCCGGTCGGGGACCCGCCGACGTTCGACGCGCCGGTGTAGTTGCCGTAGGAGACACAGTCGGGGGTCAGCGGAGCCTTGAAGAAGCAGACCACGCCGCTCGACGGCAAGGCGCCCGTGGCGACCTGGTCCGGGGTCACGCCGAAGATGGTCTGCGCATCGGCCGTCGCCACGAGGATCGACTTCTGGTCCGTGGCCGTGTCCGGCAGGTTCGAGGCGAACAGCGCAAAGTCGGGAAGCGGATTGCCGGCGGCGTCGTAAACCTCGACCGAGACGCCCTGGAACAGATCCTGAAAGTCGCTGTGCGGCATGATGATGATGTACTGGGCGCCGGGCTGCGCGTCGTTGCCGGTGTAGATCTCCACGATCCGGGCAAAGTGGAACGTCGCCAGCGCCGGTGTCTGGACGGCCGCGACGATCGCCAGGATCATCGCCGCCCGCACCAACATGGCTCCCGAAACGCGAAGGTTGCGCATGATCCGTCCTCCCGATGCAGCGCGTTGCTCGACCCTCTGCACCCTTGCTACCCCGGCGGGACCCCGGGGTCAAGGCCGGGAGGGCGACGGAGGGGGTCGATCCGGCGCAACCGACCCCATCGGAGGCAGGTTTCTAGCCGAAACTAGATCCGGCCGCTCGAAATCACGAAGATCCAGCCGGCCAGCACGCCGAGGACCGCCAGCGTCCACGCCAGCCGCCGCTCGCGCCGGTCCAGCACCAGCCGGCGTGGCGGCAGGCCGAGGACCAGCCGTACGGTCGACCACGCCGACCAGGCCCCGATCGCCATGAGTGCCGCGAAGGCCAGCGGGTTCCAGGCCACGGCCTGGGCCAGGTCGCCGGACAGCAGCGCCCGGACCATCCGCGTGGCGCCGCACGTCGCGCAGGGAACCCCGGTCCAGGCGCGGAAGCCGCAGCTGGGAAGCGGCAGGCCGAGCCGCAGCCAGAGCGCGGACGCCGCGGCCCCCAGCAGCAACACGCCGCCGGTCCAGGCGCCGAACGCCGCGGCCGCGTCGTTCGCGAGCCGTCGCTCCCACCTCATGGCCGCGGGTCCAGAGGCGGTGGCGGTGCGTCCTGCGCCGGGGGCGTCGGCGGGGCCGGCGGCACGGGCGGCACGTCCACCGGCGCCAGCGAGGCGTACTGCGGCCCGAGCTGGCTCACGAAGTACAGCGAGTAGCTGCGCCGGAACACGTACAGCGGCAACAGGATCACCGTGCCGAGGTACGGGAGCGCCGCCAGGCAGCAGGTGACGCAGGTCGCCAGGCAGCTGATGACGACGATCACGATCGCGAGCAGGATCTTCATCAGCACGTAGAGCACGAGGGTCCCGCCGTAGGCCTCGAGCAGGGGTCGGAACTCGCTCCAGGCGTCCATCACGCGGCACCCGCGCAGCCACATGATCGGGACGATGAAATCGTTGACGGCAAGGCTGATCAGACCGAACACGATCCCGACGCCAACCAGCACGGCCACCCACAGCGACAGGATCGCGATCGTACCGAAATCGAAATTGCTGTCCTCGATCCCGATCGCGATCAGGTTCATCGCCATCAGGCCGCCCAGCACGCCGAACACCAGCAGCGCGACCAGCCCCACCACGACGCGAAAGCCGAACAGCGAGTTGCCCCGGCTCTTGAAGCGGTTCCACGGCTCGACCACGGCTCCGCGGTTGTGGATCACGCCGTCCAGGAACATCAGCTTGCCGCGACTGGAGAGCCACGTGAACAGGACGATCACCCCGACGATCAGCAGCAGCACCATCGCGGCCAGGAACAGGAACAACGCCAGGTTGGCGTCGACCCAGCCGCCGAACGCCTCGACCTCGCGGGAGGCGTTGTCGCCGGGGACGTCCCAGTTGCCGCTGCCGCTGCCGCCCCCCTGCCCGATCCAGGCCAGCCAGGCACAGAAACCCAGCGTGAACCACTTGCCGACGTCGAACGGCTTGAACAGCACGCGCCCGGTCCAGTCCAGGGCCTGCGAGATCGGGGCGGTGACGGAAACGTGGGACGAGACGGGCCGGGAAGGTGTGTCTTGCATGGGCTCCGTTCCGGGGCTGCGGCGCTGCCGTGGGCGGTACTCGCTTGTCCGGGGCCGAGATTGTAACCCAACCGGACCGGCCGTAACGCCGGCGGGCCGCCGCGGACTTCCTCATCGAGTCGCCGATCGAGGACTCCCGATGCACGGAGGAGGTTGCCGATGTCGGAACGAACGACGCCGTGGTTGATCGCGCTGCTGGCCCTCGCCGCGCTCCTGGCGGGCGACCTTCGCGCCGGAGAGTTCGTGATCGTTCCGGTGCGCTGGTGCGCTCTCGAGGGAACCCCCGCCGTGGAGCATCCCGAATGCTCGTGCGAGGAGTCGCACACCAAGACGCTCCAGCGCCGGATGTCGCGCGCGAACGCCGAGATCTACCTGCCCGAATGTTTCGTGGTTCTCCGATCGGCGGCGGCGCAGCAGGTCCCGACGTTCCCGGTGATCGCGGACCCTTGCGACCCCGCCGAACCCCCGCTCGACAACATGCTCTGCAGCGGGTCTCCGAAACCCGAGCCGGAGGACCCGGACTACGGAGAGAAGTGTTGCCCCGGCGTCACCGGCGACATCCGTCCCGGCGTGGGCGTGTTCGCCGAGCAGCGGCGGGCGATGCAGGACTGCGCCGCGGCCTGGGACGCCGAGGGCGTCGGAACGGTCGGGATCGTCGGCGTCAACGTCCGCCGCTTCGTCACCAACGACGGGACGCCCAGCACGATCGGTGGGAAGGCGGCCGGGGCGACCTACGGCACCAACGGCTACGGCTCGTTGACCAGCGGCTCGTTCACGGTGGTCGACAACGACTTCACGGTCTTCCTGCAGGAGGACCAGAGCGCCGAATGCCTGAACGCGCCGCCGTGCGAGCCGTTGTTCGTCGGACCGAGCGACTCCGGCGACGGGCTGATGGCCCACGAGGCGGGACACGCCCTGTCGCTCGACCACCTGGACGGGACGGTCATGGAGGAGGCGTATCCGTTCCCGTACGACTTCACCGAAGACGCGAACGGACCCGACGCCCCGCCGTGCCCTCCCGACGACGACCCGTTGCCCGAGCCGACCTCGCAGTGCGGGCAGCTCCGCCTACAGGCGGTGTGCCGCGTCGACGGTACGACCACGGTCGAGCCGGGCGTGCACGGCCACAACACCGATCAGATCACGCTGCCCACGGGTGACGGGGGTCCCGGCCACCTCGATTTGGCGATCGCCGGCCTGTCCGACCAGCCCGGGCGGTCCAAGGCGACGTTGTTCTGGGAGACCGCCGAGGTCTTCCCGCAGGCGGCGACGGGGCTGCGGTACGTGATGGCGGTCGATCTGGACCGCAACCGTCGTACCGGGGGCCGGCCGGCCGAGGTCGGCATCGATCTGGAGATCGACGGCGTCGAGCTGATCGGGCTCGTCACGGTGACCGTCCGCTCGGCGACGGGTGCCGGCGCCGGCAAGTCGATCGCCGCCACGCCCCGGCTGTGGAGGTACTCCGAGGGCCGGTTCCTCGAGCGGCGCGCGCTCGGCGCCGCGGTGGTCGAGACGAGGGAGTTCACCGATCCGCTGGAGCTCCCGCCGGTTCCGTTCCCCGAGGACCCGTTCCGCGCGCTGCTCACGCTCGACTTCGACCGCGCGCTGCTCGGCGTCGGCACGCCGCCGCGTCGAGCCGACGTGCTGCGCGTCCGGGCGCGGAGCCAGGACCCCGCATCCGGCACGGGCGACCGACCGCCGGAGGCAACGCTCTACATGACCATGCCCACGCTTCCGGTCTGCCAGGTCGACCCGCCGGCCGCGTTTCCGGGTGACGAGATCCGCGTGACCGCGCGCGATCTTCCGGCCGGCAAACCGGTCGAGATCCACTTCGGCACCCGGAACGTGGGCCGGGGGACGGCCGACCGGGCCGGGCGGCTCGCCTCGCGCATCGTGATTCCGCGCGACGCGGCGACCGGTTTCCACGCCGTGACCGTGACGCAGCAGGATCCCCGCAGCGCCATCACCGCCGACTGCGTGAGCGAGGTGTTGGAGTGCCCGGACCGCCGCGAGGCGTGCGGAAGAAGAATGTGACAAGCGGTGGACCCCGGTGTCCATCAGGGCAGGAGGGCCGAGCCATGAAACGCACGAAAGCCCGTACCCCCCGGCAATCGACGATCAAGGTCGTCGTGGCGCTTACGCTGGACCAGGCCGTCCAGAACCTCTCCATGCTCGCCGGGCGGCCGCAGGTCCGGCGCCCGGCGCGGTGAAGTCCCCGCCCGGGGCCGCCGGACTGCGGCCAGGTCGCCAACGAGCAACCCCGTGGCGGAGCCTCCCTCACCAACCGGGCGGCAGACCCGCGTCGGGCCGGTCGAAATCGCACACACCCGACGGGAAGATCTGCTCGAGCAGCGCCTGCTCGGCCGCGCTCGGCGTCCACGCGCCGTAGTCACCGGCCAGGATCGCCTGCTGGACCGACTTCAGTTCACACTTGAAGATGCTGCCCTTGAACGGCCCGCCGGCCACGACGCGCGAGGTTCGGTACACCGGGTACAGCGCGGAGCAGGGTCCCGTCGGAGCATCGTCGAGGATGCCGTCCCAGACCTGGTTGCCGGCCGCGATCTCCGCGCCCGCGGTGTCGAAACAGCGGTCGACCGCGCGCTCCGGCTTGTTGCCCGCCACGCCGAGCTCCGGATGCTGCAGCAGGTTCGACATCCACTCGTCGATGACCTCGAGGGCCTCCGGAGTCTGGTCGAACTGCGGCCCCCCTTCAGCGCCGGTGAACCAGATCACCTGGTTGTCGGAGTCGCCCCGGAAATCCCGGATCCGTTGTCGGGCGGCGAACGACTGGTGGGAGTTGTGCATGTCGAGCTGCGCCTCGAGATAGTGCCGCCAGTCGATGATCGGGATGCCGAGGTCACCGCGGAACACGAGGCCCGATTCGTAGGCCGCCCGCATCGCGGTCAGATCGCCCTCGGTGCGGGGAGCGGGAAGGACCGGGTTGACCGAAAACACCTGGTTACGCGCGCTCCACGGGTCCCAGTTGGCCGGATCGATCACGCCGGGCGGGAAGAAGGGCGACCCCTCCTGGACCATCGACGGCTCGTTCTTCCACCCCCCGACCGTCGCGTTCAAGCGCAGAAATTCGTCGGGCGTGATCTCGCCGCGGGCGACGGCCCGCAGGCCGTACTGGACGCCGACGTTGTCCCAGTAGTTCCGGGCGAATCCGTCGCCGCCGATCCCGAACACGTTCCTGAGGTCGTCGAAGTGGGTCCAGTGGATCGCCGCGACAGCCGACAGCGGCTCGTACAGCCCCATCCCGTCAGCGAAGCCGTACAGTGGGTTCAGCGCCAGCGGCGACAGACCGCGCCACCCCATCACGCACTCGCTGGCTCCCGGGGACTGGGTGTAGGGATTGAATACCGTGTCGCTGGCGTTCAGTCCCTCCAGCAGCGTCCGGTTGGACCAGGTGCTCCAGCGCGGGTTTGCCCCGTCCAGCACGTCCATGTAGAACTCGAGCAACTCGCAGTCGCCGACATGAACGGCCTGGCTGACCATGTCGGGGTAGGAATACTGGGGTATCGCGGCATCGATGAGCCCCTCGTGGTTCTGACCGTAGACGTACTGCTGGATCGCACCGCCGGAACCTCCGAGCCCGACCGTGTACAGCGGCAAGTCGTAGAGCTCGATGAAGCGTTCCTTGACCATCAGGGCGGTCTCGCCGCCGAGCACGAGGTTGTAGTGCGTGCCGGTCTTGGTGCCCGTGGAGTACGCCACCGCGTAGCCCAGCGACAGGCCCTGGTCGTAGAGCATGCGGCTCCCGCTGGGATCGCCCTGATGGTGCCCGATGCCGACGCCGCCCTGGAAGTGGTAGATCAGCCGGCGGTTCCAGGCCGAGCGGTCCAGATCGTGCGGGCCGCCGTCGGCCGGCGCGAGCACTGCGATGCTGTACAGGAAGCGGTTGATCGTGCCGCGCTCCCAGCGAACGACGTAGTCCACCGTCAGACCGTCGAGGGTCGTTGTCTGAGCCATGTCGGCGGGACGCGCCTGCCCGGGGGTGTAGGGCTTGAAGCTCCCGTCGGTGGCCTTGTAGAGGTAGACCACCAGCGTCGGGGCACTGCAGTTCCGGCTGTAGCCCACGATCTCGTCGGTCGGGTCGCCCCCGGCATCGGTGCCGAACACCGGGAATCCCTCGAACGGGTCGTCCACCAGCGGCTGCCCCAGACCGTGCTTCTGCACGCTGCACATGAAGGGATGTTGATGCGGTCCCGAAAACACCGGCCCGGTGACGGGGTGGTTGGTCAGGGTCAGGTGTGAGGCTGTCGGAAGTCCCAGACCCTGGCCGTGTTGTCGCGTCACCACGGTGTTGTCACCGAGCACCAGACCGTCGATGACCCCGGTCAGAGTCCTGGTTCCGGGGATCGTGCTGAAGTGATCCGCCATGTTGATGCCGTTGACCCACACCTCGACCTGTTGCAGGGGCACCGTCGGCGGGACCTGGATGTGAAGCCGCGCGTCGCCGGCGGTGACCTGGTCCGGCGCGCTCGAGACGACCTCGGTGACGAACGCGGGCTTGGGCGGTGCGGCGGAGGCCGGCGCGGCCGCGAGACCGACCAGCGACGCCGCGCACAAGGTGACCACCAGCATGCCGTGCCGTGTTTGCTCCGCTTGTTCCTTTCTCATCGCGAGTCCTCCCCGTTTTCCGAGTCGTCGAGCCCGGAGCGGGCCGAAACACACCGATCCCCCAGGGATGTCGCTCGCGGCGGACTGAGGGGTCGATCCATCCGCTCGCCCCGATGTCGAACGAATGCTCGAAGTCTACGCCCCGTCGCGGGGGAAGGAAGCGCGGAGCAAGACGGATATCGGAGTCGGGCGGTCTCGATTCCCGGCGTCGCCGGACCCGCCCCTAAGGCCGCCGATCCACCAGGCTGTAGACCGCCGGGATGATCAGCAGCGTCAGCATCGTCGAGGTGATCAGCCCGCCGATCACCGTCAGCGCCATCGGGCTCCTGAGCTCGCTGCCCGCGCCGAGGCCGATCGCCATCGGCAGCAGCCCCAGCACGGTCGTGGCGGTGGTCATCATGATCGGGCGCAGCCGCACGCTGCCGGCCCGCCGCAGCGCCTCCAGCTTGGCCACGCCGCGCCGGCGGAGCTGGTTGGTGTAGTCGATCAGGATGATCGCGTTGTTGACGACGATCCCGGCCAGCAGGATCCCGCCGATCAGCACCACGATGCTGATGTTGACCTGGAACAGCCACAGCGTGCCGAGCAGGCCGATCAGCGCGAACGGGACGCTGAACAGGATCACGAACGGGTGCAGCAGCGACTCGAACTGGCTCGCCATCACCAGGTAGACCATGAAGATCGCCAGCCCGATCGCCAGCCGCATGCTGCCGAACGAGGTCTCCATCTCCTGGCGCTGGCCGCCGACCCGCCAGTCGAACCCGGGGGGCAGGCTCAGCGACTCCAGCACGCGCGTGATGTCCTCCGAGACGCTGCCCAGGTCGCGCCCGGTCAGGTTGGCGGTGATCACGGCCACGCGGTCGCCCTCGGCGCGCCGGATCTCGGCCGGGCCCTCGACCTCGTCCACGCTGGCCACGGCGGACAGCGGGATCGCCGTCTTGCCGGCCTGGAACACGGTCAGCGCCTTGAGGTCGTCGACGCTGTCGCGGAACTGCTCGTCGGCGCGCAGCCGGATGTCGATCTTGCGGTCCTCGCGCTGGATGTCGGTGGCCACGGTGCCCTGGACCTTGGAGCGCACCACCGAGGCCACGTCGCTCAAGCTCAGGCCCAGCGTGGCCAGCCGCGCGCGATCGAACCGGATCTGGAGCTCCGGGTTGCCGCCCTCGGTCGAGGACTTGACGTCGGACAGGCCGGGAACCTCGCGCAGCCGGGTCACCAGCTCGTCGCCGAGACGTTCCAGCACGGCCAGGTTGTAGCCGCGCAGCTCGAGCTCGATCGGGGTGCGGAAGCTGAAGTACGCCGGGCGGCCGAAGCGGTACTCGACCTCGGGCAGCTGCTCCAGCCGGCCGCGCAGCTGGGCCATCCGCGCCTCCTCGCGCTCGCGCGAGACGGGGGGCGCCAGGGTCAGCGTGATCTGCCCGATGTTCTCGCGGCGCTCACCGGCTGCGCCGCCCTGCTCGTTGGAGCTGCCGACGATCGCATAGACCGTCGTGACGTCCGGGAGCTCGTCCATCGCGAACCGCTCCAGCGTCGCCATCCGCCGCTGGGTGATGTCGAGGTGGGTGCCGGGCGGCAGCTCCAGGTTGGCGTGGAACTCGCCCTGCACCAGCTCGGGCACCAGCTCGCGGCCGAGCAGCGGGAACAGCGCCAGGCTCGCCGCCAGCAGCGCGAACGCGATCAGCACGGTGATCACGGGGTGCGCCAGCACGCTGCCCAGCGTGCGGTCGTACAACCGGGCCAGCCCGTCGAACGCCAGCGAGAAGCCGCGCAGCGGCAGCGCCAGCAGCAGTCGCAGCGCGGCATCGATCGCCGCCACGACGGCCTTGACCGCGCGCGCCAGCCCCAGACCGAGCAGGAACGTCGCCCGATCGAGCCAGCGCGCCAGCAGCCAGCGCCGGGCCGGCGCCGCCAGACCGGTGTCGGGCTCCGGCTCCCGCGGCCGGAAGTCGCGCGAGGCCAGCATCGGGATGATCGTCAGCGCCACCAGCAGCGAGATGATCAGCGAGAAGGTCACGGTCAGCGCCTGGTCGCCGAACAGCTGCCCGGCGATGCCCTCGACGAACACGATCGGCACGAAAACGCAGACGGTGGTCAGCGTGCTGGCGATCACGGCCCGCGCCACCTCGCCGGTGCCTTGGACCGCCGCCTCGACCTCGCCCAGCCCGTCGTCGCGCCGGCGCTGGATCGACTCCAGCACGACGATCGAGTTGTCCACCAACAGGCCGATTCCCAGCGTCAGCCCGCCGAGCGACATGATGTTGAGCGAGATCCCCGAGACGTACATCAAAAAGAACGTGGCCACGACCGAGATCGGGATCGCGATCCCGATGATCAGCGTGGTCTTCCAGCTACGCAGGAAGAAGAACAGCACCAGGATCGCCAGCAGCCCGCCGTACAGCGCCGTCTTCAACACCTCGGCGACCGAGTCGCGGATGTAGCCGGCCTGGTCGGTGATCACCGTCAGGCGCAGGGCCGCATCGAAGCCCTCGAGCCGCTGCTGCAGGCCGTCCAGGCTCGCGCGTACGCCGTCGGAGACGGTGACGGTGTTGGTGCCGCCCTCCTTGTACACCGCGACCTCGACGCTCTCGCGCCCGTTGATCCGGGTGATGATCTCGCGGTCCTTGTGCCCCTTGGTCACGCGGGCCACGTCGGCGAGGCGCACGATCGCGCCCCGCGACGCGTCGATCACGATCGGCTCGAGGTCCTCGGGGCGCAGGAACTCGTTGACCGTGCGCACGAGGTACTCGGTCTGTCCCTCGCGCAAGCGCCCCCCGGTGAGGTTGATGTCCTCGGCGGCCAGCCGGGTCAGCACGCGGTCGATGCTCAGGCCCAGGCTCGCGACCTGCCGCTCGTCCAGCTCGACGTGGATCTCCTCCTCCAGCCCCCCGCTGACGACCGCCGCGGCCACGCCCTCGATGCGCTCCAGCGAGCGCTTGACCTGTTCCTCGGCGATCAGCCGCAGGCGCACCAGGTCGTCCTGGCCGTAGATGCCGAGACGCATGATCGGGTCCAGCGAGGGGTCGTAACGCAGCAGCACCGGTCGCTCGGCGTCGGCGGGCAACAGCAGCATGTCCAGCCGCTCGCGGACGTCGAGCGCGGCGAGGTCCATGTTGGTGCCCCAGGCGAACTCCAGCGTCACCTCGCCGACGTCGGCGCGCGAGCTGGAAGTCACGCGGACCACGTTGTTGACCACGCCGACGGCGTTCTCGACCGGGCGCGTGATCAGGCTCTCGACCTCCAGCGGCGCCGCGCCGTCGTACGTCGTCCGCACGGTCAGCGACGGGTAGGTGATGTCCGGCAGCAGGTCGGTGGCGAGGTCGTTGAAGGCGACGACCCCGAACACCACGGCCGCGACCGCGAAGATGAAGACGCTGACGGGACGCCGCGTCGAGAACTCGATCAGCTTCAACGGCCGCGCCTCAGGGTCGCCCGTCGCCGCCGCCCGCGGAGCCGTCCTCGGAGCCGGCGCGCTCCCGGGCGCGACGGATGCGCTGTTCGATCTGCTCCTCGGTCATGCCGCGCGCGCGCATGAACTGCTTGGCCCGCTCGAGCTGCTCGGGCGACATCTTGGACAGGTCCGGCCGCCGCCCGCGGTCGCCCGCCGCCTCGGCGGGTGGCTCGCCGGCGGCCCGCATCGGCGCCGGGGCCTCGACGGAGCCGCCGTCGGCGCGCAGCGCCTGGACCGGCGTGCCGTCGCTCAGGCCGTCCTGCCCGACCACCACGACCTGTTCGCCCTCCTCCAGGCCGGACAGCACCTCGACGTGGTTGCCCTCGCGGAAGCCCAGCATCACCTCGCGCCGCTCGGCCTTGCCGTCGCGCGCCGCGTAGACGGTATCGCCGATCGACTCCAGCGACAGCGCCGAGCGCGGGATCACCAGCGTCCCCCGGTGCACCGCGGTCTCCAGGAACACCCGCGCGAACATCCCGGGTCGCAGCTTGCCGCGTCCGTCGACGTCCAGCGTGACCTTGACGGTTCCCGTGGCCGCGTCGACGACCGGGCTGATGCGCAGCACCCTGGCGTCGAACCGCTCGCCGGCGGCGGACTCCACCGTCAGGTAGGCGCGTTGGCCCACGCGCAGCCGCGCCAGGTCGCGCTCGGGGACCTGGATCGGGCACAGCAACGGCTTGAAGTCCGAGATCCGGAACAGCGGCGTGCCGTTGCTGACGGTCTGGGCCGCGTCGACGTAGCGGGTGACGATCAGGCCCTCGAACGGCGCCCGGATCTCGGTGAAGCCGAGCTGGATCTTGTTCTCCTCGAACCGCGCGCGAGCCGATTCGTAGGCCGCGCGGGCCCGCTCGTAGTCCTCGACGCTGATCAGGTCGTCCTTGCTCAGCCGCTCGGCGCGCTCGAAGGCCAGCCGCGTCTCCTCCAGCTCGACGCGTGCGACCTCGCGCTGGGCGCGGATCTGATCCTGCTCGATCAGCGCCAGCAACTGGCCGCGCGTGACCGGCATCCCCTCCTCGGCGTTCAGCTCGACGATCGGGCCCGCCGTGCGGGCCACGATGTCGACCTCGTTCTCCGCCTCCAGCGTGCCGTTGGTCTCGATGTAGGAGGAGATGTCGCGACGCTGGACCGTGGCGACCTCGACCGGCACCGCGGTCAGCGCGCCGCCGGGTGGGCCTCCGCCGAACGAGTTGCCGCCGGCCCGGCGCGTCTCGCCGCCGCCGTTCTCCCCCCCGCGCCCGCGGTCCCCCTCGGCGGGATCCGCGCCGCAGCCCGCCAGCCCCGCGAGCAACAACGGCACCGCGAGCAGCGGCACGGCGAGACCCCTGAACAGCGACCCTCGCATCCACGTCTCCTGTGAGAGGAACGCGGCATTGTAGCGGAAACCGCCGGGGGTCCGCCCGGCAAAACGTACCGGAACGATCCGCCTCACACCGCCCGGGCGACCCGCTGCAGGAACCGCGTGCCGTCGTCCACCAACGAGTAGATCGTGGGGATGATCATCAGCGTCAGGAACGTCGAGGTGGTCAGCCCGCCGACGATCACCAGGCCGATCGGCGCCCAGTTGGCGGCACGGCCCTCCAGCGGGCCGAACCACTGCGGGAGCAGGAACGGCGCGATCATCGGCAGCAGCCCCAGGATCGTGGTCACCGCGGTGATCACGATCGGGCGCAGCCGGTGCTGTCCGCCGCGCAGGATCGCCTCGGTGCGGTCGAGACCCTGGGCGCGCAGGAAGTTGATGTGATCGATCAGCACGATCGCGTTGTTGACCACGATCCCCAGCAGCACGATCATCCCCAGCATCGTCATGTTGTCCCAGGGCTGGTTGGCGATCTTCATCACCACGCCGACGCCCAGCAGCGCGAACGGCACGCTGAACATGATCGTGAACGGCTGCGTGAAGCTCTCGAACAGCGCGGCCAGCACCATGTAGACCAGCGGCAGCGCGAACAGCAACGCGAACATCCCGCGGTCCTGGTCCTGCTGCTGGTAGCGGTTCCAGCGGCCGAAGCTCCACTCGTAGCCCGGCGGCAGCGCCAGCTGGCCCATCACCTGTTGCACCGCGCGCAGCGCGCCGAACGAGGCCGAGGGACTCGAGGTGTTGGCCGTGATCGTCATCTTGGCCATGTGGTTCTCGCGCTCGATGCTGCGGGGGCCGGAGACGACGGCGAAATCCGCCAGCGCGCCGAGCGGCAGGCGCGCGCCCTCGGCGAACACCGGCACGTTCTTGAGCTGATCCAGCGTCTCGCGGTCCCGCTCGCGGTACTGCATCACCAGGTCGACCTCGCGGTCGCCGGTCTTGAAGTGGCTGACCGCGCGACCCGACAGCGCGTTGTTGACCGTCGCCGCGACGGCCTGGGTCGAGAGGCCGGCCTGCAGCGTTCGCTCGCGCTGCGGCACGACGTGGATCTCCTCGTCGCCGCTCTCCAGCGAGGTATCCACGTCGCGGATCATCGGCACCTGGGCCAGCCGTTCGGCCACCTGTTGCGCCATCAGCTCCAGCACGGCGGGGTCGTCCCCCATCAGCTGGACCTCGACGCCGGCGAAGCCGTGCCGGCCCTGGCCGGAGGCGATCCGCAGCTCGACGCCGGCCTTGACCGGCAGCAGCTCGCGCAACCGCTCGCGGACCTCGGCCGTGGTCAGGTCGCTCTGGTCCTCGTCCAGCAGGTACAGGTTGAACTGCCGGTTGCGCCGCCAGCTGGCGCGCGAGCGGCCCGTCCCGCGGTCGTAGCTGTAGCTGATGTCCGCGATGTCCAGCGTCTCGCGTTGCGCGTCCAGCAGCGTGTACAGCTCCTCGTACAGCGTGCGGATCTGCTCCTGCGAGTACTGGCGCGGCGTATCGACCTTCAGGATCACCTCGCGCTCCAGCGGCCGCACGGAGAACGAGCGCTCGATCGTCTGGAACAGGTACACCGAGCCCACGAACATCCCGATGATCGACAACACGAACGCGAAACGGTGGCGCAGCGTGAAGGCGAGCGTCCGCCGGTACGCCGCGTTGAGCCGGTCGATCAACGGTGCGGGCCGCGAGTCCTGCGTCTTGAGGATGATCGCCGCGGCCATCGGCACGACCGTCAGCGCCACCAGCAGCGAGGCGACCATCACGATGCAGATCGTGACCCCGATGTTCATGAAGTACAGCTTGAACCGGCCGCCGCCGCCGAGGAAGATCATCGGCAGGAACACGCACATCGTGGTCAGCGTCGAGGCGGTGATCGGCAGCGCGACCTCGCTGGCGCCCTGGAGCGCCGCGGTCCGGGCGTCCTCCCGCAGCTCGTTGCGGTGGCGGAAGATCGACTCGATCACGACGATCGAGTTGTCGACCAGCATCCCCAGCGCCAGCATCAGGCCGGCCAGGCTGACCACGTTGAGCGTGATGTCGAGCACCCCGCCCTGGCGCATGAAGTACATCAGCACGAAGGTCGCGACGACCGAGATCGGGATCGCCAGCGCGACCAGGAACGTGGTGCGGAAGCGGCGCAGGAACAGGAACACCGCGGCGATCGCCAGCGCGCCGCCGACCAGCCCGGCGTCGCGGAGCTGCCCGAGACCCTTGCGCACGTCCCGCGAGGCGTCGGAGTAGATCCGGATCTGCGTGCCCTGGGCCTCCGGCAGCCGCTCGATCTGCTGGAGCTCGGCCTTGACCCGCTGCACCACGGCCAGCAGGTTGGCCGTCGAGGCCTTGTTCACGCTGACGGTCAGCGCCTCGACGCCGTTGAGGAAGTTGTAGTCCTCCTGCTCGGGGAAGGTGTAGGCCACCTCGGCCAGGTCGCCCAGCCGCAGCCCGCTGGCGTCCACGGGAAGCTCGCGGATCTCGTCCGGCGTGGCGAACTCGCCGACGGTGCGCACCAGCAGCTTGCGGCTGCCCTGCTCGATGTCGCCGGCCGAGAGGTTGACGTTGTTGGAGCGCAGCAGCGCCAGCAGCCGCCGCACGTCCACGCCGTGCGCCTGCAACCGCGCCGGATCGAGGTTGACCTGCAGCTCCGGCGTGCGCAGCCCGTCCACGTTGACCTGCGCCACGCCCTCCAGCCGCTCCAGCCGGCGCTGCAGCACCTGCTCGGCAAACTCGTACAGCCGCTCGGTGGGCCAGGACGCGCTGAGGTCGAAGCGCAGCACGGGGATGTCCGAGGTCTGGAAGCGGCGGATCATCAACCGCTCGGCGTCGTCCGGCAGCTGGTGCCGCGCGCGGTCGACGCGGTCACGCACGTCCACGGCGGCGAGGTCCATGTCGGTCCCGTCGAGGAACGAGATGTTGATCCGCGCCTGGTCGGCCGATGCCGAGGCCGACAGCGTCTCGATGCCGTTGATCGTCGACAGCGACTCCTCGAGCGGGCGCACGATCGTACGCTCGACCTCCTCGGGCGACGACGAGCGGTAGGGAACGCTGACCGAGATGTTCGAAGAGGAGAAGCTGGGCAGGAACTCCAGCGGCAGCCGGGTGAGCGACAGCCAACCGAGCACCAGCACCCCCAGCACCACCATCCCCATGGTGACGCGGCGGTCGACCGCGAACCGGACGATGGGCGAGGTTTTCATGGGTAGCGATATCTTAGCCGGGGCCCGCCCGACCCCGCCAGAGCCGGCCGCGAACGGTCAGTCGATGTCGAAGGTACGCACGAGCACGACCGCCGCGTCCACGGGTTGGCCGTCCTGGGCCGCCGGGTGGTACCGCACCGCGCGGACCGCGTCGATCGCGGCCGCCTCGAATCCGTAACCGCGGGGCAGCGCGTCGAGCACGCAGATCTCGCCGAGCTTGCCCTGGCGATCGATCCCGGCCCGCATCAGCACCATGCCGTTCAGGCGGCGCCGGCGCGCGGCCAGCGGGTAGGCGGGCGCGGTCCAGGGCTCCTCGACGCGCTCGGGTAGCGAGACGCCGTCCTGCCCGGCGAGCGGCAGGCCGCGGGCGACCTCGCCGCACGGTTCCGGGCCTTCGTGGTAGGCGATGAACAGTCCCTTGGAGCGGCCGCCGTAGGCCACGATCACCGGGGTCCCGTCGACCTCGTAGTAGCGTCGCCACCAGCCGCGGAAGATCTCCATCCAGTCGCTGAGCGGCCGCACCGTCTCGGAGGCGACCCCGTCCGGGAAACTGCGGCGCCAGCCGTCCAGGAACTGCTCGGTCTTGAGCCTGGTGTACGCGCAGTCCACCACGGTGCCCGGGCCGAAGCGGGCGGCGCCCCGCCGACCGCAGTCCTCGGCGCGCGTGCCCAGGCCGCGGAAGATTTGCTCGCTGAACGGGTGGTGCAGGGGCACCTCGGGCTGCGGCCGGTCGGCCGCCGCGGCGAGCACCCAGGTGAACAGGATCTCGATCATGGGGAAACCCCTATTTACCACACCCCGGTCCGCTGAGGTGGCAGAATGGAAGATCATGGATCGCCGGACCAGGTTTGTCCCGGCGCTGGCCGTCGCGCTGGCGCTGTTCGCGGCCGGGCCCGCGGCGCAGCAGCCGCGAAGCGGTCTCGAGGAACGCGTCGAGGTCGAGTTCGTGCTGCTCGACGTGATCGCCTCCGACCGCAAGGGCCGCCCGATCACCGATCTCACGGCCGAAGACTTCACGGTGCTGGAGGACAAGCGGCCGGTCACGGTGCAGAGCTTCGATACCGCCGACCTGCGGCGGGCCGTGGTCGCGCGCCCCGCGGTGGAACGTTCCGCCGAGCCGGCGCAAGCCGCCCCGGGCCCGTTGCGCTTCATCGTGGCGATCGACCTCGAGTTCGCGAGCGGCCCCGAGATCCGGCGCTCGTTCAGCCAGCTCGAGGCGTTCCTCGAGGACACGCCCGAGCGGCCCAACGTGGCCTGGCTGCCCTACAGCCTGGAGCGTGGCTTCCTGCTCCCGGACTTCGAGCCGGACCCGGCGCGGGTCAAGCAGGCGCTGGCGGCGTACGAGCGCGAGTACATGGAACAGCGCTTCGAGACGAACCGCACGCGCGCCCGCGGCGGCGACGACGACGACGCGCTGGGGTCCGACGACCTGCCGGAGCTCGAGGCCCGCTTCCAGCGTTGTCTCGAATCCAGCAACCAGCCGCACCAGTGCATCCTGGCCGAGCTGGACCTGTTCGTGACCGATCTCGAAACGCGCACCCGCCGCGTGATCGAGGAGCTGTCCACGCTGGCCGACCGCTTCGGCAGTCTCGACCGCATCAACACGGTGGTGTTCCTGTCGCCGGGATTCTCGCTGCGGCCGGGTGCCGCCGCGACCGCCTTGGCCGCGATCTACCTGGAGGGGCCGCAGCGCGCGCAGGAGATGGCCCCGGAGTCCCGGCGCTCGCCGTTCGCGCTCTCGCCGCCCCGGACCCCGCGGTCGTTCGAGGACGAGTTCCGCCGCGTCATCCACGCGGCGGTCAAGCACCGGGTGGTCTTTCACGCCTTCGACCTGCACCACTTCAACATCGTCGGACGACGGCAGAGCAGCCCCGAGTTCATGTTCGCGTCCTCGCGGGTGGTCGACGCGTACCGCGACCACGGGCGCGAGCTGAACGACGGCATGCGCGCGCTGGCCGAGGAATCGGGCGGGCAGTTCCGGTCCGGCCCCGACCTGGAGCGGCTGGAGCTGCTGATGGAGCGAACGATGTTCGTCTACACGCTCGGCTATCCCAGCCCGCCGGGAGGCGGCGGGGAGTTCCGCAAGATCAAGGTCAAGTGCCGGCGGAAGGGGGTCAAGCTGCTCCATCGCGCCGGCTACTTCGCGCGTTGAACGTGCGACGGCGCCTGCTGGCAGGTCTACTGGCCTGTGGCCTCGCGGCCGGCCCGGGGGTCGCGGCGCCGGACGAGCACGACGAGCTGCGCGCGCGAATCCTGGCCGAGGAGCGCGACAGCGAGACGCGCGTGGTCGGGCTGCTGCGGGTCCGCGCGTCGCACCCGCAGGGGATCTCGGGCGCCGTCGGCGCGATGCGCGTTCGCCAGCCTGCGAGCTACGACTGCCGCACCACGTGCGCGCAGCGTGGCCCGTTCGTGCAGCTCGAGCCCGGGCTGGGCGGGTTGCAGCTCGGCGCAGGCTGGGCGCGGCTGATCGCGGAGCGCGGCGGCCGCGAGCGGTTCCTGTCCCAGGTCTACGTCGGCTTCGGGATCAAGGGCGTGCTGCTGCGCACGTGGGACGACCGGGCGCTCCGCCCGGCGGGCCAGTCGTTCGCCGGGATCGAGGGCGAGTTCAGCATCACCACGGTCAACTTCAGCCTGGGGCTGCTGCGCGGGATCTCCGCGGGACGCGACGACGAGCGCTGGGTGGTCACGGGCGGGCTGGGTTGGGGGTTCTAGTGCGTGTCGGGGCTGCCGCCCTCGCGGCCGCGGCGCTCGCGCTCGCCGCGCCTCCCGTGCGCGCGATCGAGACCGACCAGTACTACGCCTGGGGCCGCCCGCTCGCCGACGCCACCGACGCGCTCAACGCCAAGGTCGGCCTGGAGCTGGAACGCGTGCTGGCCGCGGTCAACGGCAAGCCGTCGTGGCAACGGCTGAGCTGTGACGACGTGCGGCGCCGGGTCTCCGACCACCTGCGCCAGTTCCTGATCCACGACGTCGAGCTGTGGGCCAACAACACCTCCCTGATCGAGCGCATCCCGGCCGACGCCGGCGAGGAGTTCCAGTACCGGAAGCGCTACCTGTACCACGACCACGGCTTCCTCGATCCGGTCACGATGGTTCCGCCCAGCCCGAACATCGAGGTGCACGGCGTGCGGTTCGGGACGGACAAGCTGACGCACTTCTTTTCCGAGGGCTGGTGGTACCACAAGGTCTACCGCCGCGCGCGGGCGCGCGGCCGCTCGCACGCCGAGGCCGAGCGGCAGGCGATCAACCGCGGCCTGCTCAGCGAGCGGACGATCCTGGGCATGGGCGCGTCGGGCGTGCTGTCGATCGCCGACCTGGAGGCCAACCACCAGGGGATGCTGTTCTGGAACGCGGTCTGCGGCCGCGACGACCCGCTGCTCGAGCGGACGCCCGCGGGGTGGAGCCTGCGGCGGGACTTCGACTTCCGCGACCACGTGACGCCGGAGTGGGACGAGTCCTGGCAGACCTCGATCGTCAGCAAGCGGCGCTGGCGGCGCATCCGCCCGGTGCTCGAGCGCTACTGCCCGTTGCTCGACGACCCGTCGGTGCGCCGGCAGCGCGAGGCCTACCGCCTGCGCGATCGCGAGACGCCGACCGAACGTCGGATCCGCGAGCTGGTCGAGCGCGGCAAGCTCGCCGATCCGGAGCGGTTCTCGATCGAGCGGCTGTGCGGTGGCGACTCGCGCTGAACCGCGCAGCCGTTCAGGTCGTGTCCCGAGCCGGTCCGGCCGCGAACGAGATCGGGATCAGCAGCCACGACAGCGTGCCCGCCGATTCCGCCAGCAGCAACGGCAGCCCGGCGGCCTCGCCCGGCGCCGGGCGTAACACGGTCGTCGCGACCGCGGCCGCCAGGACGACGAGCGCGGTGACCGTCGAGCCCAGCAGCGGCAGGCGCAGCCGCGCCCGGTCCTCCGCGGCGCCCGAGCGCCAGGAACGGAAGAACACGACGCCGGTGACGACGGTGTACACGATCAGGATCGCGAACAGCAGCATCGCCGAGATCCAGACCGGGATCGACGACAGCAGGATCGAAAGCTCGATCGAGAGCTGCCACTGGAACGCCGCGGAGGTCAGCACGAAGCCGATCACCGGCGGCAACAGCGACACGAACGCGATCGCCTCGAGCGGGGTCGCGAGCAGCCCGGCGCCGAGGCCCCGGGCCCGCAACGCCCGCACGACGCGCAGGCCCAGCCAGCCCTCTCCGGCCAGCACGACCAGGTTGGCCGGCAGCCGCAACCACCACGGCGGCGCCAGTCCCTCGACGTAGTCGAACCACAGCCCCAGCCCGACGAACGCGCCGATCGAGAGCGTCGTGAACAACGCCAGCGCGTAGACCCACCACAGCACCGCGCGGCCGCGTTCGAGTACCGGCCGCCGCCGCGGGAACACCAGCCCCAGGTGCAGCAGCACGCAGACCCCCAGGATCACGCACGCCAGCAGCAGCAACAGCAGGATCAAACCGTGCGCCGGCCACAGCGCCAGGTCGTCCAGCCGGGCGCCGCGCCACAGCGCGGCCCGGATCCCGGGCAGGCACAGGAAAGCGCCGGCCGTCACGGCCGACAGCAGCAGGAACACGCCGGCGCCCGGATCGGGGCGCCGTCTCCACCACAGCAACAGCGCCGTGCCCAGGAACCCCGCCGCCACGCCACCCGCCGTCAGCAGACAGGCGACGTAGCGTTGTTCGGGAAAGTCCACGGCGAGAAGGCCCGGCGGGCTCCCGCTATCCCTCGACGCCGACCACCTCGACCTCGAAGTGCAGCGTCTTACCCGCCAACGGGTGGTTCAGGTCGATCGTGATCTCGCCGGCGCCGATCTCGGCAACCCGGGCCTCGAACTGCTGTCCGGCCGCGCTGCCCGTCACCACGTCGCCGACGTTGACCGCCGCGGCGTCCTTGAACGCCTCGCGCGGCACCTTGTGGATCGCTTCCTCGTTGACCGGGCCGTAGGCCTTCTCCGGCGGGATGACGGCGGTCTTCTTGTCGCCCGCCCCCAGGCCCTCGAGCGCCTCCTCGAGACCCGGAACGATCTGGTTCTCGCCGTGAACGTACGACAGCGGATCTCGACCCGCCGAGGAATCGACCACCTGCTCGTCGACCGTGAGCTTGTAGTGCAGCGTGACTTTCGAGCCGGACTTGATCATCGTGGTCTCCTCGTCGACGGTCAGGAATCGTTGGCCGGAGTATCGGCGGCGGGGCTGATCTCCAGCAACTCCACCTCGAACACCAGCGCGGCGCCGGGCTTGATGCGCGGTGGGAAGCCGTTATCGCCGTAGGCCGCGTCCGAGGGGCAGGTCAGCTTGCCCTTGCCGCCGACCTTCATCTGCTGGATGCCCTCGGAGAAGCAGGGGATCACCCCGTCGAGGCTGAACGTCGCCGGACCGGGCTCCGGTCCCTCGCGCGAGCTGTCGAAGACCGTTCCGTCGCGCAGGGTGCCCTGGTAGTGCACCTTGACGGTGTCGGTCGGCCCGGGCGCGGCGCCGTCACCGGAGGTCAGCGCCTTGTAGATCGCGCCGGAGGCCAGCTTCACCGCGCCGTCCTCGGCCTCGGCCTCGGAGCACAGCTCGGCGCCGGCCTGCTTCTCACGCTCGGTGATCTTGCCCGCGCGCGCGCGCAACATCGCGTCGATCTGCGGCCCGAACTCGTCGATCGAGACGCGCGGCTCGCGGGCGCGGATGCCGTCGGCGAGACCGGCCTGCACGAACGCCAGCTCCTCGTCGCCCAGCTCGAACGGAGCCAGCCGCTGCGACAACGCGAAGCCCAGCGTGTAGAGGGTCTTCTGCTCCGAGTTCTCGAGTTTCGGCTCCTCGGCGAAGATCCCGGAGCCCAGTACCGCGCCGCCCAGCAGCACGGCGATCAGAATCCGCAAACGCATGTCGGTCCTCTCGGCCAGGCGATTCCTCGCGAGAGACCTTCCACCGCCCGGCTTGAAAGGACCCTGGGCGCCGCCCTCGGCGCCCCGCGAATCGGCAGCAACGCTGACTACCGTAGCGCCGAGTCCTCCGTACGGCAAACCGGCCGGCTGCGGCCCGGAGATGCGCTCAATCCTGCTCCAGCGGCGGGCCCGGCGGGTCGTTCTTGAACTTGCGCTGCTTGGTCCCGCGGTCGAGCCGGAATACTCCTTCGTGCACCACGCGCCGCAGCACGATGTCCACCAGCGTGGTCTGATTCGGCTTGAGGAACGAGCGCAGCGCCGACCCCGAGGCCTCGAGATCGCAGGGCAGGTAGTGCACGAAACCGGTCGCGGGCCGCGGCGTGATCTTCAGTCCGAGCCGCTTCGCCCCGAACTGCTTCTCGCGGATCAGCTTTTTCTTGCCGTCCTTCATGACGTACCATATTTCGTCGCAGCCGATCATCACGTCGTGGTTGAAGAAGTACGTGAGCGTCCCGCCGTGGCGCCGGTTCTTCTGGCGGTCGGCGAAGAAGCCCTGCGGCAGCATGTTCGGGTCGTGCTGCTCGCCCGCGGTCAGCAACATGTCGGCCTCGGTGACGGGATAGCCGTGATCGTCGGTCAGGCGGAAGATCACCATCGAGAAGCAGTCGTGCACGAACCACGCGTCACGCAGGATGCGCGTCTCGCGCTCGACCTGCTCAGCCTGCTGGACGTCCTTGTTCTCCTTGTCGAACTGCCCGCGCAGCTCGTCGTACTGGTTGCGGGTCCGGACCTGGAGGCAGCGCAGGATACAGTCGACGACCTCGCTGCCCTTGCTCGCGCCGCGCTTGCGGTCCACGCTGCGCATGATCCCCATCTTCAGGCCGGAGTGGCTGGCGCCGGAGACGATCCGCATCGCGGTCTCCGGGGCGACGTGCGCCCGTCCGAGCTTGAGCGCGGGCGCCTCGAAGCCCCCGGCGTCGGCGGGTCGCGGCGCCTCCTGGGTCAGCACCACGCAGCGCGCGTTCAGGTTCGCCGAGGCCACCCGCACCACGCCGTCGGAGCCGATCTCGCCGGTGTAGGAGTTGAGGTGGTCGTAGAGCTTGCGGTCGATCGACTGCCCCGTCAGCACGAACGGGAAGATGCCGCGCGGCCCGATCACGTCGTTGTCGGTGCGCGTCCAGGCCTCGCCCAGCGCCCACGACTCGGGACTGCCCAGCTCGAGCCAGTCCAGCACGCCGGTGCCGGGCTCGACGCCCTGGAACCAGGCCTTGATGCGGCTGATCCGCGCCTTGCCCAGCTGCGCCAGCGCCGAACCGAAGTTGGCCGGCGCGAGCATGATCAGGTGGCTCATCGGACACACGCCGCTGCGCGCCCGCGTGTGATAGTAGCGATGCCACCAGTCGCGGATCACCGGCCCGCCGGTCGAGTGGGTGATGCAGGTGAACCGCCGCCCCGATTCCAGCAGCGGCGTCAGCTCGCGCTCGACCGCCGCGCGAAAGCCGCGCGCGATGTCCTCCACCCGTACCTCGTCGCGGAAGCTCACGTACTTGCCGAGGAAGATCTCCCGGACCGCGATGTCCAGCCCGGCCGCCTTGGCCTCCTTCTGCAATCGCTGGGGCAGTCCCCCGTAGGTGTTGGTGTGGGTGACGCTCCACCCGTGGACGAACACGACGATCTGCTTCTCGGAATCCGGCATCCGTGCCTCCTTGTGGTCGACCGGGCCGCGGCGGGGTATCGGCTGGGGTGATTATCCCACGACTCGGCTCGCGGGCCGTGCCAGAATTGGGGCGAAGGAGGTGGCGTGCAGGCCTTCCTCGTGCTGTCGCTGCTCGGGCTGGTCGTCGCGCTGCTGATCACGGAGCGGCTGCGGCCGGATATCGTGTCGATGCTGGCGCTGGCGGGGCTGGTGGCGCTGCGCATCCTGCCCACCGACCAGGCGCTGTCCGGCTTTTCGAATCCCGCCACGGTGACCGTGGCGTGCATGTTCGTGCTCAGCGCGGGACTCCAGGCCAGCGGGCTGGTGCGGCTGATCGGGGACCGCGTGCTGCGCCACGGCCCGGCGAGCGAGACGGGCCTGCTGCTGTTGCTGGTGCTGAC
>JBFKMV010000066.1:0-22046 GCA_041629655.1 Candidatus Polarisedimenticolaceae bacterium
CGCATCGGGGCGCTCATGCTGCCGTGCATCAGCAGCAGGTCCAGGCGGTCGAGCAGCGCGCGCACGTCGGTGGCGATCGCGATCTCCCCGGACAGATCCAGCCGCACTTCGAGCGCGTCGTTGGCGTCGCGGTTCATCCCGCGCTCGACCTGGCTCTGCAGCGCGTTGGCGCTGCTGATCGCGGTCACGGCCGTGATGATCTGGAACTCGGGGGCGACCAGGCCGGCGTCGGCGATCGGTCCGGAGGGCTGGTGATCGGGCAGGAAGAAGTTGAACACCGTCGGCGAGCTCAGCGGCCGCTGGGCGAAGTCGGTCGGGGCTCCGGAGTCCGAGATCGGGTAGAGCAGCGCCGGGCTCGCGGCGTCGAAGGCCCGCGCCAGGTGCACCCGGCGCAGGAACGACTCGCGCAGCATGCCGTGCGCGATCTGGCCCGACTCCGGCCACTCCCGCGCCTCGGGATCGAGCAGGACCGCCCGGATCACGGCGCGCATCTCGCCGCGCCGGCCCGCACCGTTATCGGCGAAGGCGGCCGAGACCCGCTCCAGGTAAGCCGGGCTGGGGTTCGAGGTGACCAGACGCTGGATCAGGCGGCGCGCCACGAACGGGCCCACGTTGGGGTGCTCGAACAGGTTGTCGATCGCGTCGTGGATGTCCTGCATCCCGGTCTGCCCGGCCGGGACGAACCGCCCGCGCAGCAGCTGCTTGGGTCCGGGCTCGTGGTACTCGTCGTACATCCGCATCGGCGCGGTCCAGACCGGCTGCCCGCCCCGGAACTCGCGGGCCGGGCCGTCGAAGGACAGGCCGGTGAAGATCTTCGCCATCTCGGTGATGTCGTCGTTGTCGTAGGTCGGAATCGGCTGGCCCCTGCCGTCGAGCACGAAGCTGCCGTCGGGGCGCAGCCGGAACAGGCCGATCGAGAACAGCTGCATGATCTCCCGGGCATAGTTCTCGTCGGGGAAACGCCCGATCGCGGGGTTCGACTTCTCGTTCCCGAGGTGGCTCAGGTAGACGCCCATGACCGGGTGCAGCGTCACGTCGAGCAGCAGGTCGCGGTAGTTGCCGAACGCGTTGTCGAGCAGCATGTCGTAGTAGTTGGCGAGACCCTGCGGGTTGTTGCGGATCTCGCCCAGCTCGTCGGAAACCACGAACAGCTCGCTCAGCGCCAACGCGATGCGCTGCCGCAACGGGTCCGGTCCGCGCAT
Organism: Candidatus Polarisedimenticolaceae bacterium; assembly: GCA_041629655.1. Taxonomy (GTDB): domain Bacteria; phylum Acidobacteriota; class Polarisedimenticolia; order Polarisedimenticolales; family Polarisedimenticolaceae; genus JBFKMV01. Next base: position 1,203 of record JBFKMV010000066.1, read on the forward strand.
CACCTCGCCCCACCAGGACCAGCGGCGATGGTCGGCCTCGAGCTCGACGCCCCGCAGCGCCAGCTCGTCGAGGTACGGCTGGTGGTGGCCGACCGGCCGCTCGAACTGCTCGTCGAGCCAGGCTTCGTAGCCGATCGCGGCGGTGCGGTGGATCTCGTCCCAGCTCGCGCCCAGCGTGGCCTGGGCCAAAAACCGCGAAGCCTCGGCCGGCGTCAGCGTGACCTGCCGGCTCGGCTCGTTGCCCGACGCGACGAGCGAGGTCCACGCGAGCAACGCACACGCGAGTAGCGAAACGCGACAGCCGGTCATCGATGCACCTCCGGGATTCGGTTGCGGCACGGACTTGGCAAACGGCATACCAGCCCCGCGCGCGAGTCGCTCCGCGCGCGCAACCCGCCCAATCCGACCGGTTCGCTCTCTGAGTATGACGACGGCGTAACCCGCCGGCCGAGATCGTGGTCGCCGGTCGCGAGCGACAATTCGATTTCGTCTTCGTGGCTTCGAAGTCGGCGGGCTACGATAGGGTCTCGATGACCAGATTGAGCATCGTGATTCCCTCGCACGACGACGGCGAGCTGGTGCGTCAACGGATCGCGGAGCTGGCTCCGCTTTCCGGAGTCGAGCTGGTGGTGGTGGAAAGCGGCAATCCGGCCTACCGGTCGCACCTGCCCGGTGCCGGGCGCGGCGTGCGTTTCTTGACCGGCGGGACGGGCCGGGGGGCCCAGATGAACCGCGGCGCCGCCGCGGCGAACGGCGAGATCCTGCTGTTCCTGCACGCGGATTGCAGCATCGGCGCCGAGGGGGTGCGGGCGCTGGCCGAGTTGCCGGCGCGCTACGTCGGCGGCTGCCTTCGCCAGCGCAACCGGCTGCCCTTCGAGACCGAGCGCCGGCGGTGCCAGGCGTTCCAGAAGCGCGCCTGGGGTTTCGTGCCGCGGCGCAGCTACCGGGTCTGCGCGCAGATCTGGCGCCTCGTGATCCGGGCGGCGGAGCTGCGGATCGACTACCGCACCCGCGTCCGCGGGCAGGTGTTCGGCGATCAGGGCATCTTCGTGCGCCGCGCGGTGTTCGCCGGGCTCCAGGGGTACCGGGAGGACCTGCCGATGTTCGAGGACCTGGAGTTCTTCCGGCGGCTCCGGCGCCGCGGTCCGGTACGGTTGATGCCCCAGCGGATCCTGAGCGAGCCGCGACGCTGGTTCGAGATCGGCTTGTTGAACTACGGGCGCTTGACGCGCCGGGCCACACGCCTCTACGAAGCCGGGGTCGAGCCGCGGATCATCGCGCGCTGGTTCCGGCGGCGATACGCGCAGCACCTCCGCCGCTCGCCGCTGCCGTTCGTGGAGCCGGACTAGCGCCGTCGCCCTGCCGCAGCCGCTCGTAGTAGCGGTCGCGCAGGCCCAGCGCGTTGACCTCGCACATCGAGACCAGCTCGTCGCCGATCGGCACCTGGAACACGCACAGTCCCACCCGCTCGCGACCGGCCGGCGTCTCGATCTGCGCCCGGCTCATGAAGTGGTGGCTGACGATGTTGAGATACCGCACGGCGGCGCGGCCGCGCAGCCAGCGCCAGCAGAAGCGGAGCGGGCGGTCGGGGTCGACGCGTCGCACCCAGCGCAGCAGGAACGGCACCAGCCGCAGCAAGAAGAACCCGGGGGCCTGCCGGATCGCACCGCACAGCCGGACGGCGGCCCGCGGGGCCGAGTCCAGCCGGAACGTCAAACCGCGGAACCGCGCGACCCATTCCTCGAGAATCGCCGCGTCCTTCCGATCGTGCAGTCGCATCAGCGGGTGGAACGCCGGCGGCCGCCCGGCCTGCTCGACGACGAGGGCCTGGACGAACTGCGAGCAGTCGGGATGACCGAGGAACCCGCGGTGCCGCAGCAGCTCGTCGCGCCGACGCTCGTCGCCGTAGACACCCGCGGCGATGCGCGCCCACAGCTCGTCGACGCCGACCGCCCCGGCGATGTCGTCCTCGGTGCGCCCGACCTGCGCCACGGGCTGGAAGCTGAGCAGCTTGAAGGCGTCGGTGTTGCGGCAGAACCAGCGCACCACGCCGGGCACCCCGTCCAGATTGTCCCGCGTCACCGTGAACGTGCTGGCGACCTCGAGGGTCCGTCCGGTCTCGCGGCGCACCTGCCGCACCAGCTCCGCCAGCTCCTCGCGCAGCGGCAGCAGCTCGCTCTCGCGCCGGGCGTGCTTGTACTCGGGCCCGAGCCGCCCGCGCTGGGTCGTGTCGACGTGCAGGCTGACCTCGCTCAGCCCGCCCTCGGTGACCAGCCGCTCCAGCAGCCCGGGGCGTCTGCGAAACGCGTCGCCGTGGGTCATCACCATCGGCACCAGGCCGATCGAGCGGCTGTAGCGGATGATCTCGACCAGCTCCGCGGTGTCGCGCAGCGTGACCTCGCCGTCGGTGATCTGGACGTTGCCCCCCTCGCCGAGCCAACCGCGGATCGCGCGAAGCTGGCGCCGGATCTCGGCGACCGTCGCGGCGGGGACGCGATTGGCGTCTTCCCCGAGGTAACAGCCGCGGCAGGCGAAGTCGCAGCGCGGCATGGTGCCGATCGTGGCGCCGCACCCGGCGTACTGCCGGCCCAGCAGCTGGTTCGGGGTGCGGTAGCGCCGGGGCAGCCGGGCACGGGCCGCATCCAACCGTTCCCGCGTCTCGGGAGAGACAGGCTGGCGGAACGCGCGCACCAGCGCCCGGAGCGAGGACCCCATCGTTGCCCCCCGGTAGAAGTTGGTCACCCCTTACGGCGGAACCGCACTCCCGTCAAGTGCGGCGGAGGAATCCCCGCACCAGCGCACCGCCCAGCGCCAGGAGGCATAGCCCGATCGCCACGTCGCCGTACCGCGCGTAGGGCGTCGGCGCAGCCGTCGCCAACCGGACCGGCACTTCGAGCGTGACGACCTCGAACAGCCGCGTGGCCGCCGTCATCCGCCCCGCGCGGTCGGTCGCCGAGGAGACGCCCGTGTTCGCCGCGCGCACCACCGGCACGCCGGCCTCGCGGGCGCGCGAGGCGATCATGCGGGCGTGCCAGGAAGCGAAGAAGGTCCGCCCCCACCAGGCGTCGTTGGTGATCACGGCCAGCAGGTTGGCCCCGGCCAGCCGGTAGCGCCGCACGATCCCCGGGTAGAACCCCTCGTAGCACACCAGCACGCCGATCCGCGCGCCGTCGACCTCGAAGATCGTCAAGCGCGGGCCGGGCGTGAAGTTGCCCAGCATGCCGAAGTAGAACCACGTGCCGCCGGTCCGCTTGCGGCGCGCCGGGTCCCAGCCGAGCCAGCGCCCGAACGGCACCCCCTCGACGAACGGCAACAGGCGTTGCTTGCCGTGCCACGCACTCGCGCCGCCGCCGGGCGTGACCAGTGCCGCGCCGTTGTACAGCGCCGTCACCTGCTCGTCGCGGATCCGCGCGATCCCGGTTCCGTACAGGATCGGCACGCCGACGCGGTCGGCCAGCGCCTGCATCTCGGGATCGGCGAACGCGCCGTCGCCGCGCCACAGCACGGGCCCGGGCCGTGTGGTCTCGGGCCAGATCACCAGGTCCGACCGCTGCGCCGCCTGCGCCGTCAACGCTTCGAGCTGCTCCCACATCGCGGGCCAGCGCGCGCGGTCGAGCTTGTCGGCCAGCGTGTAGCAGGGCTGGATCAGACCGACGCGCAGCACCGGCGAGCCACCGTCTTCTGCCGGCGCCTGCAGCAGGTCCGTCGCCGGCGGCGCGAGCCACAGCAGAAGCGCTGCCAGGGCGAGCCCTGCCGCGCGACGCGGCCGGCGCCGCCGCGCCTCGAGGGCCAGGTCCGCGAGCCCCGCGGCGCCGAACACCAGGAGCGGCATCACGAACGGCCCGGTCCACGGCGTCCAGGCCAGCCACGCCGGATGGGTGCCGTAACCGTGCGCCAGCAGGTCGGCCGGAAACGACAGCTCCCCCAGCGTGCGCAGCTTCTCGAACAGCGTGTACACGATCGCGTAGCCGAACGGCCGCGGCAGCCCGCTGCGCCGCTCGAGCCACAGCGCGGCCCAGCACTCCGTGGCCGAGAACGGCAGCACGAACGCCACCGCCAGCAGGTAGAGCAGGATCCCCAGCCACGAGTAGCTGACCAGCGCCAGCAGGAAGCTCCCCGCCACCGCGTAGCGCACCGCGCCGAAGATCAGCCCGAACCGCACCGCCTCGCGCCCGTTCGCGGCGTGCCGCAGCCCGCGCAGCGCGAGCAGCCAGGCCAGCGGCATCAGCGGCGCCAGCCCGAGCGGCATCCAGCACAGCGCCGCGGCCACGCCGCCGGCCACGGCCAGCCGCGCCAGGCGTGGCCGGGCAACGGACACGTTCTACCGGACCTCGAGGATCAGCACCGCCTTGCGCGGATCCAGCACCACCGGGCCCTCGGCGCCGACCTTCCAGGTCACGATCTCGATGAAGTCGCCGGCGTCGAGCTGGGCCAGCAGCTCCGCGCGCAGCGTGCTGCGGTAGACCGTCTTGCCGGGGTCCTGGACGCTGGCCGCCGCGACGAACGGGCCGCTCCAGCTCTCGACGGGCAGGTAGCTCTCGCCGTTCTTGAGCACCAGGAGCTGGAGCGCGGGGCCGGGCGTGGCGGTCCACAGCGGGAGCGAGACGTGGATCCGCACCCGCGTGCCGTCGCGCGTGCAGTGGATGCGCTCGCTGTCGCGGTCGGCGTCGTGGCGGAACGGTTCGTCGACGACGTCCTGGATCGTCCAGCGCACGGGGAGGCCGGGGTCGACGTTGAGGTTGTCCTGGTCGGTGGTGCGGAGCTGGACGACGCTCGTCGGGCCGGGGACGGTGATCGGCATGCTCAGCGCGGGCTGCGCGGGGGTCTCGGTGCCGGGCGGCGCGGTCGCCTGGCCGGGTGCGGCCCCGGGCTGTCCGGCCGTGGCGACCGCGTCGGCGTGCGGGCCCAGCTTGTAGCGCCGCAACAGGTACTCGGTCACGCCCGTGCGCTCGGCCTCGTCGAGGAAGCGGCCGAAGAACGCGAGCTCCGCGATGAACAGACCCTCGCCGTCGCTCCCGACGTACTGCGTGTGCTTGAGCGCGAACAGCTTGACCACGCGCAGCGGCCCGCCGAACTCGACTCCCGAGGAGACGTCCTCGCCGTCGATCCAGGCCCAGAGCTTGCTCGAGTCGTCGCGGGCCAGCACGGTCACCGAGTAGTCGCCCGGCAGCTCCCGGGGCGCGTTGTAGGCCTTGAGCTGCTCGGGTCGGTTGCCGCCGTTCTGGTAGTGGTGCTGCTTGCCGCCATCCCGCAGCAGCAGCCCTTCGCTCGCCCCGCCCCGGAACAGCGCGCGGCTGTTGGCCGAGGCGCGGTAGACCAGCACGATCGTATGCGCGCCCAGCTCCAGCGGGTTCGTCATCGAGTAGGTCCGCGCCTTCTGCACCCGCACCGCGGCCCGTCCGTTGACCTGGGATTCGAGATACAGCGCCGGCAGGCCGCCGCTGTCGGCCGTCAGGTGGCGGCCTTTCCCGCTGAGGTCCTCCCAGCGCTCCACCTCCGAGCCGTTGCCGAGCGCATCGTCGAGCGAGTCGGCCGTGTACCACGCTTCGAGACCCGGGATCTCGCCTGGGCTCCGCGGTTGCTGCGCCAGGGCGCCGGGGGCGCCCGCGAGCAGGGCGAGCCCCAGGACGAGCAGGACCGACCGCGCGCTGGTGGACTCCATGCCAACCTGATTATAGGCGACCGGGCGGTTCTTTCGCGGTACATTGCGACCGTGCGCGGGAGATCGACGATCGTCGGGTTGCTGTGCGCCGCGTTGCTCGCCGTCACGACGGCCGGCGCGGGCGTGGTGCGCCAGATCACCGACGATCTCACCGTGACCGCCGGGCCCGGCGCGCTGGACGACGCGGGCAGCGCGGTGTTCACGGGCAGCTCGGGCGACCCGCTGGGCACCAACCCCGAGCACGCCTTCCGGATCGTGCGCTTCGACGCGGTCACGGGCGCGCCGACCGAGCTGCTGTCGCACCCCCGCGGCGTGGCGGCGACGGTTTCGGTCAGCGACGACGGCGCGTGGCTGGCCTTCGTCTCGTCGGCCGACCTCACCGGCGACAACCACGACCTGAGCCCCGAGCTGTTCGTGATGCGGGACGACGGGACCGGACTGGCGCAGCTCACCGACGATCCCGCGGTCAACGCCGGCAGCGTGTCCGGGACGACGATCTCGGGCGACGCCACCCGCGTGTTGTTCACCGCCAACACCGATCCGCTGGGCACCAACCCGCTCCAGCGGACGCAGCTGTTCGCGATCGACCGGGACGGCAGCGGTCTCGTGCAGCTCACCGCGTTCGCGGCCGGCTCGATCGGCGGCAGCGGGATCAGCGACGACGCCGCGCGGGTGGTGTTCGCGCACGACGGGGATCCGCTGGGGCTCGACCCCGACCTGGGCGGCGAGATCTTCGCCGTCGACGCCGACGGCACGAACCTGCGCCAGCTCACCTCGACCCCCGCGGGCTTCTCGTCCGGGGCGCCGTCGCTGTCCGGCAACGGGCAGAAGATCGCGTTCCAGTCCGCCGCCGACCTCGTGGGCTCGAACACCGCGAACCGGACCGAGATCTTCGCGGTCGACTGGGACGGCACGAACCTGGTGCAGGTGACCTCGTCGCAGGCGTTGTTCGGCTTCACCGGGGAGCCCGGCGCGCAGGCCCCGTCGATCACCGACGACGGGCTGACCGTGTTCTTCCACTCCAACCACAACACGCTGTTCGTCAACTTCGACGGCAACTTCGAGATCTTCCGGCGCAACGTCGACGGGACGGGGTTCGGCGCGATCACCGCGACGCTGCTCAACGTCGGCAGCCTGCTGCCCAGCGTCTCCGGCGACGGCAGCCGCGTGAGCTACCTGACGGTCGACAACACCGCCAACCTGATGGTCGAGGCCGGCGGCGGAGGCGGCGAGCGACAGCTCGTGGTCTACGAGACGATCCTGAGCACCGCGCCCGACACGTCGGCCGACGGCTCCCGCGTGGTGTTCCTGAAGACGACCGGCCTGCTGGCGCCCTCGCAGCTGTGGCGTGTCCAGACCGACGGCAGCGACGAGACGCAGCTGACGACCCTGACCTCGGGCGGGGCCGGCTCGCCGTCGATCGCGGGGGACAACGACACGATCGTCTTCTCGGCCGACAGCGACCCCGCGGGCGGCAACGCCGATCTATCGGAGGAGATCTTCCGGATCCGGGCCGACGGGACGGGACTCCAGCAGCTCACCACGGGCCCGGCCGGCACGGCCTCGACCAACCCGGCAATCTCGGGCGACGCCGGCCGCGTGGTGTTCGACTCGGACGCCGACCCGCTGGGCGGCAACCTCGACGGCTCACGCGAGATCTTCGGCATGCTCGCCGACGGCAGCGGGTTGATCCAGCTGACCAGCGGGCCGGCGGCCACGCTGAGCCAGCGTCCGCGCGTGGACGGCAGCGGCGGCTGGGTCGTGTTCGAGTCCGACGCCGATCTCGACGGCGGCAACCCGGACGGCAGCTTCGAGATCTATCGCGTGCGCTCCGACGGCACGCTGCTGGAGCGGTTGACCGGCGACGCCGTGCTGGACTCGCGCGCTCCCGACGTCTCGTCGGCGGGCGACCGGGTCGTGTTCGAGTCGGCGGCCGATCTCGCGGGCGGCAACCCGGAGCTGAACCTCGAGGTGCTTGTCTGGGACGCGAACACGCTGACCACCACGCCGCTGACGCTCACCCTCGAAGGCTCGTCCGGCGGCGCGCGGATCAGCGCCGACGGGGCGTGGGTGCACTTCTCGTCGACCGCGGCGTTGCTCGAGGACGATCCCGACGCTCCGGCCGACCTGTACCGCGTGCCGTCGGGCGGCGGCGCGGTGGAACGGATCGGCCCGCCGCGTGCGGCCCTGCCGAGTCTCGGCCTGCTGCCCCTGGGCGGGTCGGGGAGCGTCTCGCCCGACGACGCCGGCGACGTCTCGGTGTTCGCCGGGCTGGGGGACTTCACCGGCGGGAACCCGGACCTGCTCAGCGAGCTGTGGGCCATCGACCGCCTGGCGAGCCCGCGCTTCGAGGTCGGCAAGCCGAGCCCGACGCTGCTGACCTGGGATCCCGAGCCCGGGCCGCTGCGCTACGACGTGATCCGCGGCGACGTGGCTGCGCTGGCCTTCGACGGTGCCGCCGACGTCGACCTGGGCGCGGTCGCGTGCCTCGAGGACGACTCGCCCGACACCGACACGGCGGGATTCGAGGACCCGGTCGATCCCGCACCCGGGCAGGCGTGGTTCTTCGTCTACCGCGGCAGCCAGGGCCTGTCGGCGGGGCCGGGGTCCTACGGCCGCTCGAGCGGCGGGGGAGAGCGTCTCGCCGCCTCCGGGGACTGTGCTCCCTAGGATTCCCCGGTCAGCCAGGCCTCGGCCTCTTCGGGCGCGCGGAAGATCTCGACCTGGATCGCGAGATCGCTGGTCAGCGCGGAGAACATCCGGGCCAGCCCGAACGACACGTCCCGTTCGACGACCACGGCCAACTTCAACCGGCCGAGCCGATCGTTCAGCTCCTCGAACGTTCCCGCCATCGCGCGAACGTGCTCCGCGGTGGCGGCAGGCATCCGGCGCCGGTGATCGACCAGGAAACCGAAGCCCGGACGGTGCCGCGGGTCGTCCAGGACCCGGAGTAGACAATCGCGGTCGTCCTCGTAGGACACCGCGCCGTCGGCGACGACGCGGACGATCTCGAGGCGGGTGTCGATGTCGTAGCGTACCGGCATGGGCCTTCCCGACCTGCGCCCCTCACCGCCTGTGCGTCATCGACGCGCAAGCGGGATCCCCGAAGGCTGAAGTCCGGATCCCCTCTGCACGGATAGCATCAACCGCGGCTCACCGTCGATCTTAACGCAACTCGCGCGCGTCGTGAACCCCCAACGCGGAGTCGCGCGTACACTATTCCCGTCGTGAAGACTCGACGGTTGACACTCGCGACGCTCGTGGTCACGCTCGTTGCGGCGGCGGCGGTCACGCGCGCGGACGACCTGCCAGAAGAATTCGAAGTTCACTTCGAGCTCAAGCTGCTCGGACGCCACTCGGTGTGGGGCCGGCGCGTCGCGCTCGACATGTGGGCCGGAGGGCGGTTGCTGATGCGCGCGGCGCCCGCGTCCGCAAGCTCGGTCCGCTACGAGCTGCTGCGGCCGCTCGAGGATCCGTGGGTGTTCCGCTGGTACGACGCCAAGGACGAGGTCAAGCTGGGAGCCGCCGTGTCGGTTCCCGAGCCCCGGGGACATCCCTACGGCGCGCTGCGCGAGGTCCTCGAGCCGCTGGCGCGCGACCGCTATGCCGAGTGGTGGGACGCGGACCGGGTAGAGCCGACCGCGCCGCGGCAACCGGCGTGGTCGGCCCGCGCCGACCGTTTCTGGGCCGAGCGTCACCGCGGCGAGGGGCGGATCCGCGACCCGCTGCACCGGGACCCGGTGTATCCGTTCCACGTCCTGGGCGATCCGGCCGGACGCTTCGTCTTCGAGACGCGCCCGGACGGCGCGGTGATCACGGCCTCGATCCGGGACCGGATGAGCGAGCCGTGGCTGCCGGGCGGCTGGAGCGACTGGCTGACCGGCAAGCGGCGCGAGGGCTACGGCTACTGGGAGACCGGCCCGCGCCCGCCCTGGGAGCCGGCGACGTACCCCGCGCTGGCCGCGGCGCTGCGCCTGCTCGGCTGGTCCTGTCTCGGGGACGGCGGCGCGGCCGGGACGTGCCGCGTGGCGGACGGCGACGGTCCGGTCGATCTTGCGGCGCGGCTCCGGGGCGTCGTGGAGATCCTGAACCCGCGACTCGCCGGGAAGATCGACTGGCGGGACACGACGCCGTTCGAGGTCGAGAGCGTGGTCGTGAAGGGTCGCGTCCTCGACGTCGTCGCCGCATCGCCGGAGCGCGCTCTGGACGAGAAGTCCGGGACCCGCTACCGGATGTGGCGCTTCACGAGAGTCGGGCGCCCGCCGGGACGGGTGCTTCAGGACGAGCTCCAGGCGCTCGTCGAGGACACCGAGCGCGGCACGATCAAGCTGTGGCTTCGGATCGGCTATCGGCCGTTCGACGGAACAGCCACGACGTCTGGAACACCCCCGGAGCGAAGCGGTGCACCCGGCCGTCCGCGGTGACCTTCAACGATCGTTTGACCACGAAGTCGAACAATAGCGGGTTGGCATCCTGGACGCGGCTGCACACCCGCCGCTCTTCGTCGTCGAGGTACCCCTCGTACTGCAGCTTGGCCGGGCTGAACAGGAACCCCAGCGCGGGCATCGGATAGTCCGACCCGTTGACCAGTCGCGGGTGCAGCTCCCGGGCGCGGATCAGCTGCCGCAACGCGCGTCCGCTCCGGTTGAGCGCCGTCACCGCCGAGATGTCGCCGAACAGCATCCCGTCGTAACGCGCGTCGTTCATCAGGCGCAGGAACAGCTCGAACGAGGGCCGGTCGCGCCGTTGTCCTGCCGGCAGGTCCAGGTCCTGCGAGCGGCCGAAGCCGGCGCAGTGCGCCACCACCACCTTGACCCCCGCATCCAGCGCGCGGCGCAGCAGCAGCGGGTTGCCGTACTCCTGGGCGTGCGCCGCGGTGGCGGCGTACTCCCGCCCGCCGTGGCTGATCAGCGGCAGTTCCGTCTCGGCCAGCCGCCGGTAGAACGGCTCGCAGGCCGCGGAGCCGGGGTCGATTCCCTGCGAGTTGGGCAGCCACTTGACCGCGCGCGCCCCGGCCTCCACGGCGGCGTCGAGCCGCTCGACGGCGTCGGCGCGGTAGGGGTGGATCGAGACGCAGGCCACGGCGTCGTCGCGCTCCCGGGCCAGCCGCAGCACGTAGTCGTTCGGCGTGTAGAACGGCGACAGCGCCCGGTTCTCGCGGCCGTCGGGATCGACGACCATGTCGAATCCCATCAGCACCAGCATGCCGTCCGGGTTGGCCAGGCGGTGCATCGCGAACAGCCGCTCGACGTAGTCCGCGTCCGCGGTTTCGTCGCTCTGCATGCCCAGCGCCGAGCGGTACACGTCGTATTGCAGCCGCCGGATCGGGTGCAGGTGGCTCTGCGCGGCCGGGTTGATCCAGCAGCCGGTGCCGCCGCCGCCCAGCCCGATCACGTGCACGTGCGTGTCCCAGATCTGCCGGCGGTCGAGCCCCTCGAAGCAGCGCTCGACGAAGGCGAGCGTCTCGCCGCCCAGCGGGCGCACCGGGCCCGGGCGCATCAGCCACGGCAGGCCGAACCGGGCGCCGACCAGCCCCAGCCCGCCGGCCCCGAGCAGAAACAACGCGCGCCGTCGGTTCAGAAGCGGCATCCAGCGCATCGTAGCATCGGAAACTCCGGCGACGATCCGCCGTAACTACCCTGTGCTACATTCCGGGCAGGGAATCCCCCATGCTTCAGTGTGCCTCATGCGCCAGCGAGGTGGCTGAGGACAGCAACTACTGCTCGTCCTGCGGCGAAGCCGTCGATCCCTCGCTGACCCCGACCCGCGCCGTCGGCGATCCGCGCGCCGCCGCGGCGCCGCGCACGTCGCACGTCGCGTCGTTGCTGCGCTCGGCGCTCTCCGACCCCGCGCAGCCGGGCCGCTTCGCCACCGGCGACGTGGTCGCCGACCGCTACAAGATCGTCGGCCTGCTCGGTCGCGGCGGGATGGGCGAGGTCTACCGCGCCGACGACCTGACGCTCGGACAGTCGGTGGCGCTGAAGTTCCTGGCGCCGCAGCTCGCCGACAAGCCCGGCGTCCGCGAGCGCTTCTTCAACGAGGTGCGCGTCGCGCGCCAGATCACGCACCCCAACGTCTGCCGCGTCCACGACATCGGCGAGTACTCGGGACAGCTCTACCTGTCGATGGAATACGTGGACGGCGAGGACCTGGCCTCGCTGCTGCGGCGGATCGGCCACGTCCCGACCGCCAAGGGCGCCGAGATCGCGCGCCAGCTCTGCGCCGGCCTGGCCGCCGCGCACCAGCAGGGCCTGCTGCACCGCGACCTCAAGCCGGCCAACGTGATGATCGACGGTCGGGGACGCGTGCGCGTGACGGACTTCGGCCTGGCCGGCCTGGCCGACGAGGTCCGCGGCCAGGAGATCCGTTCCGGGACGCCGGCCTACATGGCGCCCGAGCAGCTCGCGGGGCGCGAGGTCTCGGTGCAGAGCGACCTGTTCTCGCTGGGCCTGGTGCTGTACGAGCTGTTCACCGGCCGGTCGGCCGTTAAGGCCGGTACCCTGGAGGAGCTGCGCGCGCTGCACGAACACTCGGAGCCCGTCGACCCCGCGCGCCACGTCGACATCGACGCGGCCGTCGGTCGCGCGATCCTGCACTGTCTCGAGCGCGAGCCGGCCGACCGTCCGGCCTCGGCGGTCGCGGTGGCCGCGGCGCTGCCCGGCTCCGATCCGCTCGCGGCGGCGCTGGCGGCCGGGGAGACGCCGTCCCCCGAGCTGGTGGCGGCGGCGCGCGTCGAGGGCAGCTTGCGCCCGTGGGTCGCGGCTGCGCTGCTCGCGGCGTTCGTGGTGCAGATCGTCGCCGTCGTCATGATCGGGCGGCAGGTCCAGTTGATCCCGCAGCTTGCCCTGACCAAACCGCGGGCGGTACTGGCCGATACCGCGCAGACGCTGCTCGAACGGCTCGGTCACGCGAACCCCGCGGACGCCAAGTCCGGGTTCTTCATCGACCCCGACCTGCAGCAGTGGCTGCGGGACACCGAACAGCTCGACGACCGCTGGCAGATGGCCCGCAACGGGCAGCCTCCGGCGCTGCGGTTCTGGTACCGCCAGGGCCCGCGCGAGCTCGATGCGCGGGTCGGCCCGTTCGCCAACGTCACCCGCTCGGATCCTCCGCCGCTGACCAGCGGTATGGCGATGGTCGAGCTGGACCCTCTGGGCCGGTTGGTGCGCTACGAGGCGGTCCCGCCGCAACGCGAGGAACCACCCCCGGCGGGGCCGGACCGCGATGGCTCCGCCGCCCCCGACTGGGACGGGCTGTTCGAGGCCGCGGGTCTCGACCCGGCGGACTTCGCGAGCGCCGCGCCGGCCTGGGTGCCGCCGTACCACGCCGACAGCCGCGCGGCCTGGACCGGCTCGCTCGGGCAGCTGCCCGGCATCGAGCTGCGGGTCGAGGCCGCCGGTTACCGCGGGCAGCCGTTCTACTTCCACGTGATCGGCCCCTGGACCCGCGCGGAGCGCGAGACGGACGCGCCGACCCCGGCCGGCGCGGGCGTGCGACAGGCCGTGGTGGTGACGATCATCCTGGTCGTGCTGACGATCGCGCTGTGGATGGCGCGTCGCAACCTGCGCGCCGGCAAGGGCGACCGACGCGGAGCGTTCCGGCTCGGGCTGGTGATGTTCCTGCTGTACATCGGGGTGTGGGTGTTCTGGAGCGACCACACCGGCGAGATCGTGACCGTCTGGGGCTCGTTCGTCCGCGCCGCGGGCTTCGGGCTGTTCGTCAGCGGGTTGATGTGGATGCTGTACGTCGCGCTCGAGCCCTACGTGCGCCGGAGCTACCCGACGCAGATCGTCGCCTGGACGCGGTTGCTGGCGGGACGCGTCCGGGACCCGCTGGTCGGGCGGGACGTGTTGATCGGATCGGCGCTGGGTGCGGGCGTCGCGCTGGTCGTCATGCTCACGGTCGCGGTGCCGCGGCTGCTCGGCGATCCGCAAGCAATGCCGCTGCCGAGCTGGGTCGACCCGTTGAACGGGATCGGGGCGACGGTCGGCCGGCTGATGAACTTCGAGACCGACGCCGTGTTCAGCGCGCTGTTCATCGTGTTCGTATGGTTCCTGCTGCGGCGGCTGCTCCGGATCGCCTGGCTGGCCAACCTGGCGCTGTTCGCGCTGCTCGCCTCGAGCATCCTGGCCACCCCGCAGCCGAGCCCGTGGTCGGTCGGGCTGAGTCTCGTGGCCACGGCGTTGCTGGTCGTGATGGTGGTGCGGTTCGGCCTGTTGTGCATCCTGGTCGGAACCGCGGTGGCCGACGTAACGCTCAGCTTCCCGATGCCGGCAGACCTTTCGGCGTGGTATGCGGGCGGCACCTGGCTCGCGCTGGCGAGCCTGGCCGCCGTCGTGGCCTACGGCTTTTACACCTCGCTCGGCGGCCGGTCGGTGCTTCCCGGGGCGCTGCTCGAGGAATGACCGCCCCCGCGATGCAAGTGGTCGTCGCCGGGGGCGGCGTGTTCGGCGTGGCCGCCGCGCTGGAGCTGCGGCGTCGCGGACACGCGGTCACGCTGCTGGACGCCGGTCCGGTGCCGCGGCCTGAGGCCTCCTCGAGCGACATCAGCAAGGCGGTGCGGATGGACTACGGTCCCGACGCGCTGTACACCGAGCTGGCCGAACGAGCGCTGGCCGTGTGGGACCGCTGGAACCGCGAGTGGGCGCGCCCGCCGTACCACCAGGACGGATTCCTGCTGTTGAGCGGCGCGCCGCTGGAGCAGGGCGGCTTCGAGCACGATTGCCTGCGGCTGCTCACCGCGCGCGGCCACACGCTCGAGCGGCTCGGCGCCTCGGATCTCGGCACGCGCTTTCCGGCCTGGACGCCGGGCTGCTACCCGGACGGTTACCTCAACCCCCGCGCCGGGTGGGCCGAGAGCGAGAACGTCGTGCGCGGTCTCGCGGCGGCCGCTCGCGGCGCGGGCGTGACGATCGTCGAACGGAGCGGCGTCGCGCGGTTCGTCGAGCGGGGCGGCCGGGTGCGGGGCGCGATCACCACCGGCGGCGCCGAGCTCGAGGCCGACGTGGTGCTGCTGGCCGCGGGCGCCTGGACGCCGTCGTTGCTGCCGGAGCTGTCGGACCGGATGTGGCCGGTCGCCCAGCCCGTGCTGTACTTCCGGCCCGCCGACCCGCGGCCCTTCCGCGCGCCGTCGTTTCCGGTCTGGGCGGCGGACATCGCCAACACGGGGTGGTACGGCTTTCCGGTCAACGGGGACGGTCTGGTCAAGGTGTCGAACCACGGCGCCGGACGGTCCGTCGATCCGGACGCGCCACGCACCGTCGACCCCGCCGCGGAGCCGCGATTCCGCGAGTTCCTGGCCGGGACGATCCCGGCGCTGGCCGCCGCGCCGCTCGACCACGCCAAGACGTGCCTGTACTGCGACGCCTGGGACGGCAACTTCTGGATCGACCACCACCCGGAGCGTCCCGGCCTGTTCGTCGCGGCCGGCGGCAGCGGTCACGGGTTCAAGTTCGCGCCCGTGATCGGCGGCGTGATCGCCGACCGCCTGGAGGGCCGGCCGAACCCGTTCGCGGAACGTTTCCGCTGGCGGGACCGCTCGGACCGGCGGACCGAGGCGGCCCGCCACCTGGGGTAGACTGGGGCAAGAGGTCCCGATGCCGCGCGTGGTGTTCACCGCCAACCTGAACCGCCACCTCGAGTGCCCCGCACGCGAGGTGCCGGGAGCGACCGTGCGCGAGGCCCTGGATGCGGTGTTCCAGGACAACCCGCGCCTGCGCGGCTACGTGCTGGACGACCAGGGCCGGCTGCGCCGGCACGTCGTGGTGTTCATCGACGGCGAGATGATCGAGGACCGGCGCGCCTTGAGTGACGCGGTTTCGCCACAGGCCGAGCTGTACGTGATGCAGGCGCTGTCGGGAGGTTGAGGAGTCCGGATCATGAGCGAGCGGATCTTCGTCGGGACGCGGAAGGGGTTGTTCACGCTGGAGCGCGGGGACGGCTGGCGCATCGTCAACAGCGCGTTCATCGGCGACCCGGTGACCATGCTGCTGCACGACCGGCGCGACGGGACGGTCTACGCCGCGCTGAACCTCGGACACTTCGGCGTCAAGCTGCACCGTTCCGCCGACGGCGGCGAGAGCTGGGAGGAATGCGGCGTGCCCGCGTATCCCGCCGCGGGAGACGACGGCCCCTCGCTGGTGCAGATCTGGGCGCTGGAGCCCGGCGGTGGGAACGAGCCGGGACTGCTGTGGTGCGGGACGATCCCCGGGGGGCTGTTCGTCTCCCGCGACCGCGGCGCCACGTGGACGCTCAACCGGCCGCTGTGGAACCGGCCCGAGCGGGCCTCGTGGTTCGGCGGCGGCTACGACGACCCGGGGATCCACTCGGTGTGCGTCGACCCCCGGGACGCGCGGCGCCTGACCGTCGGCGTCTCGTGCGGCGGGGTGTGGGTGACCCGCGACCAGGGCGAGACGTGGAGCTGCGAGACCCAGGGCATGCACGCGGCCTACATGCCGCCCGAGAAGCGCGAGCAACCGGAGATCCAGGACCCGCACCGCGTCGTGCAGTGCGCCTCGATGCCCGACGTGCTGTGGGTCCAGCACCACAACGGCGTGTTCCGCTCCACGGACGGGTCGGCGACGTGGAACGAGATCACCACCGTGCGCCCGTCGAACTTCGGCTTCGCCGTGGCGGTCCACCCGGCCGAGCCCGCCACGGCGTGGCTCGTGCCCGGCGTCAAGGACGAGTGCCGCGTCCCGGTGGACGGCAAGCTCGTCGTGGCCCGCACGCGCGACGGCGGCGAGAGCTGGGAGCTGCTGCGCGACGGCTTGCCGCAGCAGCATGCCTACGACCTGGTCTACCGCCACGCCCTGGAAGTCGACGAGTCGGGGGACCGCCTCGTGATGGGCTCCACGACGGGGACACTGTGGGTCAGCGAGAACCAGGGCGACCGCTGGCACGTCGCGGCGGGACACCTGCCTCCGATCTATTGCACCCGCTTCGCCTAGGCGCCCCGGGGCGGCGCGGCCCGCTCTGTTGCGGGCCGGCGCGAGTCCTCGTATAACCAAGTCGCCTGAGACCGGGCCGGCGGCCCGGCATCACAGAGGGGGGATTCCATGCCCAGGACCGGGGGTTGGCGCACCGTCGCGCTGGTCGTGGTCGCAACGCTCTCCGGCTCGCTCGCGGCGCAGGACGACGCGCCCGAGACGCGCATCGCCTCGCCGCGTCACGGTCTGACCGGCAACACGCAACCGGGCGAGGACGTCGAGGGCGGACCGCTCACCGAGGGCGAGCAGCTGCGGCGCTGGACGCAGCTCACCGAGGCCGAGGTCAACGCGGTCGACCCGACCTTCCGGCACTGGGTCGAGCTGATCCGCAGCGGCCGCGCGGACAAGCGGATCATGCGTCTGTACTGGTACTACCGTTCCCGACTCGCTCCCTTCGACCGGCCGGTCCCCGAGGGCTGGCGCGCCCGCGGCATCGCGGTGCTGCGCGACGCCGGGCGCAGCCGGGCCGCCAGTGCGGCATTCGAGCTCGGGCGCCGCGAGCGGCTCGCCACGGTGGAGTCGGACGTCCTGGGCCGGCTCCGCGGCGACGCACCCGCCGCGGGGCGGACGGAGATCGCGGGAGGCATCGCCGCGCGCGGCGTGTGGGTGCCGATCGGTCCCTACGACATCGCGGGCCGCACCACCGGGCTCGACCGCCCGGCGGGCGAGCCGGACACGCTCTACGCGGCGGTCGCCGACGGCGGCGTGTGGCGCACGCGCGACGCCGGCCAGACCTGGGAGCGCCTGAGCGACTTCGAGCAGACGCTCTCCGGCGGCGCGATCCTGCTCGACCCCACCGATCCCGCAACGATCTACTTCGGCACCGGCGAGGGCAACCTGGCCATCGACAACTACCCCGGCATCGGCGTGCTCAAGTCGACCGACGCCGGGCTGACCTGGAGCGCCAGCAACCACTTCTCGTCCTCGGTCCGGCGGCTCGCCATGCACGCCTCCGAGCCCTCGCGGATCTGGGCTGCCGGCGACGATGGCTGCTACGTCAGCACCGACGCCGGCGCCACGTTCAGCGTGGTCAGCGCCCCGGGGCTGCCCACCGGAACCGGCGCCTCGGACGTGCTGGTGCGCCCGGACGATCCGGACCGCGTCTACTGCGCGCTGTGGGGCGGCGACGTGGGCGGGATCTACCGCTCCACCGACCGCGGGCTGAGCTGGACGTTGCTCGAGAACGGGCTGCCGGTGGCCGGCAGCGTCGGGCGCATCTCGCTGGCGGTCCACGCCGCGAATCCGGACGTGATGCTGGCCGGCGTCGACGAGAGCGGCGGAACGATCTACAAGACCGTGGACGCCGGCGACAGCTGGACCGTTCCCAACGGCGGCTCGCTGGGCTACTGCGGCGGCCAGTGCTGGTACGACAACGTGGTCGGCATCGATCCCGTCAACCCCGACCTGATGTACGCGGGCGGCGTCAGCGCCTACCGCTCGCTGGACGGCGGCGCCAGCTGGGCCGTGATGTCCTCGGGCGTGCACGTCGATCACCACCACATCCTGACGCCGACCGCCGGCGAGGTGCTGCTGGCGAACGACGGCGGCATCTACCACTCGTCGAACAGCGGCGACTCGTGGGTCGAATGGTCGCTGGGCATGGACACCTCGCAGTACTACGGCATCTGCCGCCACGCCAGCAACGACTACTGGGCCTTCGGCGGCACGCAGGACAACGGCTCGCACCGCCGGCGGCAGAGCGACGAGTGGACGCAGCCGCTGGGCGGCGACGGCGGGATGTGCATGGCCGGTCCCGACGCCAGCGACGTGATCGTGGGCGAGTTCCAGAACCACAACATGCAACGCAGCGCCGACGACGGCGCGAGCTGGTTCTCGGCCAACGGCGGCATGGGCGGCGGCGAGCCGCGCTCGTGGATCGGCATCCTGGAAGTCGATCCGGGCAACCGCAACAACATGTGGACCGGCAGAAGCCGGATCTACCGCTCGCTGGACGCGCGGGCGACGGACTGGGAGTCGGTCAGCGGCCCGCTGTACTTCGGCCTCTCGGTCGGCGCGATCGCCGTCGCGCCCAGCGACTCGGCCACGGTCTACGCGGGCTTCACGGCCGGCGGACTGTACAAGACCAACGACGCCCTCGATCCCAGCCCCTCGTGGACCGACATCCGCGACGGCGCGATGCCGATGACCACGGTGCGGCGCATCGCCGTGCACCCCGACGACCGCGACACGGTCTACGTGGTGATCAGCGGCTTCGGCGCGCAGCGGATCTGGAAGTCGGACGACGGCGGCGCGACGTGGCAGATCCGCACCGGGGACCTGCCCGACGTTCCGGTCAACGACATGGTCGTCGACGGCGACAACCCGGGCACGCTGATCGTCGCCACCGACCTCGCGGTGTTCCGCTCCGACGACGACGGCGCGACGTGGTACGGCTTCAGCAGCGGACTGCCCACGGCCGCCGCGATCGAGTTCACCTACAACCGCGACACGGGACACCTCCGCGTCGGCACGCACGGCCGCAGCATGTGGGACTGGAAGCCGGCGGTGACGACGCCGGTGCCGGTGCCCGACGGGCTCCACGCACCGGGCGCGCCGCTCAGGGCCACGCGGCTCGACGCCACGACGATGCGGGTCCAGTGGGACGTCACCGGCACGTGCGTCGCGCAGACGTACAACCTGCTCTATGGCGACCTGGACGACGTGGCGACACGCTCCTACTCGGGGGCCGAGTGCGACATCGGCAACTCGGGCCGGGCCGATCTGCCGATTCCGGCCACGGCCTCGGGCAACGTGTTCTTTGTCGTCACGGCCACCGACGGCGCCGGCACCGAGGGGGCCCACGGCTACGACGATCTCGGCAACCCGTTGGCGGCGAACGGGATCGGATTCTGCGGCGTCACCGGCCAGGACGCGTTGGCCACCTGCCCGTGACGGAGCCCGCGGACTGACCGACCGCGTGCGCCGGGCTTTCGCCTTGACAGGTGCCGCGGCGCGGGCGTAAACAAGGTGCAGCGGGTCACCAGGAGGGAGCCTCGGATGAGCGTGCGCAGGGCGATCGCCGGCCTCGGTCTACTGGCCTTCGTTGCCGTGGCTTCCGCGGCACCACCGCAGGACCGCTCCGAGGTCCCCGGGCGGATGGTCGCCGTGGGACTGAACGAGCTGTTCCAGTCGAACCCGTCCGGCGCGTTCGAGGAATCGACCGCCAGCCCGTTCGAGCCGCCGGGCAAGCCCCCGGGCCGTCCGCCCGACCCGCCCGGCCAGAACGATCCGCCGAACCCGCCCGGCAAGCCGCCGGACCGGCCGCCGGAGTCGCCGCCGGGCCAGAGCAAGCAGGGCTAGCCGGCCCGCGCCTGCGCGGTTCCGGGTCATCGGATAGAATCCGGACCCGGTGAGAGCTCGTCCCCCCATCGGCGGAAAAGCGCGCTGCGTGCGTCTGCTGCTCGCGGCCGCGGCGCTGCTCGCGTGCGCGCTGCCCGCGCTGGCCGAACGACCCGTGGTCCGGGTCTCCGTCGACACCGAGGGCTCGACCACCCGCGTGCTGTTGACCCACACCCGCTACGTCACGCGGGTCCTGATGGTCAATAACCGCAAGCTGGAGCTGCTCTACGCCGAGCCGGTGACGCTGGAGCCGGCGTCGGGACGGGTCGACAGCGACCTGCTGGCGGGCTGGAGCCAGCTCGACGAGCGCCGGATCCTGTTCGAGCCGGGCCCGGGCTACCAGCGCCACGAGACCTTCGAGCTGAGCAACCCGGACCGCCTGGTGATCGACATCCAGGGCGAGACGGATCGCGGGCCGGGCGGCATCGTCACCACCACCCCGGCCGAGCGCAAGAGCCGCAAGCGCAACCGCACCGTGGTGGTGATCGACCCCGGTCACGGCGGCAGCGAGCTCGGGGCCAGCGGGCCCAGCGGCCTGCTGGAGAAGGAGGTCACGCTGGACCTGGCGCAGCGGCTCAAGCAGCAGCTCCAGCAGAACCGCGGGGTGAGCGTCGTGCTGACCCGCGACGAGGACCGGCAGCTCGACCTGGACGAGCGCACCGCGATCGCCAACCACAACCGCGCCGACCTGTTCCTGTCGGTCCACGTCAACAGCTCGCCGCGCCGCAGCGCGGTCGGCGCCGAGACCTACTACCTGTCCACCGAGGCCACCGACGACGAGGCGCGCACGCTCGCGGCGCTCGAGAACCGCAGCTTCACCGGCGACGGCACGTCCGCCGCCGGCGACGGGCGCTC
>JBFKMV010000067.1:0-21815 GCA_041629655.1 Candidatus Polarisedimenticolaceae bacterium
CGGCGGCCGAGAACAGCACCTACTACTACTCCGGCCAGGTGGTCTGGAACCTCGGCGGCCAGGTGACCCGCGAGCGCAAGCACAAGGTCGACCCGGGCCAGCGCAGCGGGCCGTTGCGCTGGGTCGGCCTCGAAGACCAGTACTTCGCGGCGCTGGTGCTGCCGCGCGAGGCCACGGGCTCGGCGACCATCGAGGTCGAGGAGCTGGTGCGCGTGCCGCTCGCGGCGGACGCCGCGGCGGAGGCGTCGGAGGCCGAGCCCGAGAAGGTCGCCACCGTGGCGGTGGCCGTGCCCGCCGAGGGTGCGCAGCTCTACGTCGGGCCGAAGAAATACACCCTGCTGCGGGGCCTGGGCCACGAGCTGGAGAAGGTGGTCTGGTTCTCCAGCAACGGCTTCCTGGCCGCGGTCTCCAAGTTCCTGTTCCTGTGCCTGTTGTGGGTCTACGACCACACGATCGCCAACTACGGGATGGCGATCATCCTGACCACGATCGTGCTGCGCCTGCTGCTGTTTCCGCTGAACCAGTACTCGATGGTCAGCATCAAGAAGAGTCAGGCCCAGATGCAGCGGCTCCAGCCCAAGGTCCAGGCGATCAAGAACCGCTACAAGAAGAGCAAGGACGCCGAGAGCCGCCGCAAGATGAACGAAGAGACGATGGCGCTCTACAAGAAGGAGGGCGTCAACCCGATGGGCGGGCTCACGGGGTGCCTGCCGATGCTGATGCAGTTCCCGATCCTGATCGGGTTCTACAACATGCTGACCGTCGCGGTGGAGCTGCGCGGCGCCCCGTTCTTCGGCTGGATCCAGGACCTGTCGGAGAAGGACCCGTTCTGGATCACGCCCCTGTTGATGGGCGTGACGATGTTCCTGCAGCAGAAGATGGCGATGACCAAGGTCACCGACCCGACGCAGCTCCAGCAGCAGCGGATCATGATGTTCATGCCGTTGTTCTTCACCTGGATCTGCATCAACATGCCGAGCGGCCTGGTGCTGTACTGGTTCGTGAACAACCTGCTCGGTATCGGCCAGCAGTGGTTGGTCAACAAGCGGGCCGACCAGCTGGTACCCCAGCCCGAACCGGAGAAGGCACATGGCAGGCGAAAGAGAGTTCGAAGGAGCGACGCTGCAGGAGGCTCTTGACCGGGCCGCCGCGGCCCTGGGCATCCCCGAGCCGAAACTGCACTACCGGATCCTCGACACCGGGCGACGGGGGCTGTTCGGCCTCGGCGCCAAGGCGGTGCGCATCGCGATCGTGCCGCCGGAGCCCGGGGAGCGCGAGGCGGCGCGCCCGGCGCCGGCGGCGCCCGCCGAGCCCCGCGAGCAACCGGCCCCGCCCGAGCGGCGGCAGCCCGCCCAGGAGCGCCCGGCGCGGGAACGCCGCGGTCGACGGCGCGGACGCCGTTCCGAAGGGGCCCAGCGGTCCCGGTCGCGACGCCCGGACGGCCAGGCGCGCGCGGACCAGAAGCGGGGGGGCGGCGAACCGGGTGCCGCCAAGCCCCGGAAACGGTCCCGCTCGGGCCCGCGGGAGCGCGGCGCGCGGCCCCGGAATTCCGCCCCGCCGCCCCAGGAGCAGGTCGACGAGCTGGTGGCGTCGGTGGAGCGGATGTTCGAGCTGATGTCGCTCGAGCTGGGCGTGGAGGCGCACGGCAGCGAGGCCGGCGTGCGGATCGAGCTGTCGGGCAACGACCACGAGATGCTGGTCCAGAAGGACGCCGAGTTCCTGTCGGCGCTGCAGTTCCTGCTCAACCGGATGGCACGGCGCGCCTGGCCCGAGGTCGGGCGGATCCAGCTCTCGTGCGACGGCTACCGCACCCGGCGCGACCAGGAGATCATCGAGCTGGCCAAGGAGGTGGCCGGCCAGGTCGCCAGCACCGGGGAGGCCCGGCAGCTCCAGCCCCTGAACCCCTACGAGCGGCGCCTCGTGCACCTGACCGTGCGCGAGTTCGACGACCTGACGTCGCGCTCCGAGGGCGACGGGTTCCTGAAGCAGATCCGCATCGCTCCGCGCTAGCATCCGGGCGAAACGGGCCCCGCGACACCATGCACGATCCGGGCGTCACCATCGTCGCCGTGGCCACGCCGCCGGGGCGCGGCGGGGTGGGGTGCGTCCGGATCAGCGGCCCGCGGGCCGAGGCCGTGGGGTCGCGATTGTTCCGGCCCGCCGGCCGTCAGGCGGGTCGCAGGGGCGAGTCGCCGGCGTTCGGTCGCTTCCTCGGGCGTGACGGCCGGCCCGTCGACCACGGCTACCGGGTTACGTTCGACCCGGGGCACTCGTTCACCGGGGAGCCGACCGTGGAGCTGTGGCCCCACGGCAGCCCGGCGGTGCTGGCCGAGCTCGTCGAGGCGGCGGTCGGCGCCGGGGCCGAGCCCGCCGGTCCGGGGGAGTTCACCTACCGCGCGCTGCGCAACGGCCGCATCGACCTGGCGCGGGCCGAGGCGGTGCGCGACCTCGTGGCCGCCCGCACGCTGTACCAGGCCCGGGTCGCGTTCGCCCAGGCCGAGGGCGCGCTGTCGCAGCGCCTGGCCCCGCTCCGCGGCGCGCTGGCCGAGCTGATCGCGCGGGGCGAGGCCGCCGTGGAGTTCGTCGACGAGTCCGAGACGCATCTCACCCGCGCGCAGCTCGAGCGGGGCATCGGCGACGTGGGCCGCGAGTGCCAGCGGATGCTCGGCGAGTACCGCACCGGCCGGCTGGTGCGCGAAGGAGCGGCCCTGGTGGTGACCGGGCTGCCCAACGCCGGGAAGTCGTCGCTGTTCAACCGGCTCCTGGCGCGGGACCGCGCGATCGTGACCGAGGTGCCCGGGACCACGCGCGACACGCTGGAGGAGACGCTGGACCTGGGAGGCATTCCGGTCCGCCTGGTGGATACGGCCGGCCTGCGCGAGGGGGTCGATCCCGTGGAGACCGAGGGCGTGCGGCGCGCCGAGCGGGCGCGGGGCGAGGCCGATCTGGTGCTGCTGGTGCTGGACGGCGCGCGCCCGCTGGACCCGGCCGAGCGGGCCGCGCTGAGCCGCCTGGACGATGCCGCCGAAGCCGGGCGCACGGTGGTGGTGGTGAACAAGGTCGACCTGGACGGGGTCGCGGAGCGGCCGCTGCCCCGCGACGGCGCGCGGCGCGTCTCCGCGCTGACCGGCGAGGGGGTGGCCGGGTTGCGGGAGGCGCTGCGCTCCCGCCTGGTCGGCGCGGGCCCGGTGGAGGACCCGATCCTCACCGACGCCCGCCACGCGCGGGCCCTCGAGCAGGCCGCCGCGGGCCTGGAGCGGGCCGCCGCGGCCACGGGCTCGGGGCTCACCGAAGAGCTCGTGCTGGAGGACCTCCGGCTGGCGATGCGGCACCTGGGGGAGATCACCGGCGAGTTCGGCAACGAGGACCTCTACGAGCTGATCTTCTCGACCTTCTGCATCGGGAAGTGAGCCCGCCGTGACGGCGCGGCCCGGGCGCACTAACCTGTCTGCCCCGAGAGCCACGGTATGAGCGAACCGCACACCTACGACGTCGCCGTGATCGGCGCCGGCCACGCCGGTTGCGAGGCCGCGCTGGCCGCGGCACGCATCGGCTGCGCGACCGCGCTGATCACGCTCCGGACCGACGCCGTGGCCCGCATGTCGTGCAACCCCGCCATCGGCGGCCTGGCCAAGGGTCACCTGGTCCGCGAGATCGATGCCCTCGGCGGCGCCATGGGACGCCTGGCCGACGCCTGCGGGATCCAGTTCCGCCTGCTCAACCGGAGCCGCGGGCCCGCGGTGCGCGGGCCCCGGGCCCAGCAGGACAAGCAGCGTTACCACGAGGCGATGCTGGCCGAGGTGCGGGGCACCCCGAACCTGACCCTGGTCGAGGGCGAGGCGGCGAGGCTGGTCGTCGAGGACTCGCGGATCACCGGGGTCGAGTTGGCCGCGGGAACGACGATCGCGGCCGGCCGCGTCGTGATGACCACGGGCACCTTCCTGCGCGGGCTGCTGCACGTGGGCCTCGACGCCACCCCCGGCGGCCGGGCCGGCGAGCCTCCGTCCAACGCCCTGTCCGGCGCCCTGGCCGCGCTGGGCTTCCGCATCGGCCGCTTCAAGACCGGCACGCCGCCGCGGCTGGCGCGCGACAGCGTGGACCTGTCGCGCTTCGAGGAGCAACCGGGCGACACCGAGCCGGTGTTCTTCTCGGACATCACCGGCGCGCCGCGGCTGCCCCAGGTTCCCTGCCACATCGCGGCGACCAACGCCCGGGTGCACGAGCTGATCGTGGCCAACCTCGACCGCTCGCCGATGTTCACCGGCAGGATCACCTCGACCGGCCCGCGCTACTGCCCGTCGATCGAGGACAAGGTGCACCGCTTCGCCGACCGCGACGGGCACACGCTGTACATCGAGCCCGAGGGGCTGGACAGCGACCTGCTGTACCTCAACGGGTTCTCGACCTCGCTGCCGCCGGAGGTGCAGCTCGAGATGGTGCGCGCCGTGCGGGGGCTCGAGGACGCCGAGATGGTGCGGCCGGGCTACGCCGTCGAGTACGACTACGTGGACCCGACCGAGCTGCGGCCGACGCTCGAGACCCGGCGGGTCGCGGGTCTGTACCTGGCCGGGCAGATCAACGGCACCACCGGCTACGAGGAGGCGGCGGGGCTCGGGCTGATGGCCGGGATCAACGCCGCGCTGGCCGCACGCGGCGAGCCGCCGCTGGTGCTGGAGCGCCGGGAGGCCTACCTCGGCGTGATGATCGACGATCTGGTGACTCGCGGCACCTCGGAGCCGTATCGGCTGTTCACCTCGCGCGCCGAGTACCGGCTGCTGCTGGGGGTCGACACGGCGAGCCGGCGGCTGGGGCCCCACGGGCGGCGGACCGGGCTGCTGGACGCCGGGCGCGCCCGCGAGGCGGCCGAGCGCTGGGAGCGGATCGACGGCGCGGTGGGGCGGCTGGAGGCCGAGCGCTGGACGCCCAGCATCGAGACGCGACAGCGGCTGGCCAGCGTCGGGATCACGCTCGAGATGCCGGCCTCGACGGCCGACCTGCTGCGCCGGCCCGAGGTGGACGCCGAGCGCCTGGCAGCGCTCAGCGACACCCTGGCGGCGCTGGCGCCACGGGAGCGCCGGCTGGTGGCCGAGACGGTCCGCTACGCCGGCTACGTGGACCGCCAGCGGCGCACCGCCGAACGGGTCGCCCGCGCCGGCGCGCTGCGGATTCCCGACGGCTTCGTGTTCCGCGGCCTGGCCGGGCTGTCCCACGAGCTGGTGGAGAAGCTGGAGCGGGTCCGGCCGGAGAGCCTGGGCCGCGCGTCGAGAATCGACGGGATGACGCCCGCGGCGCTGGCGTTGCTGGCCGTGCACCTGGAGCGTCGCCCGCGCGCCGCGGGTCCGGCGCCCGCCTGATCCCGCCGCCGGTGCACCGGTTGAGCTTCGACTTCGAGACCGCGATCGGAGAGCGCGCCGCGCAGAGCGGCATCGAGCTCTCCCCCGGCGCCGCCGCCGGCCTCGCGGCGCACGCCCGCGCCGTGCTGCAGCGCAACCACGTGCTGCACCTGACCTCGATCACCGAGCCCGCGGAGTTCGTCGAGCGCCACCTCGGCGAGTCCTTCGAGGGGGCGGCGCTGCTGCCACCGGACGCCCGCGGCACGCTGGTCGACCTGGGCAGCGGCAACGGCTACCCGGGCCTGCCCGTCGCCGCGGCGCGACCCGGCCTGGCGCCGGTGCTGGTCGAGGCGTCGCACAAGAAGGCGGCGTTCCTCCGGGACTTGTCGTCGATCGAGGGCCTGCCGGCGGGGTCCGTGCTCGAAGCGCAGCTCCAGCGGGCGTCGGACCTGCTCGAACGGCTCGACGGCCGCGTGAGCGTCCTGGTCACCCGGGCGATGGGCAACTGGGAGCGGCTGCTGCCGCGGCTGGCTCCCGCCCTGGAGCACGACGCCCGCGTGCTGCTGTGGGCCGGGGAGACCGTCTCGGCGGTAGCCCGCCGCGCGGCCTGGCGCCGGCTCGAGCCGGTGCGGCGGCAGCCGCTGCCGGGCCGCGAGCGCTCCTGGATCTGGGAGTTCCGGCCGGCCACCCACCCGGGCTAGGCGCCGACCCTAACCGCCTCCGTTCGCCCACGACTGCCCCCAGGTCCCCGAGTACGTGAACTCGGCGACCGGCTTGCGGGAACGCGGCTTCAGCTCGCGCTCCTTGAGCGCGTCGGGGAGGATCTCGGGATCGGCGCGGTAGCCGATCGCGATCCCGGTCACGGCCTCGTAGCCCTCGGGGATGCGGTACGTGTCGCGGGCCTTGTCGCGATCGATGCCCGCCATCTGGTGCAGGTACAGGCCGCGCGCCGTCGCCTCGAGCGACAGGTTGCCCACCGCCAGCCCGATGTCGTGCCAGGCGTGGCGGTTCGGTTTGTCGTTGTGCTCGAAGGTCAGGCGCGCCACGGTCAGCATCAACACGGGCGCGCGGCGGGCCCAGGCGCGGTTGCTTTCGACCAGGCAGCCGGCCATACGCTCTAGCTCCTCGGGTTCGTCCCGCGTGGCAATCAGGAACGACCACGGCTGCGCGTTGAAGCACGACGGGGCCCAGCGCGCCGCCTCCAGCAGCGACAGCAGGGTCTCGCGGGGCACGGGCCGCTCCCGCATCGCCCGCGGGCTCCAGCGTTTGGCGATCAGCTCCTGGACGGGATGCTCGGTCTTGGCAGTCTTGTCCATCGGTTCGGTCTCTCCTCGTCGTTCAGGCCAGGTCGAACAGCAGGACCTCGCCGCCCTGGTCGCCCCCGCCGGTTAATTCCACCGCCGGCTCGTCGCTGATCGCGGCGCCGTCCCCCTCGCCGAGCACGCGCTCGCCGAGCCCGACGGCACCCCGCACCACCTGCACCCAGGCGTGCCGGCCGGGGGCCAGCGGCAGCCTCGCCCGGTCCCCCGCCGCAAGCAGGCCCGCGTACACCGCCACGTCCTGGTGGATGGTCAACGAGCCGTCGCGACCATCGCGCGAGGCGACCAGCCGCAGCTTGCCGCGCCGCCCGGCCTGCTCGAAGTGCTTCTGCTCGTAGCCGGGCTCGAGGCCGCGGCGTTCCGGCAGCAGCCAGATCTGCAGCAGCCGCGTCCACTCCTCCGGCGAGGGGTTGAACTCGCTGTGCGCGATCCCGCTGCCGGCGGTCATCCGTTGCACGTCGCCGGGACGGATCACCGATCCGCCGCCCGAGCTGTCGCGATGCTCGAGCGCGCCTTCCACGACGTAGGTCAGGATCTCCATGTCGCGGTGCGGGTGCGTCGGGAAGCCGGCCGCCGGGGCGACCTTGTCGTCGTTCAGCACGCGCAACGAGCGGAACCCCATGTTGCGCGGGTCGTGGTAACCGGCGAACGAGAACGTGTGGTAGGTGTCGAGCCACCCGTGGTTGGCGTGTCCACGCTCTTCGGATCGTCGAATCCGGATCATGGTTCAACCTCCCCCGGTCAGCCCTGGAAACGGGCGGCCAGGATGCGGTCCAGGGACAGCTTACCGCCGCCCCGGATCGACAGCAGGACGGCCAGGCCGACGGCGAGAATGTGGAACTCGAACCCCTCGCCGGCCTGGTTGCCGTACCAGTTCATGAAGAAGCCGTTGTCCAGGTGGACCAGGACCGCGGCCACGGCCATCGTCACGCCGGTCCCCAGCGCGGCGGCCCGGGTCGCCAGGCCGGCGAGCAACGCCAGGGCGCCGACGGACTCCACCGCGATCGCCAGCAGCGCCAACAGCGACGGGATACCGAGGTTTTCGGTGAAGAACTGCATCGTGCCGGAGAACCCGGTGCCCCCGAACCAGCCGAGTGTCTTCTGTAGCCCGTGGGGCAGGATCACGATCCCCAGCGCCAGGCGGGCCACCAGGGGGGTCGGGTCGTCGGACGTGGCGAGCAGGTATCTGAGCATCGTTTTTCCCTCCGTGCTCTGGACTCGCCATGGGTTATAATACGTGAGCGCTAGAGTGTCAAGCGCAGAACTATCTAGCGCCAAACAACTGGCCGACCGGGGAACGGGGGAGCCGATGCCCACGCGATACAAGGGAAAGCCGAGTGAGGTCCGGGCGCTCGACGCCTACGTCAAGCTGATGCGGTCGGCCAACACGGTGCAGGCGAGGCTGGGTGAGAGCCTGAGGCGGATCGGACTGAAGGAGAACCAGCTCGGCGTGCTGGAGATGTTGCTTCACCTGGGGCCGCTGAACCAGAGCCGGATCGGTAAGAAGCTCTTGCTCAGCCGGGCCAACATCACGCTGCTCGTCGACCAGCTCGCAGGCCGCGGTCTGGTGCGCCGCGTCAGGGACAAGGAGGACCGGCGCCAGGTCGCGGTCCACCTGACGGCCGAAGGCAGGCGGAGGATCGAGAAGGCGTTCCCGTCCCACGTCGAGAGCATCGTGGAGGTCTTTTCGGCGCTGACGCCTGGCGAGCAGCAGGATCTGGCTCGGCTGTGCAGAAAGCTGGGCCTGGCCGGGTCGGAAGCGGGATGAGCCTCGCGGGCGCCCCGCGAGGTTTTCACGTGAAAACCCCGGGCCGCGCCGGCCCCGCCTACGCGGTGGGTTTTCACGTGAAAACCCCCCGAGAAACCTCGTCCGGCAGCCGAATCAGCTCCCTGTGGTAGAGTACGCCCGTTCCGCACGGCCACCCTCGCCGAGGCATTCAAGACGGCGAGAAATGGCGCGAAGAAAGCGTTTTTCCGGTACGCACCGGGCCCGGAGTCGGACTTGGGCCGCGTCATCGCGATCGTGAACCAGAAGGGCGGCGTCGGGAAGACCACCACCGCCGTCAACATCGCCGCCGGCCTCGCCATCGCCGAGCGCTCCACCCTGCTCGTGGACCTCGACCCGCAGGCCAACGCCACCCGCGCCCTGGGCTTCGAGGCCGATCCCTACCGACTGTCGATCTACGAGGCTCTCGGCAAGATCGCGACCTACGAGGAGATCAAGCTCGAGGTGGCGTCGCTGCCCTACCTCACCGTGGTCCCGTCGGACCACAACCTGATCGGCGCCGAGCTCGAGCTGATCGATGTCGAGGCCCGGGAGTACCAGCTCAAGCGGTTCCTCGACCCCGTCCGGTCCGGGTTCGACTACACGATCCTCGACTGCCCGCCGTCCCTGGGGCTCCTGACGGTCAACGCCCTGGCGGCGGCCGATGCCGTGCTGGTGCCGGTGCAGTGCGAGTACCTGGCCCTGGAGGGCATCACCCAGCTCATGGACACCATCGGCAGGATGCGGGCCGGCCTCAATCCGGATCTGGAGATCGCCGGCATCCTGATGACCATGTACGACGAGCGCACCAACCTCGCGCGCCAGGTGGTCGAGGAGGTCCGTGACGTCTTCGGAAAGCAGGTCTTTCACACCGTCATTCCGCGAAACGTCCGTCTGGGCGAGGCCCCGAGCCACGGCGAGACGATCTTCTCGTACGATATCCGGTCCCGCGGCGCCGAGGCCTACCTCAGCCTGGTGAAGGAGTTACTGGTCCATGAAGAAGAGAGCACTGGGCAAAGGGCTCCGCAGCCTGATCCCGCAGGCGCCGCCGCGCGCTCCGAGGCCGGACACGGAAACCCCGGCCGGGACATTGCGGGAGGGGCTGCGGCAGATCGACCTGGACCTGATCCAGCCCAACCCGCGTCAGCCCCGCGAGAAGATTGACGACGCCACGCTCGAGGAGCTGGCGCTCTCGCTGACCCAGCAGGGCGTCCTCCAGCCCGTCGTGGTGCGCCCCGCCGGCGAGGGCCGATTCGAGCTGGTGGCGGGCGAGCGGCGTTGGAGAGCCGCCCAGCTGGCGGGCCTGCTCAAGATCCCGGCCCTGGTGCGCGAGGTGCCGGACGACCGCATCCTCGAGTTCGCCCTGGTCGAGAACCTGCAGCGAGAGCAGCTCAACGCGATCGAGGAGGCCCAGGCCTTCGAGGCGCTGTCCCGCGACTTCAAGATGACCCAGCAGCAGATCGCCGAGCGCACCGGCAAGCAGAAGACGACGGTCGCGAACGCGATGCGCCTGCTGAACCTCCCCGGCGCGGTTCAGGAGAAGGTCAAGGCCGGGAAGCTGACGGCCGGCCACGCCCGCACGTTGCTGGGTCTCGAGCAGCCGCTCCAGCAGATCGAGGCGGCCGACCGGGTGGTCCGCGAGGGCCTGTCGGTTCGCGACACCGAGCGGCTCGTGGCCAAGCTCGCCAAGGCGACTCCGGGGAAGGCCGGCCGGCCGCGTGCCGTCGCGCGCGACCCCAACCTGGCGGCGGCCGAGGAGTCCCTCCAGCGGGAGCTGGGGACGAAGGTCCGGATCGTCCAGGGCAAGTCGGGTCGCGGACGGATCGAGCTCTACTGCTTCTCGGAGGAGGAGCTGGAGCGGGTCTACGAGCTGATCATCCAGGCGGCGCGCCGCAAGCCCCACAGCACCACGAGCTGACCTCGGACGCGTTCGCGCTCGTCGGGTTCGCCGACCGAACTGTCGGCACGACTGCGCTTGCCGACGATTCTGTCTGCGCCTTGGAGGTATGCCCGAATCAGCGCCGATCTCTCGAGTCGAGGGAATCGCGCCAGATCGGGGGCCGGCGACCCGCCGACCGAACTGTCGGCCGACGGCGGCGCGCCGACAAACTCGTCGGCGTCCTCCTGCACTCCGAGCAGCCTCGCGGATTCCGGCTCGACCCGCCGCTCCAGACAGCCGACCGGATCGCCCGCTCGATAGCATCTCCGACATGATGCAAGTACCGCAGCCTGCCGACGGCAATGTCTGCTCCGCCGGCGTCGCCGACAAACTCGTCGGCCGGAGTCATCGCCGCCGCAAGTCGGTGAGGACGGCGGCTCGCCGGCCCTGCCGACGGCAATGTCTGCGCCGCCGCGCTTGCCGACAGATTCGTCGGCCGCGTTGGCGACAGCCCGGCCGATGCCGGGAGCCCGGGACCATGGTGGTGCGCAGAGTGTGGATCCGCCGGGAACCCTCTCGCCGGGGCGGGCTCCCTGCCTCGATTGTCCGTGGGCGGACGTCCGGCCTCCGCGCGCGGACGGAGTGCGCTTCTTCGGAGGTGCCAGAGCGCCGACCACACTCTGCGCACCACCATGGCGCCGGCGGCACGCTCGCCACACCGCGATCGCAGACAAGATCGTCGGCGCCATCCCGTGCGCCGACCATCGTGTCGGCCGCCTCGCGCGCCGACCCTTCCGGAACGCCCGCCGCCGGGCGCGCCGCGACCGCAAAAAGCCCCGCAAGTCGCTGCGTTTCTTGACACTACAAAAGACGCTGTGCTACCTTCCGCGGTCTTCTGAACGACAACAAGGGAGCCCTGCTCCGCGACCCGCGGTGGGGCGCAACTCAAACCCAAGAGCTCGGGCGCACCGGCGAAATCGAAGAAGGGTCGGGGGCTTCATGAGGAACCGCAAACTGGCCGCGCGGTACGCCCGTGCGCTGCTGGACGCCCTGCCCGACGACGCCCACAAACAGAACGCCGACGCCTTCCTGGCCGCGCTCGCCGACGCCATGCAGGCCTCGCGCGAGCTGCGCGACCTGCTGCTCGATCCGGCCGTTCCGCGGTCGGCCAAGCGGTCCGCCCTGGAGCAGATCGCCCGGCAGCAGCAGATGCCCCGGATGATCGAGAACTTCCTGCACGCGGTGGTGGACCACGGGCGCACGGCGATGCTGCCCGAGATCGCCGTCGTGTTCCACGAGGAGCGCGAGCGCACGATGGGCATCGTGCCCGCGACGCTGACCACCGCGGTCCCCCTGGCCGACGATCTGAGGCAGCGCGCCCGCCAGGCGCTGGAGCGGCTGAGCGGGCGCAAGGTCAACCTGAGCTTCGATGTCGAGCCGGACCTGATCGGCGGGGCGGTGGCTCGCGTCGGGTCGACGGTGTACGACGGCAGTCTGCGCACGCAGCTGTCCCGTCTTCGCAAGCGGATGGCCGACGATTAGGCCAGCGGCCCCCGAGGAGTAGGCATGGACATCAAGGTCGACGAGATCAGCAAGATCCTGCGCCAGCAGATCGAGGGCTACGAGCGGCAGACGGATCTGTCCGAGGTCGGGACGGTCATCTCGGTCGGGGACGGCATCGCCCGGATCTACGGGCTCGAGAAGTGCATGGCCGGCGAGCTGCTCGAGCTGCCGCACGACGTGATGGGCATGGCGCTCAACCTCGAGGAGGACAGCGTCGGCGCGGTGCTGCTCGGCGATACCACCCTGATCAAGGAGGGTGACCAGGTCCGCCGCACCGGCAAGATCATGTCCGTCCCGGCCGGCGACGCGATGCTGGGCCGGGTCATCGACCCGCTCGGGCGCCCGCTGGACGGCAAGGGCCCGATCCAGACCCCCGCCACGATGAACCTGGAGCGGATCGCGCCGGGCGTGGTCGAGCGCCAGCCGGTCAAGGAGCCGCTGCAGACCGGCATCAAGGCCATCGACAGCATGATCCCGATCGGCCGCGGCCAGCGCGAGCTGATCATCGGCGACCGCCAGACCGGCAAGACGGCGATCGCCATCGACACCATCATCAACCAGCGCGACAAGGGCGTGATCTGCATCTACGTCGCGATCGGCCAGAAGCAGTCCACGATCGCCCAGGTCGTCTCGACGCTGGAGGAGATGGACGCCCTGGGCCACACCATCGTCGTCGCCGCCGCGGCGTCGATCCCCGCCCCGCTGCAGTTCGTCGCGCCCTACAGCGGCTGCGCGATCGGCGAGTACTTCCAGTTCCACGGCCGGGACGGCAAGCCGGCCTCGAAGAGCAACCCCGGGCGCCACGTGCTGGTGATCTACGACGACCTGTCCAAGCAGGCCGCCTCGTACCGCGAGATCTCGCTGCTGCTGCGCCGGCCGCCGGGCCGCGAGGCCTACCCCGGCGACGTGTTCTTCCTGCACTCGCGCCTGCTGGAGCGGGCCTCCAAGCTCAGCGACGACCAGGGCGGCGGATCGCTGACCGCGCTGCCCGTGATCGAGACCCAGGCCGGCGACATCTCGGCCTACATCCCGACCAACGTGATCTCGATCACCGACGGCCAGATCTTCCTCGAGGCCGACCTGTTCTACTCGGGCGTGCGCCCGGCGGTGAACGTCGGCCTGTCGGTCTCGCGCGTGGGCGGCAACGCCCAGATCAAGTCGATGAAGCAGATCGCGGGCACGCTGCGACTGGAGCTGGCCCAGTTCCGCGAGCTGGAGGCGTTCGCGCAGTTCGGCTCGGACCTGGACAAGGCGACCCAGGCCCAGCTCGCCCGCGGACGGCGACTGGTCGACATCCTCAAGCAGGGGCAGTACCAGCCGCTCCCTGTCGACAAGCAGGTGGTGATCATCTACGCGGCGACCAACGGCTACCTGGACGACCTCGACTCGGACCAGTGCGCGGAGTTCGAGGCCGGGCTGTACAAGTACATGGAAGCCCAGCACAAGCCGCTGCTCGCCGCCACGACGCAGAAGGGCGGTCTGGACGACGACGTCAAGGCCAAGCTGAAGACGGCGCTCGACGCGTTCAAGGAACAGTTCGCCGCGACCCGGACGGTCGCGAGCTAACGGCGGAACGACCCGGTGGCGAAGACACGGGACATCAAGCGGCGCATCCGTTCGGTCAAGAACACGATGCAGCTGACGCGGGCCATGAAGATGGTCAGCGCGGCCAAGCTGCGCCGCTCGCAGGAGCGGATCCTGCGCGCCCGTCCGTATTCCGAGCGGATGCACCAGGTGCTGCGCTCGCTGGCCCTGCGGGCCGACCCGGAGAACCACCCGCTGCTCCAGGTGCACGGCGACCGCCGGGTCGAGCTGCTGGTGGTCTCGGCCGACAAGGGGCTGTGCGGCGGCTTCAACACCAACATCGCGCGGCTGGCGCAGGGCTTCGTCGACCGCAACCCCGACCGCGAGGTGACCCTCAGCGCCGTGGGCAAGAAGGCCCGGGACCACTTCGTCCGCCGCGGCGTCGAGCTGCGCGCCCAGTGGGTCAACGTGTTCCGCGACATCGACTTCCCGCTGGCCGCGGAGGTCGCCCGGTCGCTGGTCGAGCGTTACCTGGCCCGCGACGTGGACGAGATCTGGGTCGCCTACAACGAGTTCAAATCCGCGATCTCCCAGCGCCCGGTGATCGAGCAGGTGCTGCCGATCCCCAAGAACGAGATCGAGGGCGGCGAATCGACCGAGGACTACATCTACGAGCCGGATCCGAAGGAGCTGTTCGCCCGGCTGCTGCCGCACCACGTGGACACGCACATCTACCGCGCACTGCTGGAGTCGGCCGCGGCCGAGAACGCAGCGCGGATGACCGCCATGGACGCGGCGACCAACAACGCCGGCGAGCTGATCGAAGCGTTGACGCTGCAGATGAACCGGCTCCGCCAGGCCTCGATCACCACCGAGATCATCGAGGTCGTCTCCGGAGCGGAAGCACTCGGGTAGCCAGGAGCTAGGAGAAGATGAGCAATATCGGCAAGGTGGTGCAGGTGATCGGGCCGGTGGTCGACGTCGAGTTCGACGAAGAGCACCTGCCCTCGATCTACAACGCGGTCCGCATCCACGAGCCCGGGGACGCGACCCGCGCGGCGATCGACATCATCGCCGAGGTCGAACAGCACCTCGGCGAGAACCGGGTGCGTTGCGTGGCGATGCAGAGCACCGACGGCCTGGTGCGCGGCATGCAGGCCGAGGACACCGGCCAGCCGATCACCACCCCGGTCGGCGAGGCGACGCTGGGCCGCGTGCTGAACGTGATCGGGCAGCCCGTGGACAAGCTGGGCGAGGTCACCGCCACCGAGCGCTGGCCGATCCACCGCGAGGCGCCGGCGTTCGAGGACCAGAACACGGCGATCGAGATGTTCGAGACGGGCATCAAGGTCATCGACCTGCTCGAGCCGTACATGAAGGGCGGCAAGACCGGCCTGTTCGGCGGCGCGGGCGTGGGTAAGACCGTGTTGATCATGGAGCTGATCAACAACGTCGCGCTGAAGCACGGCGGCTACTCGGTGTTCGCGGGGGTCGGCGAGCGCACCCGCGAGGGCAACGACCTGTGGCTCGAGATGCAGGAAGCCGGCGTGATCAACCGCGAGGACATCAGCAAGTCCAAGGTGGCGCTGATCTACGGGCAGATGACCGAGCCGCCGGGCGCGCGGCTGCGCGTCGGCCTGACCGGCCTGACCGTCGCCGAGTACTTCCGCGACGTGCAGCACCAGGACGTGCTGCTGTTCATCGACAACATCTTCCGCTTCACCCAAGCCGGCTCCGAGGTTTCGGCGCTGCTCGGCCGCATGCCGTCGGCGGTCGGCTACCAGCCGACGCTGGCCAGCGAGATGGGCGAGCTGCAGGAGCGCATTACCTCGACCCAGAAGGGTTCGATCACCTCGGTGCAGGCGATCTACGTGCCGGCCGACGACTACACCGACCCGGCGCCGGCGACGACCTTCGCGCACCTCGACGCCTCGACGAACCTCTCGCGCCAGATCTCGAACCTCGGGATCTA
This sequence comes from Candidatus Polarisedimenticolaceae bacterium, assembly GCA_041629655.1. GTDB lineage: Bacteria > Acidobacteriota > Polarisedimenticolia > Polarisedimenticolales > Polarisedimenticolaceae > JBFKMV01. The sequence goes on from JBFKMV010000067.1 coordinate 15,356, forward strand.
CCCGGCGGTCGACCCGCTGGCGTCCACCTCGCGGATCCTCGACCCCCGGCACGTCGGCGAAGAGCACTACAAGGTGGCGCGTGCCGTGCAGGGCGTGCTCCAGCGTTACAAGGACCTCCAGGACATCATCGCGATCCTCGGGATGGACGAGCTGTCCGAGGACGACAAGCTGACCGTCAGCCGCGCGCGGAAGCTCCAGCGGTTCCTGTCCCAGCCGTTCTACGTGGCCGAGCAGTTCACGGGCATGCAGGGCCGCTACGTCAAGGTCGAGGACACGATCAAGGGCTTCCAGCAGATCGTCGACGGCCAGCACGACGACGTGCCCGAGCAGGCCTTCCTCTACGTCGGCACGATCGACGAGGCGCTGGAGAAGGCCCGCAAGATCGAGTCGTCGATGGCGGTCTGACCGGCGGGAGCAGCGGATGGCGGAAAAGCTCGACATGGAGATCGTGACCCCGGAGCGCCGGGTGATCGCGGAGACGGTCGACGAGGTCGTGCTCCCGGGGGCCGAGGGCTACTTCGGCGTCCTCCCGGGCCACGCGCCGCTGCTGACCAGCCTGGCCGTGGGCGAGATCTCCTACCGCATCGGGGACCGCCAGCACTACGTGGCGGTTTCGGGGGGGTTCGTGGAGGTGCTGCGCGACCGGGTCAGCATCCTCGCCGAGACGGCGGAGCGCGCCGAGGAGATCGACCTCGACCGCGCAAAGACGGCGCGCGAGCGTGCGGAGCAGACGCTGGCCTCGGCCGAGGAGGCCCGCTACAAGGAGGCCGCGGTCCGGCTCCGCCGGGCGGTGACTCGAATCCAGGTACACGGAAAGCGCGAAACGGCCTAGAATCCGGGATAGCGCTTTCCCGGCTCCGGGGATGTGGCGGCGTCCGGTTGCCGCGACCCGGCTCCGGCTCCATGGCGGCAGCCGTAGAGGAGCGAGTCATGGGCAGCTTGCATCGCATCCTGACACTGGGCCTGATCCTGGTCGGCCTCGGCGCTGCGGGGTGCTCCTCCGAGATCCACGTCGGCGCGGTGATCTCCGATCAGGGGGTCGCCGACGTCTACGGTAAGCGAGTCAAGAAGGGCCTCGATCTGGCCGCCCAGCAGATCAACGACGGCGGCGGCATCGGCGGCCGGCCGGTGATGCTGGTCTACCGCGACGATCAGAGCAAGCCCGAGGTGGGAGTCGAGGTGACGCGGGAGCTGATCGAGGACGAGGGCCTGCGCACGATCATCGGCGCGGTGACCTCGACGGTCACGCTGGCGATCGCCAAGGTCTGCGAGGACAAGCGCACCGTGCTGTTGTCGCCGACCGCCTCCACGCCGGCGCTCACCGATGCCGGCATGTACATCTTCCGCAACTACCCCTCGGACATCCTCGAGGGGACCTCGATGGCGGACTTCGCGCGCGACCTGGGACTCGAGAAGGTCGTGGTGTTCGCGGTCAACGACCCCTGGGGCGCGGGCCTCAAGGAGGTCTTCAGCGAGAAGTTCAAGAGCCGCTTCCGCGAGGTGCAGCAGGTCTTCGAGTTCGACAGCTCGCTGGAGGGCCTGGACGAGCTGGTGGACCAGGCCGTGGCGCTGGATCCCGAGGGCATCTACATCATCGCCTACGTGCGCGAGGCGGCGGAGATCCTCAAACGCCTCCACGCCAAAAAGGCCAAGGCGGTGATGATGGGGACGGCCTCGATCACCGAGGACGTCGTCTCGCTCGTGGGCCAGGCCGCGGCGGCCGAGCAGCTCGTCTATCCGCAGCCCCCGTTCGACGTCGACTCGACCGACGAGGAGGTCCGCGGGTTCGTCGAGGCCTACCGGGCGAAGTACGGCGAGAATCCGGACACCTTCGCGGCGCACGGCTACGACTCGATGAGGCTGATCGCGATGGCGATCGATCTGGGCGGGGGATCGATGCACCCCGACAACGTGCGCGAGGGCCTGCAGAGCATCGATAACTACAAGGGCGCCTCGGGGACGCTGGGGTTCGACATCAACGGCGACGTCGTCCAGTATCCGCGGCTGTTCATCATCCACAAGGGCAAGCCCGTGCCGTACGAGCGCTTCATCGAGGAGGGCGGCTCGCTGGCGATCGCCGGTCGGAGCTGACCGGGTCAACGTGAGCGCGGAGTTCGCGAAGCCGCACCTCTCGATCGTCGTCCCCGCCTACAACGAAGAGGGTCGGCTCGGCGACTCGCTCGACAAGATCTCGGCCTATCTCTCGCGCGAGGGGCTCTCGGGCGAGGTCCTCGTCGTCGACGACGGCTCCCGCGACCGCACCGCCGAGATCGCCCGGCGCAAGCTCGGCCGCCGGGGCCGGGTGGTGACCAACAGCGAGAACCGCGGCAAGGGCTACTCGGTGCGGCGCGGGGTGCTCGCGGCGCAGGGCCGCTGGGTGCTGCTGACCGACGCCGACCTGTCCTCACCGATCGAGGAGCACGCCAAGCTGGCCGCCGCCGCCCGGAAGTACGACGTCGACGTCGTGATCGGCTCCCGGGCCGTCGACGCGTCGACGGTCGAGGTGCGGCAGCACCCGGTGCGCCAGCTGATGGGCAAGACCTTCAACCGCATCATCCGCGCGATGACGGGTCTGCCGTTCCAGGACACCCAGTGCGGCTTCAAGCTGATGGACCGGAAACGGGTGCGGCCGCTGTTCGAGCGGATGGTCGTCGACCGGTTCGCCTTCGACGTCGAGTTCCTGTTCCTGTGCGTGCGCTTCGGGTTGCAGGTCCGCGAGATCGCGGTGATCTGGCGCAACGCGCCGGGCTCCAAGGTCAGCCTGATCGCCGATCCGCTGAACATGTTGTGGGACGTGGCCCGAGTGCGCTGGCGCTTCCGGCGCGGCGACTATAACCCGGCGGGTGCGGAGGACACGGCACGAGAGACCCGGTGACGAGCGATGCGGGGCTCGCGCTGCTGGGTCCCGTCCTGGACGCGCCGTTCTTCCGGGAGCTGACGCGCGGGGTCGATGCGGGCGAGCACGGCCTGTGCCTGAGCGGCCTCGTCGATAGCTCCCGCGCGGCCGTGCTGGGCCTGCTCGCGGCCCGGACGGGCCGGCGGCTGATGCTGGTCGTGCCCGACGACGCGGCGTTGGACGGCTACCGGCGCGACCTCTCGACCATCGCCGGTCTGCTGGAGCGTGACCCGGACCGCGTCGTCGCCCTGCCGGCGCTCGACGCCGATCCCTACGACGACATTCCGACCCATCCCGAGATCGAGCGCGAACGCGTGCTGGCGCTGAACCGCCTGGTGCGCGGCGAGTTGGACGTGCTGCTCCTGCCGGTGCGGGCGCTGCTCGACTGGCTCCCGCCGCCGGAGGAGTGGCGCCGCCAGGTGCGCGTGGTCCGCTCCGGCGACGAGCTGCCGCCCGAGCGGTTCGTGCTCGAGGCGATGAGCGCCGGCTACCGCCGCGTCGACATCGTCAGCGCGCAGGGCGAGGTCTCCCGCCGCGGCGGGATCATCGACATCTTCCCGCCCTCGGCCGAGGAGCCGGTGCGGATCGAGCTGTTCGGCGACACGGTGGACTCGCTGCGCTCGTTCGACACGGACCATCAACGCTCGACCGGCAAGCTGGCCGAGGCCCTGATCGGACCCGCGGTGGAGAACCCGCCCAGCGACGACGCGCTGCGCCGGTTGGCCGCGTACCTGGAACGCGGGATGGCGCAGGCCGTCCGGGAGCAGCGACCGCTCCGCGAGTTCCGGCAGCGCCTGGAGCGGCTCGAGAACGAGGGCTACTGGCCGGGCTTCCAGGCGCTGACCCGGCTGTGCGTCGACCGGCCGGTGCTGACGTTCGACTACGCGGACGAGCTGTTGCCGGTCGTGGACGAGCCCGGCCGGGCGGAGGAACAGCTGGCCCGCGCGGCCCACGATCTGCGGGCCTCGTACGAGCAGAGCGACAACCGCGTGCTGCCCCCTCCGGAGGAGCTGTTCGCGGACCCCGCGGCAGTCCGGGACCGCTTGCGGGGCGCCGCCGTGTTCCTGCAGGAGCTGGCCGGCGACGCTCCGCCGGCGGCGCGCCGCGAGCTGCAGGTCGCCGCGCGGCGGCCGCGCTCCTACGCCGGCCGGATCGCCGAGCTGGCCCAGGATCTCCGGGCGGCGGCCGCCCGCGGGAGCCGAACGCTGTTCGTGATGCGCACGCCCGGAAGCGCGCGCCGGCTGGGCGAGATCCTCGAGGAGTACGAGCTGCCCGCCGCGCTGGCGCCGCAGCGGGCCGACCCCCGCGACCTGGCCGCGGCGGGCGGCCGCTTCGTGTTGCTCGGACGGCTGCGGGCGGGGTTCGAGCTGCCCGAGCTGGGGCTGACGGTGCTGGCCGAGCGGGACGTGTTCGGCGAGGAGCGCCGCGCGGCCGAGCGCAAGGGGCCCGCCAAGGAAGCGTTCCTGTCGGACTTCCGCGACCTCAAGCTCGGCGAGACGGTGGTGCACGTGGATCACGGCATCGCCCGCTACGCCGGCCTGGGGCGGCCCAAGGGCGGCAGCCTCAATCGCGACTTCATGATGCTCCAGTTCTCGGGCGGCGACCGGTTGTTCGTGCCGGTGGACCGCCTGGACCTGGTGCAGAAGTACCGCGGGGTGGCGGGCAAGAAGCCCAGGCTGGACCGGCTCGGCGGCCCGGGCTGGGAGCGCGTCAAGGCCCGCGTCCGCAAGGCCGTGGAAACGATGGCGCGCGAGCTGCTCGAGCTGTACGCGCAGCGCAAGACCGCCCGCGGGCACGCGTTCTCGGCCGACGCCGCATGGCAACGCGAGCTGGAGGAGTCGTTCCCCTACGAGCTGACCCCGGACCAGCAACGCGCCACCGAGGACGCCAAGCGCGACATGGAAAGCGACGGCGTGATGGACCGGCTGCTCGTCGGCGACGTCGGCTTCGGCAAGACCGAGGTCGCGGTGCGTTCGGCGTTCAAGGCCGTGATGGACGGCTACCAGGTGGCGCTGCTGGCCCCGACCACCGTCCTCGCGATGCAGCACTTCGAGACGTTCCGTAACCGCTACGCGCCGTTCCCGGTCAAGGTCGAGATGGTCTCGCGCTTCCGCAGCGCCGCCGAGACCCGCGAGATCCTGCGCGGCGTGGAGAGCGGCGAGGTGGACGTCCTGATCGGGACCCACCGCCTGCTGTCCAAGGACGTCAAGTTCCACAAGCTGGGGCTGTTGGTGGTCGACGAGGAGCAGCGCTTCGGCGTCGCCGACAAGGAGCGCCTGAAACGGCTCGCGCTCGGCATCGACGTGATGTCGATGACCGCGACCCCGATCCCGCGCACGCTCCAGATGTCGCTGGCCGGCGTGCGCGACCTCTCGATCATCGAGACGCCCCCGCCGGGGCGGACGGCGATCCAGACCTACGTGATCCCGTTCCGCAAGAACGTGCTGGCCCAGGCGATCCGCCAGGAGCTGCGGCGCGACGGCCAGGTGTTCGTCGTGCACAATCGCGTCGAGACGCTCCCGGCGATCGCCCGCGCGATCCAGGAGATGGTCCCGGACGCCCGGCTGGTCATGGCCCACGGCCAGCTCCCCGAGCGCCGGCTGGAAGACATCATGCTGCGCTTCGTGCACTACGAGGCGGACGTGCTGGTGACGACGACGATCATCGAGAACGGTCTCGACATCCCGCGGGCCAACACGATCATCGTCAATCGCGCCGACCGCTTCGGTCTGGCACAGCTCTACCAGCTCCGCGGGCGCGTCGGCCGTAGCGAGCAGCACGCCTACGCCTACTTCATCGTTCCGGCACGGGACCTGCTGAGCGAGACCGCGCGCAAGCGGCTGCGGGCGCTCCAGGAGTTCGGCGAGCTGGGCGCGGGATTCCGGCTCGCCGCGGCGGACCTCGAGATCCGCGGGGCCGGCGAGTTCCTGGGCACGCGCCAGCACGGGCACATCGCCTCGCTGGGCTTCGATCTGTACATCCAGATGCTCGACCGCGCCGTACGCGAGCGCAAGGGCGAGCGCGTCGAGGAGCCCGAGCCGGTCAACCTGCACCTCGGGGTGGACATCAAGATCCCCGAGAGCTACATGCCCGATTCCGGCGACCGGCTGGCGCTGTACAAGCGACTGGCCAGCGCGCGCGACGAGGCCGCGCTGGACCGGCTGGAGGCCGACACCGAGGACCGCTACGGGCACCTGCCGCCCACCGGACGCAACCTGTTCGCGATGGCCCGGCTGCGGCTGATCGCCGAGGAGCTCGGAGTGAAGAGCGTCGACGTCGCGGACGCGCGGCTCCAGATCCGCTTCAAGGAGCAGCCCGCGGTGGAGCTGGAACGGATCCTCGAGGTGGTCGACCGCGAGCAGGGCGCGCTGACGCCCTCGGGAATGATGACGGTGCCGGCGCCGGCCCGGGCCTCGGAGCGGCTGCAATCCGTGCGTCACGTGCTCGAGCGGCTGCTGGGGCGCCCCGCGGCGTGAGCTCGGAGGCATGATGGCGCGAACCCCCGCGATCGGGACCGCCGCCGCGCTGGTGCTCGCGGTCGCGTGCGCCACGGCCTGCGGGCC
>JBFKMV010000068.1:0-21666 GCA_041629655.1 Candidatus Polarisedimenticolaceae bacterium
CCGATCTGCGGCGACGGCATCCTCGATCCGGGCGAGACCTGTGATCCTCCGGGCGAGCCGGCCGGACAGCCGAACGAGTGCCGCGACAACTGCACCTTCTGCGGCGACGGCGTGCTCGACGCCGGCGAGGAGTGCGACGACGGCAACAACGACCCGGGTGACGGCTGCACGCCGATGTGCATGCTCTGCACGGGCATGATCGGCGATTTCGTCTGGAACGACGGCGAGATCGGTCGCGACTGCGACGGCATCCAGCCCGGCGACGGCACCAGCGGCATCAACGGGGTGACCGTGCGCCTGCTCGACGGGGGCGGCTTCCTGCTGCAGGAGCAGCTCACGCACGTGGGCCCGGGCGGCATGGACGGCTACTACAAGTTCAGTGACCTGTGCGCCGGTGACTACACCGTCGAGGTCCTGACGCCCGCCGGCTTCGTGCCCGCGCCGTCGCTGGTCGGGGATCCGGCCGACGACAGCAACGGCAGTCCCGCCGGCGTGACGCTCCCGGCCGACGACTCGATGGATCTCACGATCGACTTCGGGTACTGCACGGAAGCCGGTGACCAGGGTTGCACGCCCGGTTACTGGAAAGTCCCGCAGCACTGGGATTCGTGGATCCCGACCGGCTACACCACCGGCCAGTCCGTGACCAGCGTGTTCTCCGAGGCCGGCGCCTATCCGGAAGGTGCGGCGTCCATGGTCGAGGCGCTGGACTTCCCCGGCGGCCCGGGCGTCCGGGGTGCCGTGCGGATCCTGCTGCGCGCCGCGGTGGCCGCAGTGCTGAACGCCTCGCATCCGGACGTGAACTACCCGACCGGTGAGGCGGGAGTGATCAACAAGGTCAACAACGCTCTGGCGTCGGGCGACCGCGACAAGATGCTCAAGCTCGCGGGCGACCTCGACGACGACAACAACCTCGGCTGCCCGCTCAACTGACAGCGGCGCACGAGTAGCTAACGACGACCGAACACCCCCTGGCGGCTCATGCAACGGGCCGCCAGGGGGTTCGTTTTCTCCACGACGATTACCCGCGCCGGACCGGCGCACACCAGCGGACCTGGGGGATGAATCGGGGGGCACGAGGACCGGTATGAACGCTCTCACGCACCGATCTACGAGACGAGCACTGCTGGCGGCAGTGATGGTATTCTCGGCCATGACGGCCCAGGCGGCGACCCTGGAGGTCGACGACAGCGGCGGGACCCCCTACGCCACGATCCAGTCCGCGATCGATGCCGCGACCCCGGGCACCGACGACGTGTTCGTGCATTGCGGCACGTACGTCGAGAACGTCGTGATGCGCGACCAGGTCAGCGTCCGCGGCGCGGGACCCGGCTGTACGACCATCGACGGCGGCGCGGCCGGCTCGGCCGTCACGTTCCTCAACGTCGGCGACGGCACCGTGCTCCAAGGCTTCTCGATCCGGAACGGTCTTGCCGACTTCGGCGGCGGGATCTACGCCGAGAACAGTTCGCCGACGATCACCGGCAACGTGATCCGGAACAACGCCACCAACGCCTTCGGCAACGGCGGTGGTCTGTTCGTCGCCGGGGCCGTCACCGCCGCGATCACGGCGCCCACGATCACGCGCAACGTGATCGTCGACAACTCCGCGGAGGAGTCCGGCGGCGGCATCTCGATCTACTACGAGGACGGAACGCTGGTCAGCGACAACCTGATCAAGGGCAACACGGCCAAGCAGGACGGCGGAGGCGTGCACGTGTTCGATGGCCGGCCCCAGATCGTCAACAACACGATCGTCGACAACTGCATCCAGGGAGCGGGGCCGGCTTGCGACGGGGGCGGAGGTGGAGTCCGCGTGACCTTCAGCGACCCCGTCGAGCTGATCGGCAACGTGATCGTCGGCAACGAGGCCGCCATACCGGGAGACGGTGGGGGCGTCGACGTCGACGCGATTTCCAGCGTGACGTTCCTGACCAACGACACCTGGAGCAACCAGCCGCAGGACTACGGCGGCGTGGCCGATCCCACCGGCGTCGACGGGAATATCTCGACCGACCCGCTGTTCGTCGACGAGCAGACGGGATTCGCGGGCTACCAGCCGCGCAGCGACTCGCCGCTGGTCGACGCCGCGACCACCGCGGCAGCCGCGGCGGTTGACCTGCGCGGGGTGACCCGCCCGCTGGACGGGGACGCCGATGGCACGCCCGACGCCGACATCGGCGCCCGCGAGAGCGAGGGCCTGACGCGGCTACGTTTCGCCGCCAACAAGCAGGACCTCGACTGGGACGCCGTCGATTCCCTGACGGTCGACTACAACCTGTACCGCGGGGACCTCGACGAGCTGCAGGCGACCGGGATCTACGTCCAGGACACGGGCACCGTGCTGGGGGCGCGCCAGTGGTGCGCGCTCGGGCTGCCCAACGTGACCGATCTCGACCTGCCGGACCCGGGGCGGACCTTCTTCTATCTGGCGGTGGCCCTGGACGCCGTGGAGGGATCGCTGGGCTTCGACAGCACCCCGGCCGAGCGGCCGATGGACCCGGCCAACAACTGCCCCTAGCCGCAGGGCGAAAGCGGGGCGAATGTCGGCGGCGTAGCGGGTCCCGGTCTGGCGGCTTCCGGCCGCAGGTATTAAGATTCGCGCTTGCTTATCGTAAAACCGCGTTCGGGCCGAGGAGCACCATGAGTCGTCGTTGCGATCTGACCGGCAAGAACTCGATGGCCGGCAACCGGGTCTCGCACTCGCACCGCAAGACGCGGATGCGTCAGTACCCGAACGTGCAGGACAAGCGGGTCTTCGTCCCCGAGCTGGGCCGGGCGGTGCGGCTGCGGCTGTCGACCCGTGCGCTGCGCACCGTGAGCAAGAAGGGACTGCTGCAGTTCCTGCGCGACGAGGGACTGCGCCTCAAGGACGTCACCCGCTAACCACCGTGCGTGCCCGCACCCTCCCGGCCCTGCTGCTGATCGGACTGACCGCCGGGACAGCGTCCGCCACGAACCCGGCTCCCGTCGAAGATCCCGCTTCCCGCATCATCGGCGCCGCGATCGTCGAAAGCCGCGCCTGGGACAAGCTGGCCTACCTGTCGGATCACATCGGCCACCGGCTCAGCGGCTCCGCGGCGCTGGAGCGCGCTGTCGCCTGGACCGCCGAGGAGCTGCGGCGCGACGGCATCGACCGCGTCTGGACCGAGCCGGTGATGGTCCCGCACTGGCAGCGCGGGACCGCCGCGGCGGCGATCGTCGCGCCGCTGACGCACGAGATGCCGGTGCTGGCGCTGGGTGGAAGCGTGGCCACGCCGGAACAGGGCGTCACCGCCGAGGTGATCGTCGTCACCGACTTCGAGGAGCTGGACGCGCGGGCCGCCGACGTCCGCGGGAAGATCGTGCTTTACAACAAGCCGATCCAGGCCGGCTTCGGCTCGGAGCACGGCTACGGCTCGGCGGTCGGGTTGCGCGTCCACGGCGCCTCGCGCGCCGCGAAGCACGGCGCGGTGGCCACGCTGATCCGCTCGCTGGGCACGGCGGACTACCGGCTTCCGCACACCGGGGGGATGCGCTACGACGCCGAGCAACCGAAGATCCCCGCAGCGGCGATCGCGGCGGAGGACGCCGGCCAGATCGCGCGGCTGCTCGAAGCCGGCGAGACCGTCCGCGTACGGTTGCAGCTCGGCAGCCGCTGGTTGCCCGACGCCGAGTCGGCCAACGTGCTGGCCGAGATCCCGGGCCGCGAGCTGCCCGAGGAGATCGTGCTGATCGGCGCGCACCTCGACACCTGGGACGTCGGCCAGGGCGCGCACGACGACGGCGCCGGCTGCGCGATCGTGATGGAGACGATGCGGCTGATCAAGCGGCTCGGGCTGCAGCCACGGCGCACGATCCGCGCCGTGCTGTTCACCAACGAGGAGAACGGCCTGCGCGGCGGGCGCGACTACGCCGCGCGCCACGGGCAGAAACGCCACGTTGCCGCGATCGAGTCCGACAGCGGCGGTTTCGCGCCGCTGGGCTTCGGCGTCAGCGCCGGACCGGGTGGGGTCGAGCTGGTGCAGCGCATCGCCGCGCCGCTGGCCGCCGTGGGCGCCGACGCCGTGACCCCGGGCGGCGGGGGTGCCGACATCTCACCGCTCAAGCAGTACGGCGTTCCGTTGATGGGGCTGCGCCAGGAGTCGCGGCGCTACTTCGACTACCACCACACCGCGGCGGACACGTTGGACAAGGTCTCGCGGTCCGACCTCGACCGCAACGTTGCGGCGCTGGCGTTGATGGCGTGGGGACTCGCAGAGCACGAGTCGACGCTGCCGCGTTTGCCGGTCGAGGAGACCGAGCACGACTAGGCCGCGCCGCCGTCAGTTAGTCGCCGCGGGCGCCTGATCGGCGATCGCGCGGGCGGCCCCGCGCAGGCTGGCCGGCCAGTCGCGCGACAACGGGTCCACCGTCACCAGCTCCGCACCGATCTCGCGCGCGATCAGCTCGGCGCTCATGTGCGAGAACTGCGGCTGGACCAGCACCGCGCGCACCTTCTCCTGGCGGGCCCACTCGATCAGCCTGGCCAGGCGCAGCGGCCCGGGTTCCTTGCCTCGCTCCTCGATCGCGACCTGGCGCAGCCCGTAGTGCTCGGCGAAATACCCCCACGCCGGATGGAACACCAGAAAGCTGCGGCCCTCGGCTCCGGCGAGCGTTCGTCGCAGCTCCTGGTCCAGCGTGGCGATCTCTTCGATCAGGGCGGTGCGGTTTCGCTCCAGCTCGTCCCGCCGGTCGGGGAGCAGGTCCGCGAGCGCGTTGCCGACGGTCGAGGCGATTTGCCGCATCGCGTCGGGCGAGGTCCAGATGTGCGGATCGCCCGGATGTTGCGGGATGTTCGCCGAGGCGTCGACCACCAGCAGTACGGAGTTCTCGCGCAGCAGCCTGTCGAGCCACGCGCGCTCGAACGGAAACGCGGGATGGCCGACCTTGACGTAGAGGCCGGCGCGGGAAACCGCGCGCATCTGGGCCATCGTGGGCTCGTAGGTCGCGTGACTGGCGCCGGGCGGAATCATCACCTCGACCGTGACCAGGTCGCCGGCCAGCCGTTCGACCAGCCACGCCTGCGGCAGCACCGACACCACGACCGCCGGCCGGCGCACCGACTCGGCCGAGCAGGCGAGTAGCGCTGCCAGCACGAACGCCGTGACCGCGAGCCATCCCCGGCCGAGCGGGTCAGCCATCGCGGCGTCCCACGACGGTGCGGGCCGCGACGCTCGCGCCGTACAGCAGCGCGGCGAGCAGGATGATCAGCGGCCCGGTGGGCACGTTGAGATCGGCCAGCTCGGACAACCAGTACGAGCCGTACAGCCCCGCCACGGCGCACACCGCGCCCAGCACCGACGACAACGCCATCATCTGCGGCAGCGTCCGTGACCAGTGGCGCGCGATCGCGGGCGGCATCGTCAGCAGCGCGATCACCAGGATCACGCCGACCACCCGGATCAGCACCACCACCGCCAGCGACACCAGCGCCAGCAGCGCCAGCAGCAGCAGTCCCACCGGCAACCCCGAGACCTCGGCGTGTTCCTCGTCGAACGCGACCGCCTGGAACTCCTTGAACAACAGCACCACCGTCAGCACGATCAACAGGTCGAGCCCCGCGGCGAACCCCACGTACCGCGCCGGGACGAACAGGATGCTCCCGAACAGGTAGCTCATCAGGTCCGGCGCGTAGCCCGGTGACAGCGAGACGAACAGGATCCCCAGCGCCATGCCCACCGCCCAGACCATCGCGATCAGCGTGTCCATGCCCGAGCGCAGCCGCCGGTACGCCAGACCGATACCCGCACTGCACGCCAGCGCGAACCCGGTCGCGCCGATCATCGGATCGATGCCCAGCAGGTAGCCGAGGCCCACACCGCCGAACGCGGCGTGCGAGATCCCTCCCGACATCGAGGCCATCCGCTTCACGACCACGTAGCTGCCCACGATGCCGCAGGCCACGCTGGCCAGCAGCCCCGCCAGCAGCGCGCGCTGGAAGAACGCGAACTCGAGGGGCTCGAGCATCAGCGCCGCTGCCTGTCGCGCGGCGGCGCCGGATGATCGTGCGACACCACGCCGACCGGATGGCCGTAGGTCTCCTCGAGCATCTCGCGCGAGACCCGGCCCGACTCGTGATAGTGCAGGCGCCGGTTCAGGCACGCCACGCTCTTGACGTAGCGCGACAGCACGCCGATGTCGTGGTCGACCAGCACCACGGTCATGCTGCTCGACAGCTCGGCCAGCAGCTCGTAGAGCTGGCCGCCGATCTGCTGGTCCAGGCTGGCCACCGGCTCGTCGAGCAGCAGCAGCCGGCTCTCCATGGTCAGCGCGCGCGCGATCAGCACGCGCTGCAGCTGCCCGCCCGAGAGGGTGCCGATCTGGCGGCCGGCGAGATGGCCGACGTCGAGACGCTCCAGCGACTGCCGCGCCCGCTCCCGGTCGGCGCGGCGGAACGGACGCAGCAGCCGTCCCCGCCCGAGCCGCCCCATCAGCGTCACGTCGATCACCCGGATCGGAAACGACGGGTCGAAACCCGAGAACTGCGGGACGTAGGCGACGCTGCCCTGCGCCTCGTCGGGTGACCGCCCGAGCACCCGCACCGTGCCGCGGTCCGCGCGCTCCAGCCCCAGGATCACCTTCAGCAGCATCGTCTTGCCGCCCCCGTTGGGTCCGATGATGCCGAGGAAGCTCTCGCGGCGCACGGTGAGGTTGATGCCCTCGAGGATCGGCCGGCCCTCGCGGCTGAGCCACAGGTCGTGGATCTCGATCGCGGGCGCCGCGTCGGCCGGCGCGGGGCGAGCGGCCGCGCCGGGGTCGGCCGGCTCCACCGTTGACGCGTGCTCGTGCGCGTGACCCGTCCCGGCCATCAGGAACTGGTCCCGCAGCTCGCGCAGGCTCTCGCGCAGCGCCCCGCGGGAGAAGCGCCAGCCGATCAGCGCCGCCAGCGCGAGCCCGGTCGAGACGTGCAGCACGCCCAACTCCTCGCTGGCCGAGGCCGGCAGGCGCGACACGATGTCCAGGCCGAAGCGCACCAGGAGCGCGTCGAGCAGCAGCCCCGAGCCCACCGCGCCGATCGAGATGCCCAGCAGGTAGGACCGGATGAAGGCGCGGCCGAAGTTGCGGGTCAACACGAGCACCGAGGCGGCGTTCGTCGCCGGACCCGCCAGCAGGAACACCAACGCGGCCCCCGGACTGATGCCCTTGGCGACCAGTGCCGCGGCCACCGGCGTGCTCGCCGAGGCGCAGATGTACATCGGCACGGCCGCGACCAGGATCAACAGCATCGGCAGCAGCCCGCCGCCGAGCCCCCACACCGCCAGGTCGGGCGGGAAGGTCGCGGCGATTACCCCGGTCAGCAGCACGCCGATCACCAGCCAGAACGCGATGTCGTCGAGCAACGTGACGAACGAGAACTGCGCGGCGCGGCGCGCGCGCGTGCGCAGCGTGGGCGTGGCCGGCGCGTCGTGGTCCGCGCCGCAGCACGGGTCGGCGCAACACGCTCCCGCGGGCAGCACCGGGACCCCCGCATCCGCGCGGCCGGGAAACAGGATCGCCAGCGCTCCCGCGGTGACCGCGGTCAGGAAGCTGGCCACGGGGCGCACCAGCGCCATCACCGGGCCCAGCAGGCCCCAGGTGAGCAGGATCGAGTCCGGGCCCGATTCGGGGGTCGTGATCAAAAACGACATCGAGGCGGGGCGGCTGGCGCCCTGCTTGCGGAGCGCGATCGACAACGGCACGACACCGCAGCTACAGACCGGCAACGGCACGCCGAACAACGCTGCACGCACCACCGACCCCATGCCCCGGCCGCCCATCCAGCGCTCGACGCGCTCGCGCGCGATCGCGACGTGCAGGACCCCGGCGGCGATCAGGCCGAGCAGGATCCACGGCGCGGCCAACAGGAACGTGGCCAGCGACGCGTCGAGGATCTTCCACAGGATCTGCAAGATGGCTCCATCCTGACAGCGGGGGCAAGGGGAGGCAAGCGAGGCCGCCGGCCGGCCGGGCTACCAGCCGGACGGAACGTCGAGGCCGAGTAGCCGCAGCGCCGTTGGGGCCGTGGCGGTGACGCAGACCGGGGGCAGCTCGCGCGCTTCCACGCCGTCGCCCCACACGATCCAGGGGATCGACAGGTCGTCCGCCTCGCCGTCCCCGTGGGTCCGGCCCGACCCTCCGTGGTCCGCGGTGACGATCACGACCGTGTCGTCGCGCATCCCGAGCTTGTCCAGCGTCGCCACCAGGCGCCCCAGCGCGGCGTCCGCTTCCCGCGCCGCGTCGGCCTGGGCCTCGCTGTTCCAGCCCCAGCGGTGCCCCGCGTTGTCGACGTCCGGAAGGTGGATCAACGCGAGCCCCGTGCGATGCTCGACGATCGCCCCGAGCGCCTCGTCCATCACCTCCGCGTCGGGGCGCTTGGAGGCGCTGCCGTCGTCGATCGACCCCGGCTTGAACAGGTGCCACAGCTTGTCCTTGCCCGAGAACAGCCCGGTGCGGATCCCCGCGGCCGCGGCCAGCTCGAAGATCGTCGTCGGCTCCAGCGGTCCGAGATCCGGCCGGCGCTTGTTCCACAGCACGCCATGACGGTCCGGCGGCAGCCCGGTGATCATCGAAGCGTGCGCGGGTAACGTCAGGCTGACCGAGACCGTGATCGCGCCCACCGAGCTCGCCCCGTCGCGCGCCATCCGCGCCAGGTGGGGCATGATCTCGGGATCGACCAGCTCCGGGTTCAACCCGTCGATGGTCACGATGTACACGTGGGCGGCGTGACCCAGCTGCGCGGGCGGGGGCTGGGTCCCGAGGCACGAGGGTTCGGGGACGGAGGTGTTGCCGGCGCACCCCGGTGTGGGCAGCGCCAGCGTCAACAGCAAGGCGACGGTCAGGAACGGTCTCGACGGCATCGTTCTCCCGGCGTGAGAGGGCCGCCCATTAGAAACCGCCGCGGCCCGAGAAGCAACCGCTATAACTATTAGTAGAACAGGCCGGTCGTCCGCGGAGCCTTGCCTCGGGCGCGCCAGTTTCTAGATTGACCTTGTCGCCACCCGTTTCGCGGGCGACCGATCCGATCGCCCTCGCGCGGTCCCCGGAGATCCATGCGCCGGCCAGGACGCCAGCACGCATCGCTCCTCGCACTGTTGACGGTATCCGCGACCGCGCTCGCCGTCGGTGCCGCGGTGCTGACGACGATCACCGTCGACGGGCAAATGGGCGACTGGGCCACGCTGCTGGCGGACCCGTTCCAGGTCGGTCGCGACGGCCCGTGGGGCGGACTGCCCGATCTCGACGCGCCCGTGCAATCGACCGGCCGTGACCTGACGACCTTCGCCTGGACCTACGACGCGGCGTACTTCTACTTCTACGTCGAACGGGTCGCCAGCTCGTCCAACCGGCAGGAGTTCTACTTCTACCTCGACACCGACGAGGACGGCCTGATGGAGACGGGCGAGCCCGTGGTCGGCGTGGCCTGGTGGGGCAACAACCGCCGCACCCTGGTCGACCTGTACCGCTACAACGCGAGCGGCGCGCCCGGCGACCCGCTCGCCGACGCCCTCGGGCGAGCCGACGGCTGGACGATGCCGGGCACGATCACCTGGCTGCGCGAGCTCGAGAACGTCAGGGGCGGAGCGGCCAACGGGATCGAGATGGAGGCGCGGGTCTCCTGGGCCGACCTGGGCGTGCCCCCGGCCACCCCGATGCGGTTCCACGTCTCGAGCTCGAACAGCAGCAACGCGCCGAGCCAGATCGACGACAACGTGGCCGGGGCCGGCGGGGGAGTCGGTCAGACACGCATCGCCGACGTGACGCTGGACCCGGACCGCGCCGGAACGATCGTGCCCAGCGGTGACGGCGTGCTGGCCCACACGTTGACCAACACGGGCCAGCACGTCGATACGTTCGACCTCTCCTGGGTCTCGGCGGGAGACTTCGTTCCGACCGCCGTGGCCTGGTACCTCGACGCCGACGGCGACGGCAAGCGCGGTCCCGGCGATCCTCGGCTCACGGATACCGACGGAGACGGTGCCCCCGACAGCGGAGCGCTGGCCGCCGGAGCCTCGATCGAGATCCTGACCGTGATCACCGCCCCCGCCGCCGTCGTGGAGGGGAACGTCGCCACCGTGACCTCCACCGCGACCTCCTCGGGCGTGCCCGGGGTCAGCGACGACGCGACGGACACGGTGACTGTGGCGGTCCCGGCCGTGACGCTGCTCAAGTCGGTGGACAGGGCCGCGGCCGCGCCGGGCGAGGAGCTGACCTACTCCGTCGACTACACCAGCAGCGGATCGGTCGACGCCCACGACGTGGTCCTGGTCGACGAGGTGCCCCCCGAGACGGTCTACGTGGTCGGGTCGGCCGCCGGCGCCGGAACCCTGATCGAGTTCAGCCACGACGGCGGCCTGACCTGGGACGCCGCCGACGCGCTGCCCGTCACGCACATCCGCTGGACCGTGTTGGCGCCCCTGGCGCCCGGCGGCGGCGGGGCGGTGTCGTTCCGGGCCGGCGTGCTCTGAGCGCGGCGTCCTCTCGACGAGTCAGTCCAGACAGACCTGGTACGGGTTGATCCCGTCCGAGTAGCAGCACGGGTCACAGGAGACGCGCGGAAGACCGTTGTACGTGCACTCGCACCAGCGCCGGTCCTTGCTGCAGGGTTTGCAGCCGCGGGGCTTCTTGGCACCGGCCGCCGCCGCCTCGAATCCCTCCGCATCCGGGTCGCCCGGGTCCTCGACACAGGCCGCGGGCTCGTTCGTCGTCGCCGCGGCGAGCGGCTGCTGCTCGTCGAGCGCGGACGTCAGGGCCTGTGGGGTCTCGACCGCCTCTTGCGTGGCGCGGTCGTCCTGCGGCTCGGCCTCCGGAAGCGCCGGGCCGGCCAGCACGCCGAGCACGGTCGCGAACGCGACAACGGCCAGGGCGACGATCAACGGCGATCCCACGCGGTACGGCTTGATTCCCTTCACGACGATTCCTCCCTGAAAAACGAACGGCCCGAAAGGTTCTGGATCGCGCGAGAGTAACCGCCCGGGTGACGGCAAGTCAACCGTTGCCTGCTCAGTGGTAGGTCGTCCCCGATCCCGTCCGGCGCTGGTCGGCCTTGGAGAAATCCACCAGCACGTTGAGCGTGCGGCCGGCGGCGTCCGTGTCGCCGCTGCCGGGCACGTATCCCGCCGACCACAGCCGGACTGCCTCGATCGCCGAAAGCTCGAAGCCGTAGCCTGCGGGAGATGCGTGATGGATGCAGAGCACCTCGGGGCGCCGGCCCGGCTCCACCCGCACCGCCAGCGCGGCCGAGCCGTCGATCTTCTCCCGCGCCGCGCGGACGGGATACGACGCCGGAGCCAGGGTGATCGGAACGCTGCCCCCGCCGGCCGACCCGGGCGCGAACGGCACGTCGTTGCCGCAGCGCGAGTAGATCCGGGAGGCGAGCACCGCCAGCGTGGCCGTCGACTTGTCCACCAGCACGTCGATCGACGCGTTGCCGAGCCAGTAGGCGGCGCGCAGGCGTCCCTTCGCCACCGGTGCCCAGTCCAGCACCTGCTGGAACGAGTAACGCGACAGCGCGGGGCCGGCGATCGCCTGCTCGACCAGCTTACGCCCCTGCTTGGCGCCGCCGTCGCTCCTGCCGCAGAGCGCGGACAGATCCTCGCCGCGCTGCTCGACGACGAACGCCGGGCACTCGATCGGCTCGAGGCCGGTCTCGGCCAGCAGGGTGCCCGCCAACTCCAGCGGGCCCGCACCGAACGCCGCACCTCCGAACGAGGCGGCCAGGATGCACGCCGCCGCCAACCCGCTTCGATACCCGATGCCCATGACTCCCTCGATACCGGCCGTTCATCGCGAGTTCCGAGAGCCGGTTACGACAGTGTAACCCGAGCGTTGCGATTCCGGCCTTGCGTGGCTACCGTGCTGCGGCCAGATTGTCTCGAAAAGGAGAACCCCGGATGGTCGATCGCTCCGCGCTCCGCCTCGTGTCGCTCGCCGCGGTGGCCGCGCTGGCCGCCCTGGCGCCGGTCCTGGCCCAGGACCTCGGACCTCGCGTCAGCATGGGCCCGGGGAACGACCCCGACGTTGCCGTCGATTCCACCGGCCGGCTGCACCTGGTCTACGAGCGCGGCGGCAGCACGTACTACCGGACCCTCGACTACCCGGAGACCGTGGGCGACGAGGTGCTCATCGGCGCGGGCGGCGATCCCCAGGTCGCGCTGGACAGTCGCGACGAGCCGCACGTGGCGATGGGCGCGCTCGAGTACGCGCGCTGGAACGGCGCCGGCTTCACGGCGCCGCTCCACCTGATGGACGCCTGGCGCAAGCCGCGGCTGGCCATCGACTCGCAGGACCGCGTCCACGTCACGGTGTCGCGCCTCGATGCTCCGCGTGTCGTGTTGCTGGTACTCGCGAACGGTGTGGTGATCGCGGGTCCCGATCCCGTCGGGGACGACAACAACGGCGCGGTCGACGTCGACGGGGCGGACACGGCGCAGCTCACGTGGCGGGCGTCGAGCGTCTACCACAACACCTACACGGTGGGCGGGGGCGCCGGCGGATCGACCGAGCTGCACCGCTCGAGCGATTTCTCGTGGATCGCGGTCGATCTGCGGGACGACTCGCTGCACGTCGTCAACACGGTGGCGTGGGGCGAGGGGATCCACTACCGCTACCGCGCGGGCGGGGCCTGGAGCGACCGGCAGACCGTGGCGCTCGACGAGGTCACGGGCGTGGACGATCCGGACAACGTCGGTCCGACGATCGACGTCGATCGCGACGGCATCAAGTACGTCGCGTTCGCCGGGCGCGGGCGGGTGCCGTACTGGTTCCGGGTCGACACGGCGGGGCGGCCCTCGGGAGTGTTCCTGCTCGACCCCGACGGGGGGTCGCTCTCAGGCGGCAAGTACCGCAACCCCAACGTCGGCGCGCATCCGGGCCGTGCCGGCGCGTACGTCGCGTGGGGCAGCGGCACGGTCTACGTGCGCAGCCTGCCGGCCGGGGCGGGCGGCCCCCCGGCGACCGATCCGCCGCCGGCCCCGGCGCGGCTCCGCATCCGGAACTGACCCGAAACGGATTCCGGACAGGCCACCTCCGGTAGGACCCCGGCGGTGGTGGTGCGCGACCGGGTCGTCCACGGGTAAGATCTCCTTCTTCGACGAAGGAGTGCCCGTGATCAGGAAACTCGTCGCGCCGCGCCGCTTGATCGTTCTCTCACTGTTGCTGACCGTTCTGCCGGCGCTCGCGGCCGAGACCGCCGGGACGTTGCGGCACGACCTGGCCGTCGAGCTGATCCCGGCCGACCGGCTGCTCCGGGTCACCGACCGCGTCGCGCTGCCCCCGGGGGCGCCCGGCGAGTTCCTGCTCAACGCCGCGCTGACGATCCGCGACAGCAGCCCCCCGGTCGAGGAACTGCCGCTCGGCGACGTGGCACCGTTCTTCGGCATCAACGCCGCCCCGGACGCCGAGCGTCGCCTGGAGCTCAAGCGCTACCGCCCGCGCTCCGCGCCGCCCGGAGGGGTGCTGACGCTGACCTACGACGGCGCCTTCGATTTCGGACTCTCCGACGCCAGGGAGGAGTACACGCGCGGCTTCCGCGAGACGGCCGGCATCGTCGGTCCCGACGGCGTCTACCTCGCGGGCGACGGGTTCTGGTACCCGCGCTTCGACGACGGGCTGATCGAGTTCGCGATCGACGTCGCGCTGCCGGCGGGGTGGCACGCGATCAGCCAGGGCAGCGGAACGTCGCGTGACGAGCGCGGCCACGCCCGCTGGGACTCGGGCGCGGCGATGGAGGAGATCTACCTGGTCGGCGGGCCGCTTCAGGTCTGGAGCGACGCGGCCGGCGCCGTCGAGGCGCTGGTCTACCTGCGCGAGCGGGACGACGCGCTGGCGTCCAAGTACCTGACGACGACCGCGCAGTACGTGGAGCTGTACCGCAACCTGATCGGTCCCTACCCCTACGGGAAGTTCGCGCTGGTCGAGAACTTCTGGGAGACCGGCTACGGGATGCCGTCGTTCACGCTGCTCGGGCCGACGGTGATCCGTTTCCCGTTCATCCTCCACTCGTCGTACCCCCACGAGATCCTCCACAACTGGTGGGGCAACTCGGTGTTCGTGGATTACGCCTCGGGCAACTGGGCCGAGGGGTTGACCGCCTACCTGGCCGACCACCTGGTCCAGGAGCAACGGGGCAAGGGCGAGGAGCACCGGCGGAACACGCTGCAGAAGTACCGCAACTACGTCAAGCAGGGACGCGACTTTCCCTTGAGCGAGTTCCGGTCGCGGCACAGCGCGGCCACCGAGGCGGTGGGTTACGGCAAGACGCTGATGGTGTTCCACATGCTGCGCCGGCAGGCCGGGGACGAGGCCTTCACGCGGGCGCTCCAGCGCTTCTACCGCGAGCAGCGCGGCCGGCGGGCGTCGTGGGACGATCTGCGGACCGTGTTCGAGGGCGTGACCGACGAGGACCTGTCGTGGTTCTTCGAGCAGTGGGTCGCGCGGCCGGGCGCGCCGTCCCTGGCGCTCGAGGTGAGCGAGATCGACGAGCGAGACGGCCGCTGGTCCGTGCTGGGCAGCATCCGCCAGGTCCAGCCGGGCCAGCCCTACGCGATCGACCTGTCGGTCGTGCTGCGGACGGAGGTCGGTGAGGAGCGCGCGCAGGTGCGGTTCGAGGACCGCGAGATGCCGTTCGCCATGACCGTCACCGCGCGGCCGTTGCTGCTGGCGCTCGATCCGCAGTTCGACGTGTTCCGGCAGCTCGACCCGCGCGAGATCCCGCCGTCGATCGGACAGATCTTCGGGGCTCCGGAGGTGCTGGCCGTGCTGCCTTCCCGCGCCGCCGCCGCGACACGCGAGGCCTACCGGGCCCTGCTCGAGGGCTGGACGAGCGAGACCCACGCGATCGAGATCCGCTCCGACACCGAGCTGCCGGAGCTGCCGACCGACCGCGCGGTCTGGGTGCTCGGACGGGACAACCGCTTCGCCGGTACGCTGTTCGGCCCTGCCGCCGTGGAGGGGATCGATGTCGAGACCGAGGCGGTGACGCTGGGCGGCGAGCGCGCTCCGTTCTCCGGCCACTCGCTGGTCGCGATCCGCCGCCACCCGGGCAACGTGGAGCAGGCGATCGGCTGGCTGGTCGTCGACCCGCTCGAGGCGTTCCCCGGCATGGGGCGCAAGCTCCCGCACTACGGCAAGTACTCGTACCTCGCGTTCGAGGGCGACGAGCCGACCAACGTGATCAAGGGGCAGTGGCCGGCCAGCGGCTCGCCGCTGCGTGTCGACCTGCGCCCGGCGCACGCCCGCGCGGGGCGGGCGCCGGAGCTGGAGCCCGAGCGGCGCCGCGCGCTCGCCGAGCTGCCCCCGGTGTTCTCCCAGCGCGCGTTGATGGAGCACGTCGCGCGGCTCGCGGCTCCGGGCATGGAGGGACGCGGCGTCGGCACGGCCGGGCTCGCCGCTGCGGCGGAGTACATCGCGGGCGAGTTCGAGCGGATCGGGCTCGTGCCGGGCGGGGACGACGGCACGTACTTCCAGCGGTTCACGGTGCCCCGAGGCCCGGACGGCCGGCCGCACGAGGTGGCCAACGTGATCGGCACGCTGCCGGGGACGCGCGAGGAGTGGCGCGAGCAGTCGGTGGTGGTGTCGGCGCATTACGACCACCTCGGACGCGGCTGGCCCGACGTGCACGCGGGCGACGAGGGCCGGGTCCACCCCGGCGCCGACGACAACGCCAGCGGCGTGGCGGTCCTGCTGGAGCTGGCCAAGAACCTCGCCGACGGCGAGCGACCGGCGCGCAGCCTGGTCTTCGCGGCGTTCGCCGCGGAGGAGGCGGAGCGGCTCGGCTCACGCCACTACGTCGCGGCCGGCCGCCCGTTCCCGCTCGCCGGCGTGCGCGGAGTGATCAACCTGGACACGGTGGGCCGGCTGGGGGACGGCAAGGTCTCGGTGCTCGGCACGGGGACCGCCGACGAATGGCAGCACATCTTTCGCGGCTCCAGCTTCGTGACCGGCGTGGACAGCCGCAACGTGCCCGAGTCCGCCGAGGCCTCGGACCAGCTGAGCTTCATCGAGCGCGGCATCCCGGGAGTGCAGATCTTCACCCGGGCCCACGAGGACCACCACCGTCCCGGGGATACGCCGGACAAGGTCGACGGCGCCGGCCTGGTCAAGGTGGCCACCTTCGTCAAGGAGGGCGTGGCCTACCTCGGCGAGCGCGAGGAGCCGTTGACGGTGCGCATCGAGAACGCGGCCGCGACCGCGACCGCGGAGCGGGCCCCGGCAGCCGGCGCCCCGCGCTCCGGCCGTCGCGTCAGCTTCGGCACCGTGCCCGAGTTCGCCTTTCAGGGCCCCGGCGTCCGGGTGGATTCCGTGCTCCCGGACTCGCCGGCCGCACGGGCCGGGCTGCGCGCCGGCGACGTGCTGGTGCGCATCGACGAGCACGAGATCGAGAACCTGCGCCGGTTCTCCGAGGTGCTGCGGACGCTCGAGCCGGGCCAGACCGTGCGCGCCACCGTGGAGCGTGACGGGACTCCGGTCACGGTCGACGTCACGGTCGTGGCCCGCTGAGCGTAGGGTCAGTTCTGCCGCAGCTGTCCGCGTACCTCGCCGCCGGGGTGCGCGACGCTGTGGACGTTCACGTAGACGTTGCCGTCGCGCATCGACTGCACGATCTCGGGCAGCGTGGCGCCGCACGAGGCGTTGATCACGTTGCCCTGGTTCAGCGTGCCCCGCACCTCGAGCCGGCCGTCGAACCCGCCGGCCGCCGATCCGACGAGGAACATGATCACGCTGCCGTTCATTCCCGCGGGAGCGCAGTGCAGGTGCGCCCCGGCCACGCCGAGGATGTCGGTGCCGTTGCGGATGTCGAGCGAGAACTCGATCGAGCTGCGGTCCTGGTTCACGATGAACCGCGCCGCGCCGGTGGTGTCGGTGGCGTGCGGCGGGACCTCCTCGGCCCCGCTCAGGTCGGCGCGGAACACCAGCACGCCCTCCTGGGCCAACGCGGGGGTGCCGACGAGGAGCAGCAGGGCGAGCGGAAGAACGAGGCGTAGCTTGCGCATCGGTGTCTCTCCTTGGCTGTAGGGGTTCTTCGCCGTGTTCTTACCGCGTTTGCCGACGGAATCGCGGGAAATCGACGCGGTTGGGGACGGTTTCGGAGGGCCGTTCGAGGCGTCCCATGCGGGAGCACGACTTGCGGGCCGGCCGGAGCTTCCGAGCGCCCCGGCCGGCCTGCAGCGGATCCTGACTACTTGCAGCGACCGCCCTTGCAGCTCCCGGAGCAACAGTCGTCACCCGATTCGCAGGAGTCTCCACGGCTGCCGCATCCCGGGGCGCACACCTCGCCGGCAGCGCAGCTCGGCGTGGCGTCGGGGTTGTTGCAGCGCCACTGCCCGTCGGAGCAACAGGTGTGGCCCTCGAAGCAGAAGGGGTTCCCGTTCGTGCCCGGCTCGAGGGCGGGATCGCAGCAGCCGCCACCCTTGGGACCGCCGCCCTTTCCGGCCGGCGTCACGGGAGCCAGGAACTTCTCGACGATCGCGGCGTCCGAGTCGCCGGAGGGCGCCGCGGCCGCCTTCTCGTCACCGGCAGGGCCGTCGGACGCCACCACGGCCCAGCCGGCCACGGCCACCGCCACGATCGCGAACAAGCAGAGCAGCTTGACCTTGCGCATCTGCACCTCCTTGGTTTTGCCTCGCTGGCAGGACTGCCCGAATCCTACCCCAACCCGGAGGTCGACGCCTACGGGGCGTCGCAGGGATCGGTCAGCGTCTGCGGCCGCGGGCAGACGGCGCCGCCGGCGTCCTCGTCCCGCTCCGATCCGCTGCTGTCGGTGCCGTAGGAGCCCTCGGCGTCCGCCGTCTGGCCGACCACGACGAAGAACAGCGAGGCCGGAGCCGTCGAGACGTCCCACTCGTAGCTGCCGGTGTTGCCGAGGCCGCACTGCTGGCCGCTCCAGGCGTAGCTCTCCAGGTTGGCCCGGGTCAGCTCGGCGTACTCGATCGCGGCGTCGTCGGCCGAGCAGGCCGGCCCGTAGGTGATCGAGAGCATCCCGGTCCCGGGGTCGTACCCCGTCACCCGCAGGTCGCCGGTCACCACGCCGCCCGCCTCGCCGGGGGTCGGCGGCGCGCAGTCCAGCGCGCAGTTGGCGATGGTCTCGTCGCTTTCGCACACCGCATCGCCGCAGCAGTAGTCGAGCGACGGCGCGGTGGTGCAGAGGTTGCCGCCGCTGTTGCAGCGATCGTCGCTGCAGTCCACCGGATTCTCTCCGTCGCCGTCCCCGCAGCAGAACCGGTTGGCGGGCTTGCCGCTCTGGATCCCGTTACAGTCGTCCGGACAGCTCACGCAGTCCTCGCCGTCGGCGGTCTCGCACAAGCCGTTGCCGCAGACCTGCGCGCTCTGCGATACGCAGTCGGCGCCGCAGCGCTGGCAGTCCTCGCCGATGTCGCAGGCACCGTCACCGCACACCGGGCAATCGAAGCACTGGCTGGTGTCGTACACGCAGTCCACGCTGCAGCCCAGCGTTCCGCCCCCGGTGCAGCCGCGTTGCTGGCAGGTCACCCCGCCGATGTCCGCGCCGTCGCAGTCCTCGCCGAACTCCAGGACTCCGTTGCCGCAGACGCCGGCGATCTTGCCGCCCGTGACGACCAGCGCGAACACCGCGTCGTCCACCGGGGTCGCGGTGTGGGCATCCTGGTTGATCTCGAACGCCTCGACCTCGACGGTCCAGGTGCCCGCCTCGGGGTTCTCGATGAACACGTTCTCGACCGTGTCCACGCTGTTGGGGCTGCCGCCGGCCGTGGAGTAGTTGCCCGCGTCGAGCCCGTTGTTGCCGTGAAACACGGGACCCGAGGGCGAGATCACCTTCAGGTTGAGGTCGTTGATCCGGTGCAGCGTGGAGGAGGTCGTGCCGGGCGGGTCGGGATAGACCATCGTGACCTTGAGCTCGGACTCGCCCGCCGGGACGATGATGTCGTAGCTCGCCTGTTGCCCCAGCGTCAGCGGCTGCTGCTCGTCGACGACGAAGCTGTTCGCGGCGCGCTGCTGCGCCAGCTCCACGTTGGGCCGCCCCCAGCCCTGGTGCGTGCGGGTCAGGTCGTGGGTCGTGCCGAGGAACGGATACTGCCGGGCGTTGTTGATCGCCAGCGCCTTGATCGTGGAAGCGTGGGGCTGCTTTTCGAACACGCTGGCACCCTGGGGGTCGGTGCCCCAGAGGTTGTCGGCCCACAGCTGGACCATCAGTCCGACCACGCCCGCCGCCTCGGGCGTCGCCGCCGAGGTGCCTCCGAAGCCGCTGGTGTAGCCGCCGCCGGTGGTGGTGGTGCGGATGCTGTCGTACCAGTAGTGGAGGTCGGGCTTGATCCGCCCGTCGGCGGCGGGACCCACCGATGCGCCGTTGGCCCAGGCGTCGTCGGCCGTGTCGAGGGTGTTGTAGTGCCGGACGCCGCCGACGCTGATGATGTTCTTGGCCCAGGCCTGCGGGCGGCTGCTCTGGTTGCCGGAGTTGGACTGCGACTGCAAGATCGCGATGTCGAGCCGCCAGATGATGTCGTCCATCTCGCTGGACGCGCTGTTGTACTGGGTCGTGCGGGCGTTGCCCCACGAGTTGGTCTGGAACGACGCGAAGTAGGGCGACTGCTTGAGCTCCTCGGTGTGGGCGAACCGGTCGCCCAGCGTCTCGTAGTCGGCGAAGATGCCCTGCGCCCCGGGGCAGGGCATGTGGCCGGTCGCCGTGGCGTCGCCGTCCCCGTCCCGGTCTCCGTTGCCGAACACGATGCCGTAGGTGCTCGTGCCGTGGCTCTCGGTGTCGTGCGGGCCGTGGAGCATGATCCCGTCGAAGTCCTGGTGCAGCTCCTGGATGCCGGAGTCCAGCACCTCGCCGCGCACCCCGTCGCCGCAGTAGCCGAAGCCGCTCTCGACGGCGTCGGCGCCCGAGTCCTGGCGCACCAGGTTCATGTCGGTCTCGGGCGGCGACCAGCGGTCGATCCACGCCACCTCGTCGTGCGCCGCCAGCCGGCGGAGCTGTTCGCGGCCGGTCAGCAGCTCGAGCACGTGGCCGCTCGGCCAGTACGCCGCGATCCGCGCCCCCAGCGCCTCCGCGGCGTCCGCGATCCGGGCCTTGCCCCCCGGGCCCCACTCGAACGCCATCACCCGTACGCGCCGTTGCTCGGCGTCGTCGCCCCCGTCCCGGATCCAGTCACGCAGCTCCGGCTCCAGGCGGTACCAGGGATGAAAGGCCTCGACCCGTTGCACGAACTCCAGCGCCGCGACGGAAGCGGCGAACCCCGGCGGCATGCGGACGATCCAGGCGTTGTGCGGGAAGAACGCCAGCGGCTCGGCGCCGCTCGCCTCCAGTGCGGCCCGCCACTCGGGCAGGCCGATCGTGTGGAACTGCACCAGGAACAGGCGTCCGGTGCCGGGAAGCTCGAAGCCCTCGGCAACCGGGGGCAGCGTCACGCCCGGCGGCGTGGCGCCGTCGCGAAGCCGCAGCTCGTCACGCAGCGGCCGGGCCTCGGACCACGTTCGCCCGGCGTCGCGGCTGTACGCGAACCACCGATCCAGGCTGTCCTCGGTCCACGTCGCGAAGGCGGCCCGCCCCGCCGGGTCGCGGCCGGTGACGCCGGGAGCGACACCGGCGGGCGTGACCCGCAGCAGGGTCCGGGCCGTCGCGCCGTCGGCGGCGATGCTGTCGACCCAGACCGACGTCAGCTCGCCGGTCGTCTCCAGGACCAGCCGCGGCCGCGGGAGATCCGCGGCCGGCGCGAGCGTCGCGCACACCAGCAGCACGCACGGGGAAATCAGGAATCGCGAACGCATGAACGGCCCCCCAAAAAAGACGCGCGACAAAATACCATGAAAACCTACAGCACCCGATTCCGGATGGCAGGGCCCAGTTGGAGGCGGTAGCTTCACCAGGGGGACGAATCCGCTCACGCGTAAGATGCGTGTATTGAAAGAAGGCCGTGTTTTCGGCCCGAGGTGGGACAGTACGTCGATGCCGGCCCGCGTCACCGCCTACCAGGTCCTGATCGAGCTGACCGAGGGGCTCGAGGAGGAGCGGCGCGCCATCGCCGAGACCGTGCACGCGTTCAACGAGCAGCAGGCGATCCCGCGCGACGTGCTGTTCCTGCCGTTGAGCTGGGACAGCTCGGTGCTCCCGCGGCAGAAGCTGCTGGGGGAGGAGCTGCGCCGGGTCGACTACCTGCTGCTGGTGCTCTCGGACCGCTGGCCGCCGGGCGCCGAGCGCGAGTTCGAGCGGGCGCTGGCCTACCTCCGCGACGCGCGGCGGCCGATGACCCGGATCGTGGCCTTCTTCAAGCAGGTCCCCGAGCGCCAGCGGGACGACCCGGGTGAGCTGCTGCGGGAGGTGCTCGACTTCCGCGAGCATCTCGCGGCCGAGGGCGAGGTCCGCGCCGAATCCTACGCATCCATCCCCGATCTGGAGGACCGTCTCCGGCGGCATCTCACCCACTGGCTGATCGAGCACGAGCGGCGGCAGGGCGGCCCGGCCGAGCGCCCGGCGGCCGCGCCGCGCGAAGAACGGAGCACTCCCGGGCCCCTGCGTGCCGGGGAGCCTCGGCCCGAAGACCCCGTCGAGGAGGCCGCGGTCGACGAGGGCGAAGACCGCCTGCCGGTCGATCTGGACACCACCGGCGAGGACGCGGTCGCGCGCCAGTGGCAGCCGCACCCCCTGGAGGACAACGCGGAGGCGCTCAACGAGTACGGCCTGTTCCTCCAGCG
>JBFKMV010000069.1:0-21584 GCA_041629655.1 Candidatus Polarisedimenticolaceae bacterium
AAACCCCTCCATCCACTGCACGAAGCCGCGCGCGCCGGCATCGACGACGCCGGCCCGGCGCAGCGCCTCGAGCTGCCCGGTGGTGCGCGCGAGCGCCTCGCGGGCCGCGGACAGGCCGCCGCGCAGCACCTCGACCACGTCCGTCGACGCGGCGGCCGCGTCGACGGCTGCCTGCCACGCCGTGATCACGCTGAGGATCGTTCCCTCCTGCGGCTCGGCGACGGCTTCCCAGGCCAGCTCGCGGCCGCGCCCCGCCGCGCGCGCCAGCGTGGCGGCGTCGATCGCGCGCGCGGCGCCGAGTCCCTCGGCCAGGCCAACCAGGAACTGGGCCAGGATCGAGCCGGAGTTGCCCCGCGCGCCCAGCAGCGCGGCCTCGGCCACCACCCGGGCGACCTCGCCCGCCGCCGCGCGATCCTCGCGCAGCACCGCGTCGGCGACCTGGCGCAGGGTCGACGCCAGGTTGGTGCCCGTGTCGCCGTCGGGCACCGGGAACACGTTGATCTCGTTCAGCTCGCGCTGGTGCCGGATCACGCGCAGGCAGCCCGCCACGACGGCGCGCTGGAACTGCGCAGCGTCGACGGTCCTCGGCCGCATCAGGCGGGTCCGCTGCGGCGCCCGCGGCGCAGCCTCCGGTAGCCGGCGACGCCCCAGGCGGCCAGCGCCGTGGCCAGGCACAGCTTGGCGAACGCGTCCCAGGTGTACGGATACAGCGCACCGGCGCCGACCCGCAGCGGCACCCGGTCGGTCAGGGTGCCCACGCTTCCGACCACGCCGCCGCGCTTTCCCTGCAACACGGAGCGGACCCGCCCGGTGGCGTCGATGAAGCACGAGATCCCGGTGTTGCCCGCGCGCACGTAGGACACGCGGTTCTCCACCGCTCGCAGCAGGCAGACGTGCAGCATCTGCTGGTATACGGAACCGCCGGCCTCGCCCTCGCTGGTCAGGTGGGCCATGAAGCGCGCGCCCGCGCGGATCGCCTGGGCGGGGATCGGCGGGTAGATGTTCTCGGA
Source organism: Candidatus Polarisedimenticolaceae bacterium (assembly GCA_041629655.1). Classification (GTDB taxonomy): domain Bacteria; phylum Acidobacteriota; class Polarisedimenticolia; order Polarisedimenticolales; family Polarisedimenticolaceae; genus JBFKMV01. The sequence continues at coordinate 1,011 of JBFKMV010000069.1, forward strand.
GCAGGTGACCGCGGCGAAGCGCAGCGGGCGGCCCTGCCACGGCAGCTCGAAGGCGACCATCTCGTCGCCGGCGGTCCCGACCGGTAGGAAGCCCCAGGACCGCCGGATCAGCCAGCGGTAGCCCACCCACAGCCCGGGGCGCGCGCGCTGCAACAGAGCGTCGCCGGGAACGTACTCCGAAAACGGCACCAGCAACTGCTTGTCGTACCGTCCCGCGATGCGGCCCCGATCGTCGATCAGGAACACGCCGTTGGTGGTCTTGGCCGGGTCTTCGGCACGGCCGGCCGCCCCAAGCAGCAGCCAGGCCTGCTTTCGCGCTGCGAGCCATCCCAGGTCGTCGAGATACGCGTCGGGACGCAGCAGGTCGTCCAGGATCGCGTTCTCCGGCCAGACGATCAGGTCCGTCTCCCCGTCGGCGACCCGGCGCTCCGTCAGCAGGACCTGCGCCAGATGGACGCCGACGACGTTGCGGATCGTGTGCCGGATGCTCGGCTGCACCACCGTGACACGCGGCCCGGGTTCATGACGGATCGTGGCCATCCGAAGCGCCCCGTACGCCACGGTGAGCACCCACACCGACAGCACCGCCGCCGCCGTCCAGCGCAGTCCCGATCGGCGCAGCGCCGCGCGCAGGCTCCAGTCGGCGTCGCGCCACGCGAACCACAAGTCCGCCAACATGCCGTTGACCGCCGCCACGAGGAACGACACCCCGTAGACACCGGTGACGTCCGCGATCTGGATCACGGGTGTCAGGGGAGCCTGGCTGTAGCCCAGCGCCTGGTACTCGAAGTGCGCCAGCGAAAGCGCCGAACGGAGCCACTCCGTCGCGACCCAGGCCACGGGAACGCTGAGCGCGCGCGGCCAGCGGAACACGCCGTGGAGCATCCGCACCAAGGGGGCGAACGCCCACATCAGACCCCCGAGTCCCATCACCACCGACAGCATCAGCAGGACGTACCAGCCGTAACGGCCGCTGGGGTGGTACAGCATCATCCAGTAGACCATCGATCCGATCACGAAGTACAGCAGCGAGGTTCCCGGGCGGCGGTCGTCGGTGTAGAGAATCGTCCAGGGAACGAGGCCGACGTACGCGAGCAGGCCGAGCCCGGGCCAGAACGCGATGAAGCCGAGCAGCACCGCCGAAGACAGCGCCAGCGCGAGCCCTCGCGGCACGCGCAGGTACCACGCTTCCCGCGCCACGCTCACTCCCACTCGATGGTACCCGGGGGCTTGCTCGTCACGTCGTAGACGACGCGGTTGACGCCGCGCACCTCGTTGACGATGCGACTCGACACCCGCGCCAGGAACTCGGAGGGCAGCCGGGCCCAGTCGGCGGTCATGAAATCGACGGTCTCCACGGCGCGCAGCGCGACGACGTGCTCGTAGGTCCGGCTGTCACCCATCACGCCGACCGTCTTCACGGGCAGCAGCACGGCGAACGCCTGGGCCGTGCGGTCGTACAGGCCGGCCCCGCGCAGCTCGCCGATGAAGATCTCGTCCGCCTCCTGCAGCATCGCCACCCGCTCGGCGGTCACCGGGCCGATGATCCGCACCGCAAGCCCGGGACCGGGAAAGGGATGTCGTCCCACGAACGCCGGGTCGAGGCCCAGGATCTCCCCCAGCCGCCGCACCTCGTCCTTGAACAGGTCTCGGAGCGGCTCGACCAGCTCGAGATGCATCCGCTCCGGCAGGCCGCCGACGTTGTGGTGCGTCTTGATCGTCGCGGACGGCCCCTTGACCGACGCCGACTCGATGCGGTCCGGATAGATCGTGCCCTGGGCCAGGAAGCCCACGTCGCCGATCGACTCGGCCTGCTCCTCGAACACCTCGATGAAGGTCTCGCCGATGATCTTGCGCTTGCGCTCGGGATCCTCGACGTCCCGGAGGCGCTCCAAGAAGCGCGCGGCGGCATCCGCATGACGGACCTCCAGGTGGTAGCGATCCCGGAAATCGCCCAGCACCTGTTCCGCCTCGCCCTTCCGGAGCACGCCGTTGTCGATGAAGATGCAGACGAGCCGGTCGCCGAGCGCCCGGTGCAGCAGCAGCGCCATCACGGAGGAGTCGACCCCTCCCGACAGCCCGCAGACCACGCCGCCGTCGCCGACCTGCTCCCGCACCTCGCGCACCGCCTCCTCGACGAACGACTGCATGCTCCAGTCGCCGGAGAACCCGCAGCCCTCGAACAGGAAGTTCCGCAGGATCTCGCGGCCCTGGCGGGTGTGCACGACCTCCGGGTGGAACTGCACGCCGTACAGGCCTCGCGCGGGATCCTCGACCGCCGAGTACGGGGCGCTGGCGCTGGCGGCGCTGACCCGAAACCCGGGCGCCGCCTCGAGCACGCGGTCGCCGTGGCTGGCCCAGACGTGCTGGCGCCGGTCGAGCCCGCGGAACAGGGTCGCCTGCCCGTCCTGCACCTCGATCACCGCCGGACCGTACTCGCGCTGGCCCGCTGGCTCGACCCGTCCCCCGAGGTCGCGCATCATCAGCTGCATGCCGTAGCAGATGCCGAGGATCGGCACCCCGAGCTCGTAGACCGCGCGATCGAGCCGGGGGGCTCCGTCGCGGTAGACGGAGTCGGGCCCGCCGGACAGGATCAACGCCTTCGGGCGCCGCTCGGCCAGCGCGGCCGCGCCGATCCCGCAGGGCAGGATCTCGCTGTACACGCCCAGCTCGCGCACGCGCCGGGCGATCAGCTGCGTGTACTGCGAGCCGTAGTCGAGGATCAGCAGCGTCTCGTGTCCCGCGCTCATACGGCCCCCGCCCCCTCGGCCGGGTGCTCGGCGGTCAACCGCGCGACCAGCGACTCCAGCACGGCCCGCGGGTCGATGGAGCGGCTCTTGAGCGTGCGGTCGGCCTCGGCCAGCAGGGCCGGGAAGCGCCGCAGCTCGTCGAGCCGGTACCGGGGCAGGCCGCGGAACAGCGAGTTTGCCACGACCGGCCAGAGGTGGAGCTCCCGGGTCACCTGCCGCCGGTCGGCTCCGCGCTCCTGCATCGCCTTGGCCTGCAGCATCAGCCGGGCGCGCCAAGCCAGCCCGCCCACGATCCCGATCGCGTTCTGCCCGGCGTCGAGCAGCCGGCGGGCCTCGCTCAGCGCCAGCGCGGCGTCGCGGACCGCCACCGCGTCGGCGACCTCGAAGCCGGAGGTGGCCGCCGAGCCGCAGGCCACCTCACGCGCCTCGGCCAGGGTCACCTCGTGGGTTCCCACGTCGCCGATCCAGGCCCGCAGCTTGTCCAGCTCGGCCGCCACGCGCTGCAGGTCGCCCGCCGCGATCTCGTACAGGAATCCCACCACGGCCCGGTCGAGATCGAGCTTCCGTTCCTGGCCCATCGCCCGCACCACCGCCAGCAGGTCGGACGGCCGCGCCCCGGCCAGCGTGAAATCGAGCACCGTCCCCGACCGCACCAGCGCCTTGTGCAGCTTGCGCCGCTGGTCCAGCTCCGTCGCGCGCACGATCAGGTAGCTCGCGCCGGGCGGATCGGAGGCGTAACCCTCCAGCGGCCCGGGCTCGCCGTCCAGCGCGCCGACGTCCCGCACCAGCACCACCCGGCACGGCGCGAACATCGGCCGCGACCGCGCCGCCGCGACGACCCGCGCGATCTCGACCGTCTCCTGGCCGTAGACCGTCAGCGCCAGCTCCGAGGACTCCGCGGGGACCAGCGCCTCGAGCAGGGCGCGCTGGGCGCGGTCGAGGTGGTACAGGTCGTCGCCGGTCAGCACCGTCAGCCCGGCCCGCCAGTCGCCCTTGGCCAGCGCGTCGCGCAGCTTGCGCAGCGTCACGTGTCCGGCCGCACCGCGTTTCGGCTTGGCCGCCATCAGAACCCTTCCACGATCGAGGTCACCAGCGCCCCGGCGGCGCCCCGCGCGATCTCGTCCAGCGCCAGCGTCTCCTGGTCGAAGAACTCCCCGCCCTCGGGAACCCGGTACTGCTCGCGGAACAGCAGCCCGGACTGGCTCCACAGCACCTGGTCGTTGGCCAGGTCGATCAGCGTGGCCTGGATCGACACCACGGCCTCGACCTGGGTCGCGCGGCCCTCCTGGGTGAACTGCACGGGGCTGGTGCGAAAGTCGAGGATCGCGCCCTCGAGCAAGGCATGCGCGCCGGCGGTGTCGTTGACGACGCGGTAGCCGCCGCGCTTGGCCAGCTCGCGGGCGACCTGCTCGGTCACCCGCTGCTCGATCTCCGGGCGCGCGGTGCGGTTCTCGAACGGAGCCAGCGCGATCACCCGGACGTGCGGGGGAAGGAACGAGACCCGGCCCTGCAGGCCGTAGCCGCAACCCGCCGCCGCCAGCAGCAGTCCCGTGATGGCCGCGGCCGCCGGGCGTCTCATCCCACCACCAGGTTGAGCAGGCGGTCCGGCACCCAGATCACCCGCCGCAAGCGCTTGCCGTCCAGGTGCGCGGTGACGCGCTCGTCCTCGCGCGCCGCGACCAGGGCGTCCTGCTCGCTGGTCCCCGCGGCCAGGGTGAGCCGCGCGCGCAGCTTGCCGTTGACCTGCACGACCACCGTCACCTCGTCGCGCGTCAGCAGCGCCGGGTCCGCGACCGGCCACGCGGCGTCGGCCACGAAGGGGTCGTGCCCCAGCGCTTCCCACAGCTCCTCGCCGAAGTGCGGGGCGAAGGGAGCGATCAGGCGGGCCAGGGTCTCGAACGCCTCGCGCAATGCGAAGCGCAGGCCCGGGTCGGGCCGCTCCTCGTCGACGAGCGGGGCGATCGTGTTGACCAGCTCCATGATCGCCGAGACCCCGGTGTTGAAGTGCATCCGCGGACCGAGGTCGTCGGTGACGCGCTCGATGGTGTGGTGGGTCTTGCGGCGCAGCTCCAGCGCCGCCCCCTGCCCCGCCTCGAACGGCGCCTCGGCCGGCGCGCCGTCGATCCTCTGCCGGCCCTTGTCGAAGATGCGCCAGGTCCGCGACAGGAAGCGCCAGCAGCCCTCGACGCCCTGCTCGGTCCATTCCAGATCGCGTTCCGGCGGCGCCGCGAACAGCGAGAACAGGCGCGTCGTGTCGGCGCCGTAGCGCTCGATCATCTCGTCGGGATCGACGACGTTGCCCTTGGACTTGGACATCTTCGCGCCGTCCTTGACCACCATCCCCTGGGTGAACAGCCGCGTCACCGGCTCGCCGACGCCGACCAGTCCCAGCTCGCGCATCATCTTGTTCCAGAACCGGGTGTAGATCAGGTGCATCGTGGCGTGCTCGATGCCGCCGATGTAGAGGTCGACCGGCAACCACGGCGCGACCCGCTCGGCGTCGAACGGCGCCTCGGCGTTGTGCGGGTCGACGTAGCGGTGGTAGTACCACGACGAGTCGACGAAGGTGTCCATGGTGTCCGTCTCGCGCCGTCCGGGCCCGCCGCAACGGGGACACGGCGCCTCGACGAACCCGGGCACACGGGCCAGCGGGGACCCGCCCTCCCCCGTCAGCGGAACCTGCTCCGGCAACAGCACCGGCAGCTCCTCGTCGGGAACCCCCACCGGGCCGCAGGCTGCGCAGTGGATGATCGGGATCGGCGTGCCCCAGAAGCGCTGGCGCGAGATGCCCCAGTCCTTGATGCGGTAGTTCACCGTGCCGCTGCCGAACCCGCGCGCCGCGGCGTCGGCGGTCATACGGCGTCGCGCCTCGTCGCTGGCCAGGCCGTCGTAGGGGCCGCTGTCGTGGAGCACGCCGTCGTCGGTGAACGCCGGCGAGCCGCCGCCCGCCGGAAACGCGTCGCCGTCGGCCGGACGGATCACGGGCCGGATCGGCAGGCCGTACTTGGTGGCGAAGGCGTGGTCCCGCTCGTCGTGCGCGGGAACGCTCATGATCGCGCCGGTGCCGACGTCCATCAGCACGAAGTTGGCGACCCAGATCGGGATCTTCTCCCCGGAATAGGGCTGCACCGCGTAACGCCCGGTGAACACCCCGAGCTTGTCGGCGCCCTCGGCGAAGCGATCCTCGAGGCTCCGCGCCAGCTGCTCGCGGACGAAGCCCAGCACCGCGTCCCGCTCCGGGCGGCCGTGGAGCAGCTCCTCGATCCGCGGGTGCTCGACGGCCAGCGCGACGTAGGTCGCGCCGTAGATCGTGTCGACCCGGGTGGTGAAGATCTCGATCGGCTCGGGGGACCCCTCGACCGGGAACTCCGCGCGCATCCCCTCGCTGCGGCCGATCCAGTTGCGTTGCATCGTGCGCACGCGCTCCGGCCACTCGTCGAGACGGTCCAGCTCGTCCAGCAGCTCCTGGGCGTAGTCGGTGATCTTGAGGAACCACTGCGGGAACTCGCGCTTGACGACGGGGTTGTCGCAACGCCAGCAACGGCCTCCACTGGCCTGCTCGTTGGCCAGCACGGTCGCGCAGGACTCGCACCAGTTCAACGGCCGCGTGGCGCGGTAGGCCAGGCCGCGATCCAGCATGCGCAGGAAGAACCACTGGTTCCAGCGGTAGAACTCCGGATCGCAGGTGGCGATCTCGCGGCTCCAGTCGTAGCCCCAGCCCAGCCGCTGCATCTGGGCCCGCATCGCGTCGCAGTTCGCGCGGGTCCAGCGCGCCGGGTCCTCGCCCTCGCGGATCGCCGCGTTCTCGGCGGGCAGCCCGAAGGCGTCGAAGCCGATCACGTGCAGCACCTGCTGGCCGAGCATGCGGCGGAAGCGGGCCACCGCATCGCCGATCGAGTAGTTGCGCACGTGGCCCATGTGCAGCCGGCCGCTGGGATACGGCAGCATCTCGAGACAGTAGAAGCGGTCGCGCCCGGCGTCGGCGTGCTGCACCCGGAACAGGTCGGCTTCGCGCCAGCGCTGCTGCCACTTGGGCTCGATGCGTTTCGGTTCGTATCCGCTCATCGGCCTGCTCCGCTCAGTGCTCCGGGTCGCCGCGCTCGATGCCGCTGCGCACCGCGTCGAGGATTCCGTTGATGAAGCTGTCCGATCCCTCGCCGCCGTACTTCCGGCCGACCTCGATCGCCTCGTCGATCGCCACCGCCGGGGGCGTCTCCGGGTGGCTCAGCATCTCGTAGGTCGCCAACCGCAGCACGTTGCGGTCGACGACCGCCATCCGCTCCAGCCGCCAGTGCTCGGCCGCCCGCGCGATCCGCGCGTCGAGGCGCTCGCGCTCCCGGATCACGCCGAGCACCAGCCCCTCGGCGAACCGCCGCTGCTCCTCCGACGCCTCGCACGTCGACCAGAACTCCGGGAACACCTCTTCCGCCGCGCCTCCGCTGAGGTCGATCTGGAACAGCATCTGGAGCGCGTACTCCCGGGCGCGCCTGCGTTGGCCCAAGTCTGCCCTCCCGTTCGGTCCCGGCTAGCCCGGGCGCCGGCAGAACTGCACCATCTCGATCGCGGCCAGCGCCGCCTCCCAGCCCTTGTTCTGCGGGCCCTCGGTCGCCCGGGCCAGCGCCTGCTCCAGCGTGTCCGTCGTCAGCACGCCGAACGCCACCGGGATCCCCGTGTCGAGACCGACCCGGCCGAGACCCCGTGCCACCTGGTGCGCGAGCACGTCGAAGTGCACCGTCTCGCCGCGGATCAGCGCGCCCAGGGCGATGATCCCGTCGAGCCCGCCGCCGGTGGCCAGCCGGTGCGCCGCGAGCTGCAGCTCCCAGGCCCCGGGCACCCGCACCACCCGCTGGTCGGCCGGGGTCGCCCCGTGCCGTTCCAGGCAGGCCCGGGCGCCGGTCAGCAGCCGCTCCGTCACGCGGTCGTTGAACCGCGAGACGATCAGCGCCATCGTCATACCCGAGGCGTCCGGAACGCCACCCGGGGCGTCGCCGCCGAGCGTCGTCTCTTCGCTGCGTTTCACCAAACCTCCGGGGGGCCGACCCCGCTCCCGGACCTCGGCGACCTACGGGGAGGATTCCGGGCTGGCAGTATAGAAACCGCCCCGAAACCGGTCAAGACGGCGCTATTCGCGATCCAGGTAGCGGCCGACGATCGGTCGCAGCCGCTCGCGCGTTCGAGCCGGTACGGCCTCAGGGGGGGTGATCAGGGCGTGCGCGAGCGCGTTCTCGGCCACGCTTCCGGACAGCGAGTCGGGCATCCGGCGCACCGCCTCGCGGAGCACGCGCGCGGCCAGCTCGGTGTTGGCGCGCAGGTTGTCCAGCAGCGCCCCGACCGACACGTCGTCCTCCGACTCGTGCCAGCAGTCGTAGTCGGTGACCAGCGCCAGCGTCGCGTAGCCGATCTCCGCCTCGCGGGCCAGCTTGGCCTCCTGCACGTTGGTCATCCCGATCACGTCGACGCCCCAGCTGCGGTACAGGCGCGACTCGGCCCGCGTCGAGAACTGCGGGCCCTCGATGCAGAGATAAGTGCCGCCGTCGTGCACGCGGGCCCCCGCCGCGATCGCCGCCGCGTGCAGCACGCGCCGCGTCTGCTCGCAGATCGGCTGGGCCATCGACACGTGCGCCGCCAGACCGTCCCCGAAGAAGGTCGACGGCCGCTGCCGGGTGCGGTCGATGAACTGGTCGACGAGCACCACGTCGCGCGGATGGACGTCCTCGCGCATCGAGCCGACCGCCGAGACGGACAGGATCCGTTGCGCGCCGAGCCGTTTGAGCGCGAACACGTTGGCCCGGTAATCGATCTCGGACGGCAGCAAGCGGTGCTGCCGGCCGTGCCGGGCCAAAAACGCCACGGCGCGGCCCTCCAGCCGGCCCACCACCAGCGCGTCCGAGGGCGGGCCGAACGGGGTGTCGAGCTCGACCTCGCGCGCCTCGTCCAGCCCCGCCAGCGAGTAGAGACCGCTCCCGCCCAGGATCCCGATTCGGACCTCGGGCAACGAGCCCATCAGCGCGGTCCGCCCGGCGCGGCGCCGGTCAGCCGCTCGACCGCGGCGGCCATGCCGGCCGGCTCGCGCACCGTCTCCTGCCGGCCGTTGCGCGACAGCACCGCCGTCGCGGGGCCCTGGCCCGGCGCCGTGCCGATCACGGTCCACGGCCACGGGGTCGCGAGCGCTTGGCGGCGCAGCGCCCGCGCGCCCGCGTCGTCGGGCGCCCCGCGAATCACGATCGACAGCGGAGCCTGGATCGCTTCCTCGACGGCCACGCCGACCTCGGCTCCCAGCACGCGGTACGCCGTCAGGTCGCCCGCCAGCGCCCGGAGCGCCGTCAGCGCCTGCTCGCGGTACGTCTCGCCCGCGCCGAGATGGCCCAGGCGCAGCATCGTCCGCGCCAGGCGCACGTTCGAGCGGACCGGATGCCGGGGGTTGACCTCCAGGCCCAGCGGCACCTGAGGCGGCAGCGTGTCGCGGAACAACCCCGGCTCCGCGTCGAGCAGGTTGTGCAGCGAGAAGTCGACGGCATCGCGGGCGGCCTCGAGATAGCGCCCCTCGCCCGTCGCCTGGTAGGCGTCCAGCATGCCGAACGCGACCTCGGCCTGCGTGGTCAAAAAGCGCAACGCTTCGGGCTCGGGCTCGATCACGTGATCGAAGCCGCGGCCGCGGACCCAGGCCCGCTCGAGCACCAGCCGCAGCGCGGCGCGCCCCGAGTCGACCAGCGCCGGATCTCCCAGCAGCTCTCCGGCGCGGATCAACGTCGAGCCGGCCAGGGCGTTCGGTCCGGACAGCACCAGGGGATCCACGGTCGGCGCCTGCTCGGTCTCGCCGCGCCAGTAGCCGCCGCCGTCCGCGGACGCGGGATCGGCCCACTGCCCGAGCCGGAAACCGCCGCCGGGCCGCCCGAGCACCTCGACCAGGAAGCGCGCGGTGCCGGCCAAACCCTGCTGCAGCGCCTCGGACGGACCGTCGCCCAGCGCGAACAGCAGCTCACGCATCAGCAGCACGTTCGTCTCGAGCATCTTCTCGTATTGCAGCTGTTGCCAGCTCGGAGCCGCGGCGAGCCGGTGCACCCCGCCGCCCCGGCGGTCGTACAACGGAGAGTCGAGCCAGCGCTCGAGAGTGAACCGCGCGTGCAGCGCCAGCGCCGGGACCTGGCGCGCCCGGCGCAGCGCCGCGTACTCGTAGAGCGCCGGAACGACGAACTTCGGGGCGAGGCCGAAACCGCCGCCCTGCCGGTCGGCGTTGCCGAGCAGCCATTGCGACAGCGCGTCCGAGCTCGCGGCGGAAAGCTCGCCGCCCTCGAACTCCTCCTCGCGCGCTTCGCGCTGGGTCCAGATCTGGCCCAGCGCGAAGAGCTCGGCGCGCCATTTCCGGTAGTAGAAGTCACCCTCGTTGACCAGGAACAGCATCCGGTCGGGCTCGACGAGGCTGGTCGTGATCGGCTGCGCCACGCCCTGCTCGTTGACCTGGCTCAGCAGCGGCTGCCCGTTGGGCAGCAGGAACGCGACCACCGGCCACGTTCCGGTCTGGTAGCGCTCGCGCAGGTCGGGCCGGCGGTCCGGGTTGACCAGCACGGTGACGTACGAGTCGTTCAACGCCTGGAGGACGACGGTGTCGGCCAGCGTCGCCGTCATCAGCTCCTGCGAGCGGCGGCTCCAGGGCGAGGCCATCACGAGCAGGACGGGCCGGTCGAACAGCGTGGCGCGCTGCAGCGTCTGCGGCGTCCACGGCAGCCAGTACGACCGTTCGAGCAGCTCCCGGGGCGGCCAGTCGCGGAACAGGTCCTGGGCCGGCGTCGTCTCGGGGTGCCGCGGCGGCAGCTCCGGCAACGGCTCGGCGGAGGCGACGAGGATGCCCAGCACGAACGTCGCGAGCGCTCCCGCGAACCGGTCCCGGGCGCGTCGACGCGACGTGGAGTCTCGCGTGCTCATGGCAGACCGCAACTCCTTCCCTTCCCTTAGCGTCGGAGGAAAACGCCATTATTCCGGCGGCTCCGTGGGGTGTCAAGAAAGCCCCGTGGACGCATCCTGTTTGTTGCGGCGCCGGGTCCCTCCCGTACTTTTTCGATTGCAACCCCGACTGGCACAGGACTCTTCGATGGAATCTCCTCCGACGATCGGCGTCGAGCACCGCCCCGACCGTCCCGACGTGCTGGGCCGCGTCGCGGCGGTGATGGCCGTCGGCTTCTGCCTCGCCGAGGCCTGGCTCGGACGGACCGAGCTGACCCACGCGGCCCCGCTGATCCTGGGTCTCGGGTTGCCCGCCGCGGCGGCGGCGTGGCTCGCCCGCTGGCGCGGCGCCGACGGGTCGCCGCGGCTGGCGCTGGCGTACCTGCTCGCGGCCCTGCTGCTGTTGCCCCTCCCCGGTGCGTTGCTGGTGGCGTTGCTGGCGCTGGCCGGAGGCCGCGGCGGCGGCATCGCGGGACCCTGGAGCGCCGGCCCGAAGCGCGTGGCGCCGCTGGTGCTGGCCGTCGCCCTGGCCGGGCTCCTGGTTCGGGCCGCCGACGCCTTGCCCCCGCAAGGGTCCGTGGCGTCCCTGCTGCCCTGGGTGCTGGCCTGCTTCGCGCTGCTCGAGGCGATCCCGCTCGTGGTCGCGGGGCTGCTCGACGGCCCTCGGCGCGGCCTGGTGTGGCGGGCGCCCGTGGTCGATCTGCTGACCCTCCCGCTGGCGCTGGTGCTGTTGCCGCTCGCCGCCGCGGGCTCCTGGCCCGCCTTCGCGGTGCTGTCCGCCGCGGTGCTGGCGGCGGTCCACTACCACCGCGCGAGTCGCGACGCGCGCCGCGGCCTGCGCCGCGCCGAGTCGGCGCTGGCGCTGCGCGACCGCGCGGTCGGTTCGTTGCGCCGGCTCGGGATCGAGATCGCCCGCTCCCGCGACGCCGCCCCGGTGTTCTCGATCATCGAGCGGGAGTGCGCGGCGACGTTCGATCAGGACTTCTTCATGCTGGCGCTGACCGACCCCTCGACCTCCCGGCTCCAGGCGGTGTTCCGCCGGCGCCGCGGCGAGGCCCCGCAGCTGCGACCGCTGTCGCTCGGCGAGGGTCTGGCGTCCAGGGTGCTCGCGACGCGCCGCCCGCTGCGCATCGACGACCTGGACGCGCCCCGCAACCCCGTCCCGATCCACCTCGTCGCCGAGGACGCGAAATCCGCGCTGGTCGTGCCGCTGATGGTGCAGGATCGCGCGATCGGCGTGCTCTCGGTGCAGAGCCGGCGCGCGGCGGCCTGGAACGACGCGTCGCTTCAGGCGTTGCAGGTGGTGGCCCAGCTCGCGGCGCTCGCGGTCGACGGGCTCCGGCACCAGCGCAAGGCGACCCACGATTCGCTGACGGGGATGTACCACCGCGACTATTTCTTCCGCCGGGTGCGCGACGAGTACCGCCGGATGCGGCGCTACGGCGGGAGCTTCGCGGTGTTGATGATCGATCTCGACGGCTTCAAGACGATCAACGACCGTCACGGTCACATCTCCGGGGACCGTTACCTGGCGGCGTTCGGCAACGTGGTGCGGCGCGTGCTGCGCGGGGCCGATCTGGCCTGCCGGTTCGGCGGCGACGAGTTCTGCCTGCTGCTGCCCGAGACCGACACCGCCGGCGCGCACGTGATCGCCGAGCGGCTGCGGGCCGCGGTGGCGCGGATGTCCGTGCGCGTCGACCGCGTGGAGCTCCGCACGACGGTCAGCATCGGGCTCGCCGCATTCCCCGATCACGACACCGGGGACCTGAACGACCTGCTGCGACGGGCCGACGAGGCGCTGTACCGCGCCAAGCGCACCGGCCGCGACCGCGTCGTGCCCTACGCCGCCTGAGCCGCGGTCGGGTTCACTGCCCGCCGTCGGACGGGGCGCCGGACGGCTGGTCGAGCACCGCCTGCACGCTGCGCCCGGCGCGGCGCTTGAAGCGGTCGGCCAGCGACGGCAGGTGGCCGCTGGAGCGGTCGAGCAGGATCTTCTCCAGGCGGATCATCGGCACGAACAGCACCGACGGTCCGACCACGCTCTCCTCGCCGCGCTCGATCTGCGCCACCCAGTCGTCGAACGAGCTGATGTCGATGCCCTCCAGCACCACGCCGGCGCCGTCCATCTTGCGCAGCACGCCCCACAGCTTCTCCTGCGGGTCGCGCAGGTACAGCAGCACCGCCTTGCCGGGAGCGATCTCCGCCGAGGGCCGATCGGGGCGCTCGACCAGCTCCACCAGCACGCCCCCGCTGGCGCGCGGGTGCAGGAACGCCACCCGGCTGCCGCCGGCCCCGTCCCGCGGCGCGTCGCCGATCAGCGGAACCCCGCGCCCGCGGAGCTCCGCCAGCGTGGTGTCCAGGTCGTCCACCTCCAGCGTCAGGTGGTGGATGCCCTCGCCGCGACGGGCCAGGAACCGGCCGACGGTGGTGTCGTCCCCCAGCGGCTCGAGCAGCTCGATCCGGCTGGGTCCCGCGGACAGCATCGCCACCTCGACGCCCTCCGAGGCCACCTTCTCCAGACCGGCGAGCGTCAGACCCAGCGCCTGGCTCCAGAACGGCAGGCGCTCGTCGATGCTCTTGACCGCGATCCCGATGTGATCGATCTTGCGAATCATGGTCACCTCGAGCGGCGCGTGGCGCGCCTCGGGCAAGTCTAGGAAGCGCGCGGGCGGAAGGCAACCGCGCCCCCGTCACGCCGTCAGCAGCTCCACGAACAGCTCGTTGGAGCGCAGCCGTCCCGCGGGCGTCAGCCGGACCTGCCCGCCCCGTCGCTCGATCAGCTCCGCCTCGAGCCCGCGGTCCCAGGCGGCGCGGTAATCCGCTGCGGGGTCGGCGCCATAGCGCCGCCCCAGGTCGACGAGGTCGATGCCCGCGACCCGGCGCAGTCCGAACACCATCGCTTCCTCCAGCCGCCGCCGCGGGTTCCAGGCGTCGGTCTCGACGCCGGGGTCGCGCCCGGCCGCGACGTCCGCCAGGTACCCGTCGAGGTCGCGCCGGTTCGCCCGCCGCGCGCCTCCCACGTAGGCGTGGGCCCCCAGGCCGAAGCCGCCGTACGGGGTGTCGCTCCAGTACTTCAGGTTGTGCCGCGACTCGTGGCCGGGGCGCGCGAAGTTGGAGATCTCGTACAGCGCCAGGCCGCGACGCTCCAGCGTCTCGACGGTCACGCGGTAGGCCTCGGCGAGCCCGTCGTCGTCCACGACGGCGACGCGCCCGTGTCGCACGCCGCGGGCCAGCGGGGTGTCCTTGTCGGTCTCCAGCAGGTACACCGAGACGTGCTCGGGCTCGAGCGCCACGACGCGCTCGAGCGTCGCCCGCCAGCGCGAGAGGTCCTCGCCGGGCAGTCCCGCGATCAGGTCGAGGTTGAGCGCGGCGATCCCCGCCTCACGCGCCAGCCGCACGCTCTCCACCGCCCTGGCCGCGTCGTGCGCACGCCCGACGCCGGCCAGCACCCGGTCGTCGAGCGACTGCACGCCGATGCTCAGCCGCGTGACTCCGGCGTCGCGGTATCCGGCGAGGCGCGCCACCCCGAGGCTCTCGGGGTTCGCCTCGAGCGTGATCTCGCAGTCCGGGAGCACTCGAAAGCGCTCCCGCACGACGCCCAGCACCCGCCCGAGCTGGGCCGACGTCATCCGCGACGGCGTTCCCCCGCCGAGATAGATGCTGTCCACCTCGCGCGGCAGCCCACGCTGGCCGGTGCGGATCTCGGTTTCCAGCGCGCGGAGGTAATCGGCGATCCGGTCGTCGTGCCCGGCCACGGTCGGGAAGTCGCAGTAGCTGCAACGGATCGCGCAGAACGGGAAGTGCAGGTAGACCCCGGACCGGCCGTGACCGGCCGGCGGCCGCTCGCGCATCACACCTCTCCCACGGCGTCGCGGCGCAGCCAGCCGCTCAGCCCGTTGGGCAGGCTGACCTGGTACCACTCGCCGCGGTCCGCGCGGACCTCGACGGTCAGGCCCTCGTGCACCGTGAACAGCGTGGCGTTGTTCTCGTCCGGGCCCGCGAGCACCTCGACGGCGGACTCCAGCACGACCGCCAGCTGCTTGTCCTCCAGGCGCTGGTAGGTCACGCGCCAGGAGATCGCGCCGGTCGAAAGCGCCAGCAGCAGCGCGGCCAACAGCCAGCCCGCGGCCGGGCTCCAGCCACCCGGGCGTGCGCTACACCACGCCACGACTCCCGCGACGAGCCAGACCAGCACCAGGCAGGCCAGCGCCTGGCGGTCCGGTCCGATCCGGTTCTGCAGCTCGCGCACCCAGCGCACGGGCGCCGCCAGCTCCTGGGGATCGGCGCGGTCCACGATCGTGCTCTGCGCCAGCGCGAGGTTGTTACGGATGTCCTCGTTGGTCGGATCGAGCCGCAGCGCCCGCTGGTAGTGCAGGATCGCCCGGCCCCGCTCCCCGAGCTTGAACTCCGCGTTGCCCAGGTTGTACTCCAGGCGGGCGTCGCGGACACCGTAGCGCAACGCGTCGCGATAGGCCTCGCTGGCCTCCTGGAAGCGGCCCGCCTCGTAGGCCGCGTTCCCGCGATCGAAGCTCTCCTCCGGCGTCTCGGCAGCGGCGGGGAGCGCTCCCACGAGCAGCGCCAGCAGCAGGAGCAACCCGGCGGTCGCCGGCGGGCGGCTCACAGCGCGCGCTCCAGCCGCTCCACGAGCTCCGCGGCCTGGTCGAGCGTCTCGCGCCGGCGCTCGGCCTGGCCGGCGGCGGGGACGAAACGCGCGAAGTCGCAATTCTCGAGACAGTTCCGGAAGCTCCGTGCCAGCTCCGCGTCGACCTGCCGCGATGCCAGCAGCTCGTCCAGCTTGTCGTAGGTCAGTCCGGCGGCGGGGCGGTCGAACCGGTCGGCCGCGTACTCGACCAGCGTGCGTGCCACCTGCTCGTGGAACGTCCCGCTGTCGACCTGCGACAGACGCCGGCGGGCCGCCGCGAGCCGCTTGCGCGCCCGGGCGCGGGCCTTGCGCGAACGGGCCAGCCCGCGGTTGCTCTGGAGCCGCGCCTGACGCCGGCCGGCCAGGATCACCAGCGGCAGCAGCAGCAGCGGCAGCACGAGCAGGAAGCGGAACAGGCCCTGCTGATGGATCCGCGGGCTGCCTTCGGCCAGCGGTCCGCGGCGGGTCTTGATGAACGCGATGTCGCGCCGCTCCAGACGCACGTCGCCCCGCGTCTCGGCGATGGCCGAGGCGCCCGCCGCCCCGCGCTTGACCACCAGCGTCAACGGGTCGCTGCTCGCCACGCGGTACCGCCCGTCCGCGGTGTCGAAATACGCGAACCGGATCTCGGGCAGGGTCAGCTCGCCGGCCGCCAGCGGGACGAGCACCCACTCCCAGGTCTTCTTCGACAGCATCTTGCCGCCGCGCGCGCGCTGCGACTCGGTGGCCTTGGGCGGGAAGATCCGGAGGTCCGGCGGCGCGGCGAGCTCCGGCGCCTTGACCGGCTTGAGGAAACCGTTGCCCTCGATGGTCACCCGCAACGCGACCCCCTCGTCCACCGCGACCTCGCGGCGGTCGAGCTCGACGTTCATGCTGAACGTTCCCACCGCCCCGCCGAAGCCCCCGGGGACGTTCGCCGTCGGCAGCGGACGGACCCGGAGCCCTAGCGGCTCCGTCTTGCGGATGATCGTGCGCGTGCGGCCGAACGAGAAGAAGTCGAAGAAGTCGTCGCGGGCCCCCGAGGCGCGGACCTCGAGCTGCAGCACGAACGGGTCGATGGTGTACTCGCCGGGGCTCTGCGGCACGAGCAGCTTGCGTTCCAGCGGATAGACCACGTAGCGGCGGCCGCCCAGCGTGGCGCGGTAGCTCTCGGCGTCCGGGTCGACCTCGTCCGTCTCGACCCAGAACTTCGGAAACGACGGCACCTCCCGCCAGTCCGGGCTGGCCACGCGGGCGCCCGTGTACAGCTCGACGGACAACGGCACGGGCTCGCCGACCCAGACCTCCTCCGTCCCGAGCCGTGCGCGCAGCACGACGTCCGCTCCATCGCCCGCACCCTCGCCCGGCGCGCCCGGAGCGCCCGGAGCGGCGCCGGACCCCGCGGCGGCCGGGGCGACCTCGAAGCGCAGCGGCTCGGTCCGCAGCACCGTCGCGCCCAGCGGTACCTCGATCGACGGGATCTCCGCGGCGCCGGGCCCCTCGGCCAGCAGCGTCCAGGTCAGGCTGACCAGCCGGCGCGTGGTGCGGAAGTCGGAACGCACCTGCGTCGAGGTGCTCGGGCCGCCGATCAGCTTCAGGTTGACCAGCTTCGGGAGCCGGACCGCTGGCGGCCGGTCGGTGCCCTCGATGGTCACGGTCAGCCGGATCGGATCGATCTCGGTGATCCCCGACCGCGGCTGGAGCGAGACCTCCACGCGCGGCTGTTGCTGCGCCGCGACGCCGGGCGCGAGCAACGCCAGCGCGAGCACCCAGCGCAGGCGAATAGCGGGCGGCCGGATGCCGCGGGTGCTCACCAGTCCTCCTCGGTTCCGGCAGCGCGGGCCGGCGCGCGACGCCGCGCCTGCTCGCGGAGGTTCTCCTGCTCCTGGGCCGCCAGCGTGTCCAGCAGGCGCTGCGCCTCCTCGGGCGTCAGCTCGCCGGGCTGGCCGGGCTGCTCCCCGGCTTCGGGCTGCGGCGGCGGATCCTGCGCCGGTTGCTGCTCGGGGCTCTGCTGACCCGAGTCCTGCTGTTGTTGTTGCTGCTGCTGCTGTTGGTCCTGTTGTTGCTGTTGATCCTGCTGTTGCTGCTGGTCCTGCCCTGCCGACGGATCCTGCTGTTGTTGTTGCTGTTGTTGCTGCTGCTTGTCCAGCTCGCGCAGCGCCAGCTCGAGATTGCGCTTCGCGTCGAGGTCGTCGGGGTCCCACTCCAGCGCGCTCTGGTACTGCCGGGCCGCGTCCTGGTACCGCTGCTGCCGGAACAGCGCGTTGCCGAGGTTGAACGCCGTCCGCCCGGCCAGCTCGGGGGGCGCCGCGCCCAGCGCCCGGGTGTACGCCTCCTCGGCCCCCACCCAGTCCTCCTGGCGGTACAGCACGTTGCCGATGTCGTAGAACAGCGCGGGCGACTCGGGCGCGTGGACCTGGGCCTCGGTGTAGCTGCCGAGCGCCTCCTCGTAGCGCTCCTCGCCGAACAGCCGGTTGCCCTTTTCGGTCAGCCGGTGGGCCGGTCCGCCGAACGGCGCCAGCAGGCCCGCCAGCAACAGTGCCGCGATGGCCGTTCTCACGCCCGTGCTCCCGCCCGGCGGGGCTGCGCCCGCCGGCGCACCCGGTCGCCGAGCCACGTCTCCGCCAGCAACGCGATCACCGCCACGGCAAGCGGAATCTGGAACCGCTCCTCGTAGCGCCGGCGCAGGGTCGTGCCCAGCTCGCTCTGGTCCATGCCCGCCAGCGCACGGGCGATCTCGTCGATCTCGGCGCCCGCCGGGGTGGTCCTGTAATAGCGCCCCCCGGTCTCCAGCGCCAGCCGGCGCAGCACCGTCTCGTCGAGACGCGAGGTGACCACGCGCTCCTCGCGGTCCTTCTTGTAGCCGCGCAGCGACCCCGCGGCATCCCGCAACGGGATCGGACCGCCGCGTGCCGTTCCGCAACCGACGGTGTACACCGCGATCCCGCGCCGCTCCAGCTCGCCCAGCAGCTCTTCCACGCCTCCCCCGTGGTCCTCGCCGTCGGTGAACAGCACGATCGCCCGGCTCCGCTCGTCGTCCTCGCCGGGGCGATCCCCGAACGCCTGCATCGCCAGCCGCAGGGCGGACGCCAGCGATGTGCCCGGCACCGGCACGGTCTCGACGTCGAAGGCTTCCAGGAACAGCCGCACCGCCGCGTGGTCCACGGTCAGCGGCGAGCTGAGCGTGGCCTGCCCGGCGAACGTGATCAGGCCGACGCGATCACCGGCCAACCGCTCCAGCAGCGAGCCGATCCCGAGACGCGCCTGGCCGAGGCGACTCGGCGCGACGTCCTCGGTCGCCATGCTGAGCGAGGTGTCCAGCAGCACCACCACGTCGATGCCCCGCCGCTGGATCGGCTCCATCCGGGCGCCCCACTGCGGACGTGCCAGGGCCACGATGCTCGCCCCCAGCGCGAGTCCCAGCAGCAGCAGCTTGGCCGCGCGCCGATGCCGGCCGACCTCGCCGGTGAACCGACCCACGTGGTCGGGCCCGCCGGCGAACCGGGCCAGCAGCCGGCGCCGCCGGGCGTGGGCCAGCCAGCCCACGCCGATCCCGAGCGGGATCACCGACAACAGCCACAGCAGCTGGGGCTCGACGAACCGCATCTCAGGGAATCCTGCGCAGCCGCGTGGCGCCGGCCAGCCGCTCCAGCGCGAGCAGCAGCAACGCCGGTCCCAGCAGCAGCGGGAACAGCTCGGTGTACAGCACCCGCACGCGGCTCTCGATCTCGGTCTTCTCCATCGAGTCGATGATCTCGAACACCTGGCGCAGGCTCTCCGGGTCGGTGGCCCGGAAGTACTCGCCGCCGGTGGCCGACGCGATGCTGCGCAACAGCTCCTCGTCGATGTCGGCGGGGATGCGGACGTACTGCCGCCCGAGCGGCCCGTCGACCGGGTACGGCGCCTCGCCCTCGGTGCCGACCCCGATCGCGTAGACCTTGAGGCCCAGCGCGCGCGCAGCCTCGGCCGCCGCCTCCGGGCCGAGCTGTCCGGCGTTGTTGCGCCCGTCGGTGACCAGCACCACCACGCGGCTCTTGGCCTCGGAGGAGCGCAGACGATTCACCGCGGTGGCGAGTCCCATTCCGATCGCCGTGCCGTTGTCGTCGGGGAACGTGATCTCCACCGACTCCAGGAACTGCACGAACATCTCGTGGTCCAGCGTCAACGGGCAGCGCGTCGCGGCCAGGCCGCCGAAGACGACCAGCCCGATCCGGTCGTGGGGCCGCCCGGCGACGAACTCGGCCACCGTGCGCTTGGCCACCTCCAGCCGGTTCTTGGGCCGGAAATCCTCGGCCAGCATCGAGCGCGAGTTGTCCAGCGCCACCACGATGTCGACGCCCTCGGTGGTCACCGTCTCCAGCCGTGAACCGGCCTGGGGGCGCGCCAGCGCCGCCACCAGCAGCAGCAACACCGCCGCCCGCGCCGCCGGGAGCAGCCGGTCGACCGCGATCCACGGGCTGCGCAGCGTGAGGCGTGCCGCCGCGCCGGGCAGCGGCAGCCGTGCGTCGCCGCGAGTGCGGCGGCGCGCCATCCACCACGCGGCCGCGATCGCGACCGGTGCCAGCGCGAGCATCCACGGCGTGGCGAAGCGGAAGATCATGCCGCCCCCCGGTCGGCGTCGACGCTCGTCCGTTCCGCGGCCGGTCGGGTCGCGTCGACGATCCGGTAGGCCTCCTCGACCACGGCGCGGCAGGCCGCGGGCTCCGGGCGCTCTCCGGCGAACTTGACCCGGTCGCAGCGCTCGAGCAGGCCGCGCACCTCGCCCAGCGGCCCGCGCGGCGCGCCGGCCTGGCGCAGCATCGCCGGGACCTCGGAGGTGGTGTGCTCCATCAAGTCGACCCGGTAGCGGCCGCCGAGATAGCGTTTGAGGATCCACGACAGCTCGGCGTGGAACTCCGCCACGTGCCCCTGCTCGGCAAGCCTGCGCTCCAGCAACCGTTGCAGCTCGCCGTAGACCCAGACGTGGGGCGGCACGCGGTGGAACGGGTCCGTCGGCACGGCCCGCGCGGCCAGGCGGTCGCCGTAGCGGCGGATCAGCCACCACGCGACCAGCGAGCCGACCAGCAGCACCAGCAGCACGATCCCCGCCGTGCGGAGCGCCCGGTAGTCCGGCTCGATCGTCGCCGGGGGCTTGAGGTCCGCCAGCTCCAGCGGTGCTTCGGCGGTGTCGCCGGGCAGCACGCTGCGGATCGTCACGGCCAGCGGCTCGCTCGGTGCGACCCGGGCTTGACCGGCCGGCTCCAGCTTGACGCCGATCCCCGG
>JBFKMV010000070.1:0-21505 GCA_041629655.1 Candidatus Polarisedimenticolaceae bacterium
CACCGCGTAACCGTGGTCGTGCCGCTCGGCGGTGCCGTTGTCGTCGGCGTCGCGGTACTCGGTGGGCAGCCAGGCGCGGATCACCGCGCGTAGCGGCCCGCTCTCCTCGACGGTCACCGTGGGCGCGTTCATCGAGCGGTCACGCTGGGTTCTTCGGGCCGCCCCACCGCCGTCGGTGCAGCTGGCCGCCGAGCGCGTCTCGTCGCAGCCCTCGACCCGCGCGCCGTGGAAGCGGGTCACCCCGTCGTCCGGCAGCACCACGCGTTCCGCGTCGGCGTAGACGCGATTGCCGTCGTCATCGAACCACACGGTGTCGAGAACGTTGAAGTCGTTCTTGTTCACCGTGAACCGCAGCGGCCCGGTGGTGACGGTGATCAGGCCCGCCCCGTCCACGACCGTCACCGGCTCGGCGGGGGCCGGCGCGCCGGCGACGCTGAACCCGGCGGTGTCGAAGTACTGCCCGGCGGGCAGCGGCACGACCACCGAGACCGGGTACTCGGTCGCGCCGGTGCCGACGGTCTCCTTGACCCGGATGTCGACCAGGTCGGTGCCGCCGTGACGCAGCGTGTAGGTCGACGTCCCGCCGGAGGCCACGGTCGGCTGGAAGTGGACCACGAGGTGGCGAATCGAGTCGTCCTTGGCCCACCAGCGGTTGAGCACCTCGACCTGGGACGAGGCGACGGCGGCCAGGGCGTGGGCGGGCAGCAGCAGGGCCGCGAGTAGCGGCGGCAATCGGGTCATGTAATTTCTTCCCTGTCGGGTCGGGTTCCCGTCAAGCCCACCGACCACGCCCGGTCTGGCGGCGCGGTCGCCGGAAGCGGCGGCGCGGCGGCCCCGCAGGGACCCGGCCGCCGGTCCTGTACTAGAATCCGCACATCGCCCCCAACCGCTCGACGGTGTGGAATCTAGGGTAAAAGCAACCTCGATGCCATGCCCGGCGGGGGCGGGCCCGGGTAAACGGGAACGTTCGGGTCAGCCCCGGTTTCCGGGCGCGAATCGGGGCGAAAGGATCGCAACCGGCGTTACGATACCGTCAGCCGTCGCCCGGTCCGGCCCGCGTTGCGCAGGGCCGGCGCGGGGCCGAGGTTTCCCCCCCCGATGCCCGATCCCGAAGACACCCGGCAAGGCGCCGACGATTCTTCCACGGACCTTCGCGGCAAGGTCCTGCTCGGGCTGCGCTGGACCGCCTCGGTCCGTCTGGCCGCGCAAGCGCTGAGCTGGGTCATCACGATCCTGGTCATCCGCGTGCTCGCGCCGGAGGACTACGGGCTCAACGCGATGGTCGGGGTGATCGTCTACCTGCTGCTGCTGCTCAGCACGGCCGGCATCGAGCTGGCGATCGTCCAGGCCAAGACGCTGGACCGCGAGCAGCTGCGCCGGATGTTCGGCCTGCTGCTGGCGATCAACCTCGGGCTGTGCTTGGCGCAGGCCGCCATCGCGCCGCTGGCGGCGGCCTACTACCAGGAGCCGCGCGTCGTCCCGCTGTTGCTGTTCATGGCGCTCGGCTTCCTGACCGTGCCGTTCATCAGCGTGCCGCTGGCACTGCTCGGCCGCGAGATGGACTTCAAGCGCATCGCGCTGTCCGAGCTGACGCGCAACGTCGTCGCCAGCGTGTGCACGCTGGTGATGGCGCTTCGGGGCTTCGGTGTCTGGGCGCTGCTGGGAGGCCAGATCGCCGGGATGTTGGCCCAGGCGCTGCTCCTGGCGGTGGCCCGGCCGTGGTTGCTGATGCCGCGGTTCTCGGTGCGCGGCATCGAGTCGATGTTGCGTTTCGGCGGAACGGTCGCGCTCAGCCACATCGTGTGGGTCATGTGCTGGCGCGCCGACGCGTTCCTCGGCGGACGGATCCTGGGGCCGGAGCTGCTCGGCGTCTACGCCGTCGCGCTGCACCTGGCTTCGCTGCCGATGGAAAAGCTGATGCCGCTCCTGCACAACGTGGCGTTTCCGGCCTACGCCCGGATCCAGGACAAGCCCGCCGAGGTCGGGCGCTACTACCTCAAGTCGGTGCGGCTGGTCAGCCTCGTGATCACGCCGCTGCTGTTCGGGCTTGCGGCCGTGGCGCGCTGGGCCGTACCTTTTGTGCTGGGCGAGAAATGGAGCGCGGCGGTCCTTCCGGTCGTCGTGGTCTCGCTGGTGATCCCGCTGCGCGCCATCGCGAACATGAACACACCGCTGTTGCACGCGGTCGGCCGTCCGGACGTCACGCTGTGGAACGCGCTGGTCACGCTGGCCCTGCTGGTGCCGGCCTTCCTGATCGGGTTGCGCTGGGGGGTGACCGGACTGTGCCTGGCCTGGGTCGTGGTCTACCCCGTGCTCTTCGTGATCGTCTCCAGCTCGGTGCTGCGGGTGCTGAACCTCGGTTGGCGCCGTTTTGCCGACGCCCTGGTCCCGGCGGCCGTAGCGGGCCTGCTGATGCTGCTGGCGGTGCGAACGCTGGGTGCGCTGGCGCTCGCGGGCTCCCCGCCGTGGCTGGTACTGGCCGTGCTGGTGCCGCTGGGGGCCGCGGTCTACCTGGGTTTTTTGGGGCTGGCCTACCGGAGCCGTCTCAGCGAGGTGGTCCAGCTCGTGCGGGCGCGCTCGTGAGCGCCGGAGGCGCGCGATGAAGCTGGCGGTCGGCTACCTGCTGGCGATGCTGGCGCTGTCGCTGGTGCCGGGGACGACCGTCGAGGAGCGCGGCTCGCTGTTCGAGTTCCTGGCGCCGGAGCTCCAGAACCTGCTGCACGTTCCCCAGTACGCGCTGTTGTCCTGGCTGTGGTGTCGCGGGCTGTCCGGCCTGGCCCTCGGCCCGGGGCGGAGCGCGAGACTCGCGCTGGCCGTGGCGGCCGGCTACGGGGTGGTGGAGGAGTCGATCCAGCTCTGGGTGCCCGGGCGATTCAGCTCGTGGACCGACCTGGCGCTGGATCTCGTCGGCGCGCTCGCCGGCGTGGGCTTCTTCCTCTGGCGCCGCTCGGTCGCCGCGGAGCGGGGGGCCGCGGGATGAGCGGGCTCTGCGGCTGGCTCGGCCACGGGGCGGCTCCCGACGACGCGCGTGCCCTGGTCGAGCGCATGACGGGCACGTTGCCCGGTGCGTCGCGACGCGAGACGACGCGGGTCGTCGAGGGCGACGCGGCGCTGGGCGTGGCCGCGCTGCACGGCGATCCTGCGCTCTACGCCGCCGCCGGCGTGCTGGCCGCGGTGGCCGGCCGGCCGTCGTTCGCGGATGCCGCGCTGGCCGCCGAGGCGGCCGCCCACGGCGCGGCGGCGGCGCTGGCGCGCGGCTGGAGCGAGCGGGGCAGCGCGGTGCTCGAATCGCTGCGCGGCGCCTACGCGCTGGCGCTGCTGCGCCCCGCGGCGGGCGAGGCGCTGCTGGCGATCGACCTGATCGGCGGGCGCCACCCGCTGTACTACCGCGTGGCGGACGGCGGGCTGGTCTTCGGCTCCAGCGGCGATCCGGTCCAGGCGCACCCGCGCGGCGCCGCGGACCCGGACCCGCAGGGCCTGTTCCACTACGTCTACTTCCGCATCCTGCCCGGGCCGGGCACGGCGCGCCGCGACGTCCACAGGCTGCTGCCGGGCTGCCACCTGGAGTTCTCCCGCGGCACCGCGCGCCTCGGGCGCCACCGCCGGCTGAGCTTCGAGGAGCACGAGACCCGGGACCTGGCCGCGCTGGAGCGGGAGCTGATCGAGACGCTGCGGGCCGCGGTGGGCCGCTCCGCCGCGGGCGGCGGCATCGGTTGTTTTCTCAGCGGCGGCACCGACAGCTCGGCCGTGGTGGGGCTGGTGGGGGACGTGACCGGCGAGCCCGCCCGCACGTACTCGATCGGCTTCGGCGCCGAGGGCTACGACGAGATGGAGTTCGCGCGCGCCGCGGTGGAGCGGTTCGGCGCGCGGCACCGCGAGTACTACCTGACACCCGACGACATCGTCGAGTTCATCCCGCGTCTCGCCCGGGCCTACTCGGAGCCGATGGGCAACGAGTCCGCGATCGCCGTCTACCACTGTGCGCGGATGGCGCGCGAGGACGGCGTGACGCGGATGCTCGGCGGCGACGGCGGCGACGAGCTGTTCGCCGGCAACTCCCGTTACTCCAAGCAGCGGATCTTCGACTACTACCACCGCGTGCCGGGAGCGCTGCGGGGCCTGCTCGAGCCGCTGTTGCTGGGCTTCCCCGGCGGCGACCGTGTCCCGCCGCTGCGGAAACTGCGCAGCTACGTGCGCCAGGCGCGGATGCCGATGCCCGACCGCCTGGAGTCC
Source organism: Candidatus Polarisedimenticolaceae bacterium (assembly GCA_041629655.1). Taxonomy (GTDB): domain Bacteria; phylum Acidobacteriota; class Polarisedimenticolia; order Polarisedimenticolales; family Polarisedimenticolaceae; genus JBFKMV01. Next base: position 4,234 of record JBFKMV010000070.1, read on the forward strand.
TACAACCAGCTGCAGCTGATCGGCCTGGAGCGCATCCTCACACCCGAGTTCCTGTCGCGGGTGGACGTCGAGGGACCGCTGGCGCTGCTGCGCGAGACCTGGCGCGACGTGCAGGCCAAAACGCTGATCAACCGGATGCTCGGGCTGGACTGGAAGCTCACGCTGGCCGACAACGACCTGCCGAAGGTCAGCCGGATGTGCGAGCTCGCCGACGTGGCCGCCGAGTACCCGTTGCTCGACGACGAGCTGGTGGAGCTGTCGTGCCGCATCCCGCCGCGGCACAAGCTGCGCGGGCTGGAGCTGCGCTGGATCTGGAAGCACGCGCTCGCGGACTACCTGCCGGCCAAGATCCTGACCAAGCGCAAGCACGGCATGGGCGTGCCGTTCGGCGTCTGGATGGGCGAGCACCGCCGGTTGGAGGAGGCCGTGCTGTCCGACCTGGGCAGCCTGAAGCAGCGCGGGATCGTGCGGCCGGAGTTCGTGGACGAGCTGCTGCGGCTCCAGCGCGAGGAGCACGCGTCCTACTACGGCTCCCTGGTCTGGGTGCTGGTGCAGCTCGAGCAGTGGTTCCAGAGCCGCGTCGACGCGGATGCCGCTCAGCCCGGCAGCCGGCCCTCCGCCGCCACCGACCGCCAGGCGCTCTCGTAAGCGCCCACCATCCCGGCCACGCCGAACCGTTGAAGCGCGGTCTCCCGCGCCGCGGCGCCGTGGGCCCGCCGCAGCACCGGATCGCCCAGGTATCGCGTCAGCGCCCCGGCCAGGCCGTCCGCGTCGGCGGCGGGAACCAGCGCGCCCGTGGAGCCCTCCGTGACCAGCTCCGGGTTTCCGCCGACTCGCGTGGCCACGACCGGCAGGCCGCCGGCCATCGCCTCGAGGATCGTGTTCGAGATTCCCTCGCGCAGCGAGCAGAGCACGAACACGTCGAGGGCCCGCAGCACCCGTGCCGTGTCGTCGCGGTGGCCGAGCAGCCGCACCCCCTCGCCGGCGCTGCGCTGCAGCGTCTCGCGCAGCGGGCCGTCCCCGACGCACAGCAGCACCGCGTCGGGCAGCTCCCGGCGCACGCGGTCGAAGGCCCGGAACAGCGTCGCGTGGTCCTTGATCTCGACCAGGCGGCCGACGTGACCCACCACCGGCACGTCGGCGGGAAGGCCCAGCTCGCGCCGCACCTCGGCGCCGTCGGCGCCGGGGCGGTACACCGCGGTATCGACGCCGTTGTAGATCTGGGTCACCGGGCAGCGGACGCCGACCTCCTCGAGCAGCCAGCGCCGCAGGTCGCGCGATACGCAGGTGAACCCGCCGGTCAGGCCCGAAAGCACCCGCCGCACCCAGCGGCGCCGGGGCGGCCCCCCGGCGAGGTCCTCGACCTCCCAGCCGTGGTCGCCGTGCAGCACGCGGCGCAGTCCGCCGAGGTGGGCGCCGAGGATCCCGTCCAGGCCGCCCCAGTTCCGCGTGTGCACCACGTCGGGTTCCAGCTCGCGCAGCGCCCGGGCCAGGCGCAGCAGGAAACGCGGCGAGTTGCCGGGAGGCTTGTGCAGCTCGACGACCGGGATGCCCGGCGGCAGCAGCGCCGCGGAGGCGCCCGAGCGGGTCAGGCAGACCACGACGTGCTCGAAGCCGGGCGAGGCGTGACGGATGCAGGTGGCGATGCCCTTTTCCATGCCGCCCGCGCCGAACGAGTGAAGGACGTGGGCGACGCGGAGCAAGCGGCCGGGTCTCAATCGCCCGCGCCCGGCTCCGGGACGGTGGCGGTGCCCGCGCGGACCTCCTCCAGCCGCTGCTTCAGCGCCGCGGAGTCGGGGGCGTTGCGCGCGCCGAGCTCGAGCAGCTCGAGCGCGGTGGCGTCGTCGCCCGCGCGCAGGAAGTAGTTGCTCAGCATCAGGTACGCCGGCGCGTAATCGCGGCGCAGGGCCATCGCCTCGGTGAAGGTCTCGATGGCCTCGATGTCACGGTCGAGCAGCAGCAGCGCGTGGCCCTTCTTGACCAGGATCTCGGGCCGCAGCACGAAGGCGTTGCTGGTCTTGGTCAGCACGTAGTCGAACTCCTCGAGCGACGAGGTCAGCTCGAAGCGCCGTACGCGCTGATCGCGCCAGTTCAGCATCGCGGTGTCGAACTTGTACAGCCCACGGCAGTAGTGGTGCAGGTGCGGCCAGCCCTCGCCGTACATCCGCGAGTAGGGTCCCTGGGGGTCCCAGTTGCCGTCGTAGGTGTCCTTGCAGAAATCGGGCAGGTAGCGGCCGCGTTGCGAGTTGACGTACTGCCGCGGCGCCCAGGTGTTGCTGATGCCGGCCAGCAGGCACAGCAGCAGCGCCAACAGCATCGTGAAGGGACGGAAGCTGGGGCTGTTGTCGATCATCCCCAATCAATCTACCACGCCGGAAGCGGCCGCGCGGGGCTTTTGCCCGCGTCTTGGCGCGCGGCGATTACGAGCACGAAAGCGCGCCGCGACGGCACGTGGAAAACGCTAAATACCGACAGCCTCGGCGAGCAGCTCGAGCGTCAGGATCCGGCCGAGTTGCGAGGCGTGGCCGGCCGGCCGCTCCAGCGCCGCCGCCACGTACCGGTGCAGCTCCCGGGGCTCGTACAGCTCGCGCGTGCGCATGCGGTCCACCGCCAGCAGCGTCCGCACCTCTTCGCTCCCCAGCAACGTTTCCAGCGCGACGTCGCGCGCCGGCGCCGCGGCCGCCACGCCGCCACCCGGCAGGCGCCGCCGCAGCTTGCCCAGCATCTCGCGCGCCAGCGGGACGTAGCGATGGGCCGTGCCGGGCCGCAGCGGCGCCGCGGGCAGGCCGCCGGCCAGCGGCATCCTCGACAGTCGCGGCTCCAGGTGCTCGATCAGCCGCCGCGACATGCGGTTGCGGACCCGGGTCCGCGGCGGTGCGGAGAACGCCAGCTCCATCGGCTCGCGCAGCATGAACGGCGAGACGCACGGCCACAGCCGGTGGGTCGCGCTGGCGATGCGACCCTGCCAGCGTTGCATCCGCAACGCCAGGTAGACGTGGTCGAGCAGGGCGGTGTTGCGGTGGCCGGTCAGCCGCGCGTTGGCCCGGGCGATCACCGCCGCGAAGTGCTCCACCAGGTCGAGACGCAGCTCGCCGGCGCGCAGCCGGTCGCTCCACGGGTCGGTCGCGAAGCGGCCCGCGGCCAGCCGTCGCTCGTCGATCGGGCGGCGGCGTCCGGTGTACGGAAACAGCAGCTCCCACCAGTAGCCCTTCGCGAACTCGCCGCCCGAGCCGTTGATCGTCGCGTCGAACCGTCCCGCGACGCGACGGTGGTTCTCCAGCGTTCGCGCGTACTCCAGCACGTCGTATTCGCCGTCGCACAGCGACAGCGCGACCCGGGCGCTGTCCCACCAGCGCGCCGCCCAGTCCGCCGCGGGCGGCTGGTGCCGGTGCGAGAGCCCGAAAGCCCGGGCGATGTCGTTCGCCGCCTCGACGTCGGGATGGCCCGGAGCCCCGTTGACCACGGTGTCGAACGACAGCTCCGCCCGCAGCATCGCGGCCAACAGGGCCCGCGAGTCGAGCCCCCCGGTCAGGTCCATCACCGGCGCCGGGAACGCCGCGGCAACGTCGCGCAACCCCTGCTGGAGCGCCCGTCCCAGCTCCGCGACCGTGCCCCGTCGCGGGCTGCGGTCCCAGAACGTCGCCCCCGGCTCCCAGTAGCGGGTGCGGGCGCCCGGGCCTTCGTCGCCCAGCCGGTGCAGCTCCGCCGGCCCCAGCTTCTCGATCTCGCGGAACAGCGTCCGCGTCTCGAACACCGTCCCCGTGGCCAAAAACTCCGCGCAGCTCGCGGGGTCCCAGGTCACCGGGCCCAGCGCCGCCAGCACCATCGAGGACGTGGACGCGACCACCGCCGTGCCGATGCGGCGCCGGTACACGTGCAGCGAACCGACGCGATCGGTCACGAGCAGCGGTGGTCCCGAGCCGTCGCCCGTGGCCAGCGCGAAGGCGCCGTCCAGCTCGTCCAGCACCGCCGGCAGACCGCCGGGGTCGCGGGCCAGCCGCCGGCTGACCGCGTCGAGCGCCGTCTCCAGCGCGGTCCCGCGATACAGCCACGTTCCCGCGCCGGCGCTCCAGCGTTGCGACCGCTCGGCCCGCGCGATCCCCGTCGAACCCTTGAAACCGCGGGGGAACTTGACCACCGCCAGCGGTCCGGCGACCCAGCGGTCGAGCGGCTCGAGCCCGCACAGGCGGTCGAAACGATCCAGCGCCTCCGCCAGCAGCACCGGGACGTTTCGCTCGTCGGCGTCGTGGATGATCAGCAGCTGGCCCACGCTTCCACCCTCGACGTCGATCGCGGGAACGGTCGTTGTGGGTCGGCCGGGCAGAATGTTACTTTACGCGAACGATGTCAATCCGCGCGATCGCCGGCCCCGGCCTCGTGCTCGCGATCGCCGCGTTCCTGGCGGTCACGACGCTTCCGCCGCGACTGCTCGACCCGTTCGCGAAGAGCCGCGTGAGCTACGCGCACCCGGGCGGCGTGGAGGTCGCCGGGCAGAGCCTGATCGTCTCGGCGCCCGGACCGGGCCCGCTCGACGCCGCCCCGTACCGCGAGCGGCGCTTCGCGGTGCGGCTGGTGCTCCGCGCGCAGCAGGCGGACCAGCGCGGGCCGGCGCGCATCGTGGCCTACTCGCGGAACCCCGACGTGACCAACTGGCTGATCGGCCAGAGCGGAGCGGGGCTGCACGTCCGCCACGGCGGCCGGCGCACCACGTTCCCGGCGGTGTTCCGTGCCGGCGAGGAGCACCGGCTGTCGCTGGTCTTCGAGAACCAGACGGTGACGCTGCTCGAACCGGGCCGCGAGGCGCGCCGCGCGACGCTGCGCGGCACCGATCAACCGTGGCAGACGGGGGCGCGGCTCACGCTGGCCAACGAGGTGACCGGCGATCGCCCGTGGCTCGGTACGATCCGCGAGCTGGAGCTGTTCGAGGACGGCTCGGCGGCAGCGGCCTGGCGGCTGGTGACGGCGGACGACCACGGACCGGTGCTCGTGGCTCCCGACGGCGGGCGGGTCGGTCTGGTGGTCGTTTCGTGGCCCTGGAAGCTGAAGCTCGAGCGTCTGCTCGCGGGTTACTCGGAACGGCGCGGCAGCTTCGGCGACGTCGCCCGGAACCTGCTGCTCGGCGCGCCGGTCGGGTTCCTGCTCGGGCTGCTGCTCGGAAGCGGGGGCGCGGCCCGGGCGGTGCTCGGCGTAATCCTGGTCCAGGGCGGGCTGAGCGTCGTCGCCGAGACGCTGCAGTTCTTCTCGCGCTACCGGACCGGGGACTGGGTCGACGTGCTGGCCAACGTCGGCGGCGCGCTGGCCGGGCTGGCGGTCGCCCGGATCGTGGCCCGTGGCCGGCCGGGCTGAGGGCCGCTGGACGCCGCTTCGCGGCAAACCTATGATCCGCGAAGCATGAGCCACGTACCCCAGGCGATCACCGGACCGCCGCGCGCGACGCGGATCGCGGTGGTGTCGGCGATCCTGCTGCTGGCGCTGGGTCTGCGGCTGTGGGGCGCCTTCGAGGACCTGCCGTTCTCGTTCAACGGCGACGAGTCCCACTTCGTCAAGCGGGCGATGGCGATGGGCACCGGCGACCTCAACCCGCACTGGTTCCACAAGCCGGCGCTGTTGATGTACATGCTGGCGTTCTGTTACGGGCTGTACTTCGTGGCCGGCTACGTGCTCGGCTCGTTCGGATCGGTGGAGCAGTTCGGTGCGCACTTCCTCAACAACATCGGCCCGTTCGTGCTGATCGGACGGATGCTGGTGGTGGCGCTCGGAACGGCGACCGTCGGTGTGGTCTACCTGACCGCGCGGCGCGTGTTCCACGGCTTTGGCGCCGGCGTGGCCGCCGCCGTGGCGGCCGCGGTGCTGTTTCCGATGGTCGCCGGATCGCAGATCGTCAAGGCCGACGTGCCCGCGGGGTTCTTCGTCGCGTTGTCGTTCTACGCGTTCGTTCGGTCGCGCCGTTCGAGCAGCCGCTGGCCGCTGGTGGCGGCGGCGCTGCTGGCCGGGGTGGCGATGGGGACGAAGTACTACGGGGCGATCCTCGCGCCGGCCTACGTGATCACGCAGCTGGCCGACCGTTTCACCCGCGGGCGGCCCTGGAAGACCGTGCTGAGCCGCGCCGTCGCGGTGCCGGTGCTGTTCGTGGTCGGGTTCTTCGCCGTCTCGCCGTACAACTTCATCGACCCGACGTTCCGCTCTTACGCCACGGCCAAGGTGAAGATCGCGGTGGGCCTGCAGCAGGTCGAGAAGCAGTTCGACCCCGACAACCGGATCGAGTTCAAGCCGGGGCCGGAGGCCTTCGTCGGCGCGTCGGTCCACTCGCTCGGGCGACTGACCCAGGTCAAGGCGTTGGGGCCGGCGCTGTTGCTGCTGGCGGTGTTCGGCTTCTTCGCCGCGATCCGCGACCCGCAAACGAGGGACGCGGGGATCCAGACCTTGATGCCGCCGCTGTTCTTCCTGCTGCTGTCCGCGGCGTTGAGCCCGTACCACCTCAACTGGCGCCATCTCAACGCCATCCTGCCGCTGTTGTGCGTGCCGGTGTGGGCCGGTGCACGGGCGGTGCTGGCCCCGTTCAAGCTCACGGGGCGGACGGGAGTCGTGGCGGCTGCGGCGTTGATCTTCCTGTCCGCTGCTCCCAGCCTGGCCGTCAGCGTGGTCTACGACATCGAGACCACCCGCCGCGACACGCGCGTGGTGGCCTACGATTGGGTCGTGCGGAACCTGCCGCAGGACGAGCGGATCCTGCTCGACGAGTACGGGCCGTTGCTGAAACCCGACCCGCGATCGATCGAGCGGCAGCGAGCGCGGCTCACCGGGCTGCCGCTGGACGAGGCGTTCACCCGGCACCAGGGACGGGCGCTCGACCTGCAGCACCGCTACCCCGACCCCGAAGCGATGAACATCGACGAGCTGTCGCATCCGTGGTGGAGCGACCGCGAGCTGACCGACGAGGAGCTCCGGGAGAGTTGGCGCAACCGCGACATGGGCAACCCGATCAAGCTACGGATCCCGAAACCGCTCGCGGAGTACCGCGCCGAGGGGATCCGCTACGTGGTGACCAACTCCAAGGCGCGCGAGCGCTACGTCGAATCGGAGCAGTCGCGGCGCGCGTTCCCGACGTTCGCCCGGTTCTACGACGAGCTGGACGCGCTGGAGCCGCTGGCGACCTTCGATCCCGAGGAGTCCGGCGGCAAGGGACCCCGGGTCCGGGTCTACGACCTGGGCGTGCCGGAAGCACGGTAAGAACTCCGGGTACGTTCCTGCACTGCGGGTTGCGTCTCCGTCATTCCTCTGACTGCCGTCCGGCCCGGCCCGCGGCACCCAAACCGCTAACTGCCTGTCCGGACGCCACTTGTCCTCCTGTCCGGGTTGGCGAGGTTTTCTGGACCGCGGTTTGCTTGCAACTGCGCGGCGTTGGGACGAACATACTTGATCAGGTCAAGGTACCGACTGAGGTTCTGACACGATGAGCTATCCCCCCCGGAAGCCGGTCCCGCTGTGCGCCCGCCGGCCGCACCGGATCGCACGGGCCGCGCTGATTGCCTGCGCGGCCGCCTCGCTCGCCGGAACGGCCGTCGCCGCCAATCTCGCCCTGACCGACCCCGCATCGCCGGTGGGCCAGCGCGGGCTGGTCTACAAGGGCCGCCCGGTGTTCGCCGCCGGGTCCGGCTCGTTCTGGTTGCTCAGCGACCCGTACTACTACAACGCCGACGGCACCACGAACCTGGCCCGCCTGCGCGCGCACCTCGACAAGTACAAAGCGATCAACCCGGCCGGCAACGCGCTGGGCGTGATCCGCCTCAGCGCCTGGGGCACCCCGGTGCGCTACGCCGGCGTGGACCACTCCAAGAAGCGTTACCCCTGTGCCCGGAGCGCGACGCCCGGCGCCCGCGACGGCGGCAACAAGTTCGACTGCTCGCGGTTCGACGAGGCGTTCTTCAGCCACGTGGTGACCGTGGCGCGCGAGGCCGACAGCCGCGGGATCCTGCTCGGCATCATCCTGTGGGACGAGATCCCGCTGGAACGCGACCCGGTGACCCACCGCTGGAACGACAACCCGTTCTGCCCCGACAACAACGTCAACGGCTACGGGCTGCCGTCCTGCGACGCCGACGGGCTGCCCGAGTTCTACGATGCGGCCCCTTCGGCGTGTCGCGACCACCAGGACGCGATCGTGCGCAAGTTCGCCGACGTGCTGAAGGACGAGCCGAATGTGTTCTTCTTCATCGGCAACGAGTACACCGGGAGTGCGGCCTGGCGCGACCGCCAGATCCAGACCATCAACGAGCGCAATGCGGCCAACGGTGCGGACCTGCTGCACGTCACGATGGAGTGGACCGAGGCCAGCGCGATCAGCGACGGCGTGAGCCCCGGCACCCACGACGTGGCCACCGGCTCCAAGGCGTTCCGCGCCGACGGTCGCCCGCTGATCGCGGAGCGGCCCACGACCAAGGCCATCGCCGGGGCCCGGCAACAGCTGTGGCAGCGCTTCATCGACGGCGCGGCCAGCGCCGGCACCCGCGACGACTACAACGGCGACACGCCGCCCGACGCGACCAAGGACCAGCAGGCCAGCGACGACCAGCAGCTGCGGCGCTTCGTCAACTCGCTGATCGGCGGGCTGGACCGGCTGGTGCCCGACGACGGGCCGTTCAGCGGCGGCTGGAACGGCCGCGTGCGGCCGGGTGCCGAGTACGTGGCCCATCGTCTCGACTCTTCGGGGACGATCACCGTCGACCTGACCGGCGAGAACGGCGCCTGGAAGCTGCTCGACTGGGATCCGCTGGGCTCGGCGGGCCCGGTGGACCGCGGCACGCGCGCCGCCGGCGGGTCGGTGAGCTGGGCGGTGCGCTCGGGCGAGTGCGCGGTGCAGATCGTGCCCGCCGACGCGGGTGCCAGCGATCCCCCGGTGATCCCGGGCAACCTGCGCATCGTCGAGGACCAGAACGCCGACTGAGCGCCGTTCCGGCGTCCGACCCTCCGGCCCCGGCTTCAGACGGACCACCCGCGGCGCTAAGATGGTCCCGAGGAGCGACGATGGGCCCCCTGGCATGACCGGCGCCGGATCGTCTCCGGCCGCGATCACCCGCGATCTCGACCGCGCCGCGCGGGACCGCTTCGACCTGATCGTGGTCGGCGGCGGGATCTACGGCGCCTGCGTCGCGCTGGAGGCGGCGCGGCGTGGGCTGCGTCCCGCGCTGGTCGAGCGGGGGGACTTCGGCGGCGGCACGAGCTGGAACAGCCTGCGCATCGTGCACGGCGGGTTGCGCTATCTCCAGGGGCTGGACCTGCCGCGGTTCCGCGAGTCGGTGCGCGAGCGGCGCTGGTTCTGCTCGACGTTCCCCGAGCTGGTGCGGCCGCTGCGCTGCCTGATGCCGCTGTACGGCGAGGGGCTGAAGCGGCCGCTGGTGTTCCGCGTCGCGCTCGCGCTGAACGACGCGCTGTCCGCCGACCGGAACCGCGGCGTCGCGCCCGCGGTCCGGCTGCCGCGCGGACGGGTGATCTCGAGCGCCGAGATCGTCGAGGCGTTCCCCGGCGTCGACCGCCGCGGGCTGCGGGGCGGGGCGAGCTGGCACGACGGCGTGATGCTGAGCACCGAGCGCGTGCTGATCGAGATCCTGCGCTGGGCCTGCGCCTGCGGCGCGCTGGCGCTGAACCACGTCGAGGCCACCGCGCTGCACGTCGAGGCCGGCGAGGTGCGCGGCGTCACGGCCGTCGATCGCGAGAGCGGCGGCGAGCTCGCGATCTCCGCCCCCGTGGTGATCAACTGCGCCGGGCCCTGGAGCCGCGCGCTGGCCGGCCGCTTCGACCGCGACCTGCCGCGGCTGTTCCATCCCTCGCTGGCCTTCAACGTGCTGTTCGACCGGCCGCCGCCGGCCGCGGACGCGGCCGTGGCCGTCGATCCCCGGGGAGCCCCGGACGGCCGGACCTACTTCGTCCAGCCGTGGAAGGGCCGGACGCTGGCGGGCACGTTCCACGCGCCCTGGAACGGCGCGGTCCGGGACGGCTCGCCGGACGTCCCGGACGAGGAGCTGGACCGTTTCCTCGGGCACCTCCGCCTGGCGCTGCCCGACTCGCGCTACGAGCGGCACGACGTGCTGCGCGTCTACGCCGGGCTGCTGCCGGCCGCCGCCCCCGGCGAGGCCGAGCTGACCCGGCGGCCGGTGATCCGGGACCACGCGGCCCACGGCGGGCCACGCGGATTGTGGAGCCTGGCCGGGATCAAGTACACCACGGCGCGCGACGTCGCGCTGCGTTGTCTCCGCGCGGTGCTCCGCTCGCGCGGCGCCGGCCTCGCCGTGCGGTCCGGCTCGGAGCGGCCGGCTGCCGACCGGCCTCCGGAGCTGCTCGACGCGGCGCGACTGCTCGAAACGGACCCGGCCGATCTCCGGCGGACCCTCGAGGCCCTGCTGCGCGAGGAGGCTGCGCTCCACCTGGACGACCTGCTGTTGCGCCGGATGGACGGCGTGCTCGACGAGCCGTCGCGGCGCCGGTTCGCCGCGCTCGTGGCCGGGCCGCTCGGGTGGTCCGAGAGCCGCGCCGACGAGGAGCTTCGGCGGCTCGACCAGGGACCCCGCGCGGCGGCCCCCGTCGCCCGTTAGAATGGGCGCTCGACGACCCGCATCCGGGACAGGAGACACCATGCCGAGCGAAGACACCGCTCCCGCAGTCCTCGACCCGTCCGAGATCGCCGCCTACCAGGACGGCGCCGTGGTCAGCCGCACGCTGGTCAAGCGGGACAAGGGCTCGGTCACGCTGTTCGCGTTCGACCGCGGCCAGGACCTCAGCGAGCACACGGTGCCGCACGACGCGCTGGTGCACGTGATCGACGGCGAGGCCGAGATCGTCATCGCCGGGGCCGCTCACCGCGTGCGGGCCGGTGAGATGATCGTGATGCCGGGCGGCAAGCCCCACGCCGTGCGGGCGGTCTCGCGGTTCAAGATGGTGCTGACGATGATCCGGGCTTGAGCCGCGGGGGGGACGCCGATGAGCTCGAGATGGCTGATGTTCCTGCTGCTGGCCGCGCTCGCGGTGGCCGCGCCGGGCACCGTGGCCGCCGGCGAGGAGCCCGACCAGAAGAAAGAGTCGGCGCCGGCCGAGATTCCCGAGCCGCGGGTCTTCAGCACGTCGCACAGCGGGAAGTTCGGTGAGGTGACCGTCGCCTACACCGCGACCGCGGGCGAGACCTACCTCAAGGACGATGACGGCAAGCCGAAGGCGAGCATCTTCTCCATCGCGTACACCCAAAACGGAGTCCGCGACCCGGTCCGGCGGCCGGTGACGTTCCTGTGGAACGGCGGACCGGGGTCCTCCTCGGTGTGGCTGCACATGGGAGCCTTCGGGCCCAAGCGCGTCGTGGTGCCGAGCGAGGCCGAGGACGACGGCGCCCCGCCGTTCCGGATGGAGGACAACCCGCTGACGATCCTCGACGTCACCGACCTGGTGTTCGTCGATCCCGTGGGGACCGGGTACAGCCGGCCGCTGGGCGAGCACGAGGGCAAGGAGTTCTGGGGCGTGAGCGAGGACGCCGCCGCGATCGCCGAGTTCATCCGGGCCTGGATCACGCAGCACAAGCGCTGGGCCTCGCCGAAGTACATCGGCGGCGAGAGCTACGGGACGACCCGCACGGCCGCGGTGGTGCAACAGCTCGAGGCCGGGTTCGACGACGTCGCGCTCAACGGGCTGATCCTGATCTCGACGGTGATGGATTTCTACACCTCGAGCTTCCAGACCGGCAACGAGCTAGGCTACGTGACGTTCCTGCCGACCATGGCGGCGACCGCGTGGTACCACGACAAGATCGACCCGCGGCCCGACGACCTGGAGGCGTTTCTGGCCGAGGCGCGCGAGTTTGCGCTGACCGAGTACGCGACCGCGCTGCTGCGCGGCAACACGCTGCCCGAGCAGGAGCGGCGGCGCATCCGGGCCCGGCTGAGCCGTTTCACCGGCATCCGCGAGGACTACTTCGACCTCAGCGACCTGCGGATCACCGACCAGCGGTTCTACAAGGAGCTGCTGCGCGACCGCGGGCTGGTCGTGGGCCGGCTCGACGGGCGCTACACCGGGCGGGATCTGGACAACGCGGGGGAGACGCCGGAGGCCGACCCCTCGTTCTACGGCATCGACGGAGCCTTCACGGCCGCGATCAACCACTACCTGGCGTCGACCTTGAAGGTCGAGATGGACCGCCAGTACAAGATCTTCGGCCGCGTCTTCCGGGACTGGAAGTGGGAGCTGCCCGAAGAGCGTTTCCGCTCCTTCAACGTCAACGTGGCGCCGTACATCGGCACCGCGATGCGGCAGAACCAGGACCTGCGGGTGTTCAACGCGGCCGGTTACTACGACTTCGCGACGCCGTTCTTCGACGCCGAGCTGAGCTTCATGCGCAACGGCGTGGTCCCGGAGCGCATCACCTACGCCTATTACGAGGCCGGGCACATGATGTACATCCACCGGCCGTCGCTGCTGAAGCTGATGGACGACGTGCGGGCGTTCGTCCGCGCCGGGAGCCGCTAGCCAAGAAAAGAGGCAGCGGCCGGGTGGCCGCTGCCTCTGCGAGCTCGCGGTTTTCTCCGCCGGAGCCCGGCTACTCGCCGCGTCCCCGCCGCCGGGTCTTGCGTCCGCGGCTCGAGGGGTCCTCGTCTTCGGCCGGCGCGCCGTGCGCGACGCCGCTGCCGGGATCGTGCGGCGGTCCGACACCGTTGCCGGGGCCGCCGCCGAGGTCGGTGACGTTGCAGACCTCGGCGTCGAACTCCTGCCCGGTGTCGATCGGCGGGCCGCCGATGCCCTGGTTCAGGGGCACGCCCACCGCGACCTGGCACTGGCCGACGTTACCGGACGCGTCCGTGGCGGTCACCGTGATCACGTACACGCGGCCGTTGCCCAGCGCCGAACGCTCGGCGCGCAGCTGCACGGTGTCACCGCAGACCAGCGCGTCGGGGCAGTGGATCCGGCCGCCGGCGCCCGGCGCGGTGAACGGGTCCTCGTCGCTGGTGACGGTGACCTCGACCTCGGGGTCCAGATCGCAGGCGTCGGTCACCTCGTAGGTCAGGCCGACGTCCTCGAACTGGTGGTTGGGCGGCCAGATCTCGTCGCGCGCCACGCCGCAGCTCACCAGCGGCGGCGTGGTGTCCTCGACGGTGATCGACGTCCAGCCGCAGGAGTGGTTGTCGCAGTCGTCGCGGGCGTCCCAGGCCACGGTCGTCTCGCCCAGCGGGTAGGTTCCCGAGGCGTCGTTGGTCGCTCCGGTCCGGCTGTTGTTGAAGAACACGTCGTTGCAGACGTCGTCGCCCGCGGCGACCACGGTGACCTCCGCGCCCTCGGGCGAGGTGCACTCGACCACCTGGTCGGCCGGAACGATCAGCGCCGGCGGCGTGGTGTCCTGCACGCTGACGCTGGAGAACGCCAGTCCCTCGCTCCCGCAGCTGTCGGTGGCCGAGAAGGTCACGCCGGTGGTCAGCCCGGGCGCGCAGCTCGAGGGGAAGAAGGCCGGCGCGTCGTTGACGACCTCGACCTCGTCGCACTCGTCGACGGCCGAGGCCAGGCCGAGCCAGCCCTGGATCTGCGGGTCGTCGCCCGCGACGCCGCCGGTCGTGTTGCACTCCAGCGTGACCGGCGCCGGGGCGGTCACCACGGGCGCGCGGTCGCACAGCGCCGAGTCGAGCGCCTCGCCGATCAGCGGGCGCAGCAGCTCGCGGCCGACGTCGAAGATGTTCAGGTCGCTGCCGCTGCCCTGCGTGTCGAGGTCGGTGGCGTCGTTCACGAACGCGACGTAGGCGAACTGCCGGCTCTCGCCCTCGCAGGCGAACGGCAATTCGATGGTGCCGCCCAGCGAGCGGTACTCCTGCGCCGGGCCCTGCGCGGGCACCAGCGTGTAGCTGCCGCCCTTGTGCGCCATCCGGATCTGCGACTTGAAGCTCAGCGTCTCGCCGGCCGTCAGCCCGGCGGAGAGCGCCTCCTGGTTGACCAGCGCGTCGATGTAGAAGCTGTTGCTCTCGTTGAGCATCAGGTCGAACATCTGCCCGCGGGTGGCCTCGTCGAGGAAGCCGGTCAGCACCTGCTCGTACAGCAGCCCCAGATCGGCCGCGGTGAGCTCGTTGGGAAACTCGAGCGCCTCGTCGCCGCAGCCCAGCGTCTGCATCGGGTTGAGCAGGCTGTCGCTCATGCCCAGCGCCTGCATCGTGTCGTTGATCGCCGCGTCGCCGAAACGGTCGCGGATGGCCTGGGTCCGGGCGTTGTCCGAGGGCTGCATCATCAGCCGCAGCGCGTCCTCCAGCGTCTCCATCACCACGCCCGTGCCCAGCGGGCACGACCCGGACATGTCCAGCGCGACGGGGATCAGCTCGTCCAGCGTCGCGGTGCCGTTCTGCACCTCGAGCATCGCGTGGGTGTGGATCATCGTCTTGTTGGTGCTCGCGCCCTCGAAAGCCTTCTTTTCCCTGAAGGACTCGAGCACCGGTCCGTCCACCTGCTTGAGGTAGATCCCGACCTCGCCGTCCGTGTTGTCCTGCAACAGGTCGAGCGCGTCCGCGTGGACCGCCGGAACCGCCAGCGCCAGCAGCAGCGTCAGGCAGCACAGCGGAGCCAGCACGGCTCTTCGATCTCCGAATCGCATGGGGTGTTCCTCCTTGTCCGTCACGAGTCCCATGCCCTCTGTCGCACTTGGAGGAATGCGACCCGCGTCCGATGTCGTTCGTTTTTCGGGTGTCTTGATCCGCCACCGTCGCCGCGACTTGCCCCGGCGAACATGGGCCCGGAGCGCTCCCGGCGAGCGCACCTCGTAGATCAAGGTACGGGCGGCAGACGCCGTTTCCACCGTTTGTTCGGCGGCCCGGCGGCGGGATCTGTTCGGATTGTCGGGCTATTCGGGAGGGGAGTGCCGGACGTCAGGTCGAGGGTCCAGCTTGTACACGCGGCGCAGCCGCTCCGTCCGGAACACCAACGCGGACAGCACGGTCAGCAACGTCACACTGCCGAGGATGACGGCCAACCGCGCCACGGGCCGTCCGGCCTCGGATCTCCACGCGACCAGCACGACGAGCGTCCGGGCCCACTCGAGCGCCCCGAGCACGAGCGCCACCTGGACCAGCCGCGCCGCCCAGCGACGCCGCACCCCGAGCAACCCGACCAGCACGAGCGCCAGCGCGACCAGCACCAGGTTCCCCGAGCGCAGGAAGTGGGCCCCGAGCAGCAGCAGACTGACGACGACGGGAA
Source organism: Candidatus Polarisedimenticolaceae bacterium (assembly GCA_041629655.1). Taxonomy (GTDB): domain Bacteria; phylum Acidobacteriota; class Polarisedimenticolia; order Polarisedimenticolales; family Polarisedimenticolaceae; genus JBFKMV01. The sequence goes on from JBFKMV010000070.1 coordinate 19,435, forward strand.
GAAGCTGCAGTGCGGTCACGCGTGCCCTCCGAGGCGCAGGACGGTTCCGTCCAGCGCCGCTCAGTGCCGGTACGGATCCGGCGCGAAGCCCTCGTTCTCGAAGCCGCGGGCTCGCTCGCGGCGGGCCAGTGGGTCGTCGAGGTCGGGGAGCACGCCGAGACGGACCAGGGCATCGTAGTACTCGTAGCGGATGTCGAGCACGGCGGCGGGGCGGTCCTCGGCGTTGAAGGGGACCTTGCGGACGCGGTGGTCGACCTCGCGGCCGATGCCGGTGGCCGCGTAATCGTCGTCGGCGAGCGGAGCCACGGACTCGGCTTCGGCGCGGACGCGCGATTTCTCGGCGCGGCCGGCGGCATCGCCGGCGCTCGGGGCGGCCTGGCGTGGTTCGCGGGGGACGGAGTCCGAGCCGGGCGAGTCGTACTTCTTGATCGGGGCCGGGCGCGGGCGCCGCTCGCGGAAGAACACCGCCGAGATCACGCCGAGGTTGTCGGTCTTGCCGAGCCACTCGCCGTAGGACTTGTCCTCGGTGGTGAAGAAGAACCTCCGGGCCGCGGTCGAGCTGGTCTGCCAACCGTCGAGCGTGATCGTCTCGTGGGGGCCGAGGATCCACTTGGAGGCCGAGCCGGCCGACGTGGTGCGGGCGTCGATCGAGTTGAGACCGTCGACGGAGAGCGCGACCGCCACACGGCGGCCGGTCCGGTTGCGCAGGCGCACGGAGTACTCCTTGCCCTTCAGGGCCTCGACGTAGGTCGTGCCGCGGGCGCGATACTCCTCCAGCGGACGGCCGTCGACCAGGATCTCGATCGAGTACGGGCCCTGTTCCCGGGCCAGGGCGGGCGAGGCGGTCAGCGCCGGGAGCGCCAGCAGGGCCAGCGCGGTCAGCAGGGCCGGAATCGGGGCGAATCGGTTATCCATCGGGCACCTCTTGGCCGGTCCTGCCGGCTTCGTGGGGATGGACACCGCTCGGGCGCGGAAGTTCCCGAAAAAACCGCTACGCCCCCCAGCGCCGCCGCCAGTCCTGGAACACCATCATCGCCCACAGGATGTGGCTGTGGTTCTCGCGGCCCGCGGCGTGCTCGCGCTTGAGGCGCTCGACCGTGTCGACCCGGAACAGGCCCTCCCGGCGCAGCAGGGCGGGGTCGAGCAGCTCCTCGAACATCGGCCGCAGCTCGGCGGTCAGCCAGTGCTTGATCGGGATGCTGAAGCCTTCCTTGGGCCGGTAGACGCACTCGCGCGGAACGTGCCGCGCGGCGATCCGCTTGAGCAGCTGCTTGGTCTCGCCGCCTGCGATCTTCAGTCGCTCGGGGACGCGGAAGGCCAGCTCGACCAGCTCGTGGTCGAGCAGCGGCACGCGCGCCTCCAGCGAGCACGCCATCGACATGCGGTCCACCTTGACCAGGCAGTTGTCGACCAGGTAGCTCTTGACGTCGACGTACAGGCGTCGGTCGAGCGGGCCGCGCCCGTCGCCGGCGCCGTCGAACAGGTCGACGATGTGCCCGCCGACGGGCGTGTCCATGGCGGCCAGCGTCTCGGCGGTGAACAGCTCGCGGCGCAGCGCCTCGCCCACGAACACCCGCCAGCGCGCGTGCTCGAGCCGCTCGTCGTGGCCCATCCCCTCGACGAAGCGCCGGGCCGTGTTGACCAGCCCCTTCTTGGCCGGCCGCGGCTTGAGGCTGGAGATCAGCGGCTCGGCCACGCCGGCGCGCACGAAGGCCGGGATGCGGGTCCAGGTGCGCGCCTTGTCCTGAGCGAGGTACGTCTCGTAGCCGCCGAACAGCTCGTCGCCGCCGTCGCCCGACAGCGCCACCGTGACCTCCTCGCGGGCGACCTTGGAGACGAGGTAGGTGGGGAAGATCGAGAAGTCGCCGATCGGGTCGTCCATGAACGGCATCAAGCGCTCGAACAGGTCCCGCACGTCGGGCTCGAGGATCTCCACGCGGTGGCTGACGCCGAGGTGCTCGGCGACTCGCGCGGCCCAGCCGCTCTCGTTGTACGAGGGGTCGTCGAAACCGATGCTGAAGGTGCGTGCCTCCGCGCCCATGCCGTGGACGACCAGCGAGCTGTCGACGCC
>JBFKMV010000071.1:0-21452 GCA_041629655.1 Candidatus Polarisedimenticolaceae bacterium
GGACGGCGGGGGGAGCTTCGCGGCGGTGCTGCTCCAGGAGCTGCCGCTCGGGGACGACGACACCGACCGGGTCGCCCTGCTGCCGGCGACGCTGAGCGGGCCGGTGATCTTCCGGGTCGTGGACACCGACCGCGAGCCGGGCAACCGGGACCTGGATACGGTGTCGGTCGACGAGTTCTTCGTAAGGAGCGTTCCCTGAGCGGCCAGCGCCCTCAGCGCTGGCAGCCCGGGCACCAGAAGGTGCTGCGCTGCTGCTGCACGCGGCGCCGCACCCTTGCGCCGCAGCGCCGGCACCGCTCCCCTGCCCGGTCGTAAACCGCCAGGAAGCGCTGGTACGACCCTTCGACGCCGCGAGCGTCCTGGAAGTCCGAGAACGTGGTGCCGCAGTTGTCGATGGCGCGGCGCAGCACGCGGCGCGTGGCGCGGCACAGCCGGCGCAGCTCGTCCGGCTTCAGCCGCCCCACGCGGCGGAACGGCGAGAGGCCGGCGACCCACGGGATCTCCGAGGCGTAGATGTTGCCGAGCCCGACCAGCTTGTCCTGGCGCAGCAGGAACGGCTTCAGCGCCTGCCGGCTCCCGGCGACGAGCTCCGCGAGCCTCCGCGGCGTGAAGGCCGACGACAGCGGATCGATTCCGACCGGCTCCGCCTCCTCACGCGAGCGGTACCACGAGAACGTCCCGAAGCGCCGCGTGTCCACGAACAGCAGCTCCCCCCGGTCGAGCCGGAACCGCGCGCGCAGGTGCGCCCCCTCGCCCCGCCGCAGCCGCTCGACCCAGTGCAGGCGCCCGGTCATGCGCAGGTGCACCAAAAGCCACAGCCCGCCGCCGTTTCGCTCCCCCGGCCGCGGCGACAGCACGAACATCACCTGCTTGCCCAGCCGCCCCACCCGCTCCACACGACGCCCCGTCAGCCGCGGCAGCGGACCGTTGCGCAGCCGCGGATCGAGCAGCCGCACCCCCGCCACGGTCCGCCCCTCGACCAGCGGGGCGAGCTGACGGGCCACGGTCTCGACTTCGGGCAGCTCGGGCATCGGGTGTCAGCTTAGTACGGTTGGCGGCGGGAAGCCGCCCGCGGCCGAGCGGGTCGCTGTCTTCCTGCTCGACCGCTCCGACGCCTCCGGGTCGTCCGCATCCGCACGCCTGTCGAGCCACGAATTGACCGTACGGTGCCGGGCACGATGTGCCCGTCGAACCAGGGCTTGAAGTCGCCCAACGGCATGCGCGCCACGGTCCGCTCGAGCTTGACGTTGTCGACGAGGTCGAGCTCGGCCTCCGTGATCACGCCCAAACCGCCGTACCCTCCGATGGCTCCGCGGAACAGCTCGGCGTTCTCGTCCCGGCTGGCGTGCACGAGGGTCCCGTCGGCGAGCACCAGCGCGATGCTGCGGACCGAGTGGACGACCGGACCGAGGTTGACGTAGCGCCCGTGGGCGTTGACCGAGAGCGTCCCGCCGACGGTGAAGTTGGCGTAGGACTGCATGATCTTGACCGACAGGTCGTGCGGGTCGATCGCCTCCTGCAGCTTGCGCCAGGTGATCCCCGCCTCCACGCGCGCCCGCTTGTTCGCGACGTCGAGCTCCAGCACGTCGGTGAGGTTCGCGCGCGTGTCGATGAAGGTCACCCGCTCCGTCGCGATCTGGCCGCCCATGCTGTACCGCCCGCCGCCGATCGAGACCGGGCCGCGCGTCGAACGCAGCAGCTCCTGGACCTCCGCCGTGCTCGTGGGCTCGACCACGTGCCCCGCTCCGGCGGCGGGCGTTACCCACCATCCGGGACGGCGCAGGCGTCGCCGACACCGTCGTTGTCGGAGTCCCGGTCCCGAGGCTCCGCGACCGCCGGACAGGTGTCGCAGACGTCTCCCCTTCCGTCTCCGTCGGAGTCCTCCTGGAGCGGATTCGGAACGGCCGGGCAATTGTCGCAGGCGCCGCCGATCCCGTCGTGATCCAGATCGTCCTGCATCGGGTTCGGGATTCCGGGGCAGTTGTCCGAGGCGCCGCACGCCCGCTCTTCGTCGAACAGGCGGAGATGGATCCCCGTGCTGAGGACGCAGCTCCGGACGATCTCCGCGGAGCGCGGTGCGAGACCGACACCACCGGGCACGCGCAACCGGTCGACGAGCCCGCAGAGTCCCGTTTCTGCGAAGGCGATTCGCCCCTGCTCCACCGCCCGTCGCGCCTGCGCGCTCCATTCCAGCAAGCGCTCGATCGCCAGCGGGTCGTCGGCAGCCGCGGCCCGGATGTGCCGGTCCAGGTCGTCGAAGCTCTCGCAGGGGAAGACGTAGTAGCTCAGGCTCGCACCTCCGGTCAGCGGCGCGCCCGGAGCCAGCCCGCGGTCGTCGTCGAGGTTCTTGCCCGCCGCGACCTCATGATGCACGAACGCGATCAGCCGGTCCGACCGCGACCCCGGATTCAGGCCGGGGGCGGGTTCGTGGAGCGCGTAGGCGTCGCCCGCTTCCGGCCGGGCGTACTCGAGCCAGGGAGCCTCCCACGGATAGCACGGGCTCGGGTTGTCGAGCCACTTGACCGACCACGTGACCAGCCCGTGACTCATCTCCGTGCTGTACCGGGAGAGCAGGCTCTGGAAGCCGACCTCACGGTCGGAGAAGCTCCGCAGGTCGAACACGCGCGGCGGCCGGTAGGTGTGCAGATCGACCGGGACGACGTAGTGGATCCACGGACCCTCGAACCGCCTCAGGTCTCCGCCCACGGGCAAGCGCGTGTCCGTGCCCGTACGGAAGTCGTGAAGCACGAAGTGGTCCTGGCGGGCGGGCGCCCACACCATCCGTTCGTCGTCGAGCTGGAACCGGTAGAGCTCGAGCTCTCCATGATCGGTGAATCCGGGCCTGCCGATCTCGAGCGACAGCACGTGGCCCTGCGACCGGAGCAGCACGCGGTCGCCCTCCACGATCGTGGCGAGGCTGTAGAACGGAGGCGCCTCGGCATCGGTGGCATGCACGCCGGGCTCCAGACCCTCGGCGTCGGGAAGGGTCCACCAGCGCAGGACGCGGTCGTACAGGTCACCGTCTCCGTTGAGATCGCGGCCGGCACCGTCGCGCTCCCGCTCCCAGGTGTAGAACACGACGGCGCGGGCTCCGAACTGCGGAGCGAAGCCGACGGCGCGACCGCTTTGCGCCTCTCCCGTGCGCGTGTCCACCAACTCGACAACCGCGTCGTCGAGCCGGCCGTCGCCGTCCCGGTCCTCACCGATCCAGGCCTCGGGAATCACGTACGCGAACCAGGGATCGGATACCGTCGGCGAGTGTCCCATCCGTAGTGGCGACGTCTCCCCCGTGGACAGGCGGTGCCAGCGGACCACCCCGTCGAGCAGGTCCCCGTCGCCGTTGAAGTCCCGGCCTTCCACCCACTCCCAGGTGTTGATGGCGACGAGGTCGCCACGGACTTGACGCGGCCAGCCGGGAGCCACGATCCGGGTCTCCCCCGTTCCGATCCGGTGGACCACGACCGAGTTGTCGTCCCAGTCGCCGTCGTCGTTGAGATCCCGGTTGGCCAGACCCTCGTGAACCCGGTAGACGATGTGGTCCCCCGAAACCACCTCGCTGCACCCGCTGATCGCATCGCAGGCCGGTTCCCCGGTGAAGACGAACGTCCCCACGCCCGGCGGAAGACATTCGGTCGCTCCCCGCTCCGCAGCGAAGGTGGCAAGAGCCCACATCGGGAGAATCAGCAACGCCAGAGGTCCAATCGCGCGCCGTGCCGTCTTCGTCGACCTCATCGGTCCCCCGTTCAGCACCGGGTGCGGCGAGGATAACAGACCTTCAGCGCCTGCCGGCTCCCGGCGACGAGCCCCCCGAGCCGCCGCGGCGTGAAGGCCGGCGACAGTGGATCGATTCCGGCCGGCTCCGCCCACTCGCCGCGCCGCAGCCGCTCGACCCAGTGCAGCCGCCCGGTCATGCGCAGGTGCACCAAGAGCCACAGCCCGCCCCCGTCGCGCTCCCCCGGCCGCGGCGACAGCACGAACATCACCTGCTTGCCCAGCCGCCCCACCCGCTCCACCCGCCGCCCCGTCACCCGCGGCAGCGGACCGTTGCGCAGCCGCGGATCGAGCAGCCGCACCCCCGCCACGGTCCGCCTCTCGACCAGCGGGGCGAGCTGACGGGCCACGGTCTCGACTTCGGGCAGCTCGGGCATCGGGTTTCCGCAAACCCTCCAGCTATCCCCGAACCGCGCGTATCGCCTCGCCCGTACCGGTGACGATCAGGTCGATCTCGGCCGAATCGACCGCGAAGTGCGGCGTGTAGCGCAACGAGTTGGCGCCACCGTGGATGACGCCCAGGCCGTGCAGGCGCATGCGTTCCTCGACGCTGCCGAAGCCGTAACACGGCAGGTCGGGGGCGAGCTCCGCGCTGACCAGCAGGCCGGTGCCCTGCACGCCCACGATCGCGCCGTCGAGCTCGGCCGCGAGCGCCCGCAGCTTGCCCGTGAGCTCCCGGCCGCGCTCTCCGATGTTGGCGCGCACTTCGGGGGTGATCGACTCGAGCACCAGGCAGGCGACGTCCAGCCCCCGGGGGTTGGCCGTCATGGTGTTGCCGTAGACGCCGTGGCGGTAGAGGTTCGCCGATTGCTCCGACAGCGCCAGCACCGATAGGGGATACTGCCCTGCATTCAGTGCCTTGGCGTAGGCTTCGACGTCGGGAGGGAGCGCATCCTCGAAGCCGGGGTAGTCGACGATCGACAGAACGCCGTGCGCGCGCAGGCCGGCCTGGATCGAGTCGACGACCAGCAAGCTGCCGTGCTCGGCGGTCAGCTCCCGTGCCGCATCGTAGAACTCGCGCTCGATCGCCAGACCCGGATTGCCTTCGCCCATCACCGGTTCCATCAGCAGCGCTTCGATGAACCAGCGTTCGCGCTCGGCGCGGGCAAATGTCCGTCGCAACTGGGCGACGTCGTTGGGCACCACCGTCAACAGATCGTCGCGCCCGCGAAAGCTGGCCAGGTGCTTCATGTAGGCGTCGCGGGTCGAATCCGAGAATCCGGCGGGACGGTCGGTGCGCCCGTGGAACCCCCCGCGCAGCGCGATGACCTTGATCGCGCGGCCCGCGTGGCGACCGCCGGCGTCGGTATACTCCTTGGCGTTGACGTCCGACAATCTCGCCGCCAGCGTCATCGCCTCCGAACCGCTGTTGATGCAGACGAAACGGTCGAACGGGCAGCCGCCGTTGCGGCGCGAGCCGATCTCGCGGCGCAGCGCCTCGACGAAACGCGCCTGCGAGAAGCTGGCCGTCATCACGTTGGCCATCACCGCCGGCCGCGCCATGATGTCCAGGATCGCCTGCGGCCCGTGTCCCAGGCCGAGCATGCCGTAGCCACCCGAATCGTGCAGCACCGCGCCCTTCGAGGTGACGATCCAGGGTCCACGCGCCGCCAGCGGAACGTAGGGGTTGACCGACCCCGCCGGGTAGAGGTTCAGCAATCCACTCTGCAACGTGGCGATCTGCCCGGGCTCGTCCAGTGCCAGCCACTGCGGATGCGACGCGCTCAGCTCGCGGAAGCGCTTACCGGCCTCGTCGACGGCCAGCCGCAGGGCCGCGTGCGTCGCGGCGAAGCGCTCGATGATGTCGTCGGCCAAACCGACGGTGCGGCCGGGCGCGCCCGCGGCGCGGATCTCCTGCAAGGTGGTCAGCGGCATGACGCCGGGCTGCGTGTCTCGGGTAGGCATAAGGTGACAATGTATTGTTTCCGGGGAAAGATTGCACCCGGGGCGCCGGCGGAGCCGCGGCCGGGCCGACCGCGGGGTCGGGGCCGGTTGCGGTCCGGCCGTCCGAGGGCTCGCGTACAATCGTGCGCCATGACACCGCGACACCGACTGGCCGTCATGACCTGGCTCGCGCTCGCCCTGTGCTCGCCGGCGCTGGCGGACGATCCCGGCCTTCTGTTCCACGACGATTTCGAATCCGGCCTCGGCCGCTGGACGATCAGCGATCCGGCAGCGATCGGCGTCATCGACTCGGGAGATCCGGATCGCGGGATGGTGCTGCGCCTGCGACCCGCGCACTCACGACTGCACGCGCTGATCCGGGGGTCGGAAGGCTGGGGACCCTACCGCCTCGAGGGGCGCGTGCTGTTCCCGACCGACGAGCACAACTACCTGGGCCTGATCTACAACTACCGCGAGGTCGACGGACGGGTCGACCTGGGAAGCATCTACATCAAGGGCAACGGCAGCTACATCCGCGTCATTCCCGCCGTGACTGGAACCCGGCCCGCCGGATGTACGAGGAGTTCAAGACCCCGCTCGCCGGCGACGACGCGATCGTGATCGGCCGGTGGCAGCGGTTCGCAGCGGAGGTGGTCGGCAACGTGTGCCACTTCTATGTGGGGAACCTGAACGAGCCGAAGGTGACGTTCGACTTCTACGAGGGCGCCTCCGGCAAGGCGGGCTTCAAGCCCCGGGTCGTCGGCGGACCGGTCTGGATCGACGACGTCCGCGTGACCTCGATCGACGGTCCGAGCTACCGCGGCCCGCGGCGGCCCGCGGGCCTGACGTACGACCCCGGGAGAATGGTCACCGACTGGAAGGTCCTGGGACCGCTCACGCGGTCGTTCGACGAGGTCGAGCGTTCGGCGACACCCCAGCGGGTGTCGGTGCGGGACCGCAAGGAACGCCAACGCTGGCGCCCGTTCGAGACCGACGGCCGCGGAGCCGTGCTGACCGGGAGAGTCACCGACTTCCTCGGCGACCGCACCGTGGCCTACTTCCTGACGACGATCGAGGTCGGCCCGGACGAGCAGGCGGTGCTGGAGTTCAGCACCATCGACGCGATGGCGCTGTGGGTCAACGGGCAGTTCGAGGGCTACAGCGAGGGCGACCGCTACGCCTGGTACGACTTCGGCGAGAATCCCGATCACCCGCCGTCACCGTACACGGCCCTACCGCTCGAACCGGGGGTCAATCACGTGCTGATCCGGGTTCGCGGAGGAACCTATGCGACCGGCGGCTTCTACGCGGCTGTAAAGCGATCTAAGCCGGCACGCTGACCCGGAGCCGCGTGACCGTCAGTCTGCAGATGTGCGTTGAACCTCATACCATCGCGTCGCGATGCTCGGTCGACGGCGCTTCGGGGGAAGAAGCAGGTTCCTCCACAGAAAGCTCTTCGGTTTGAAATCTCTCAAGAGTCGTCCGGATCCACAGGATCGATCCACTCGAAACGGGAACAGCCTGATCCACTCGAGGTCCGGGACTCCAATTCCCCTCATCCACAACAAGCACAGGTCATCCTCGATCCAGACGAAATCCTCACCACACTCCAGATGACAGAATGCCCGATTCAGAATGCCCGCAAACGTGCCCGACTCGTATAGCTCTTTGTACGCGCCGGGGTACTGGATCAGCTTTCGCTCGCGGTGAGCCAATGCGCCGCCGTCACAACACATCCATCGCTCGAGCCGCGGCATCGGGATCACGGTGACCGATTCCCGAACCACGGCTCTGCACGCCTGGAGTATCGTCCCCAGCGGTTGTGCTACGACACGCGTGAAGGTGCCGCTTCGGTACTCGGCGAACCAGAATCTGTTTGCGGTGCGGAGGACGTAATCGCGGGGGTGCATACCGGGGACCGAATCTCGGTATCTCGTCGGGTGGCTGCGCGTCTCGAACCTGATGTCGTCTCTCAGCGCGACGAGACACAGACCCTCAACCAAATCGTCGAAGTCGAGTTCGGGGTCGAAGTCCTCCGCGGCCTCCTGATTCGCCACGCGTCGGCCATCAAGAAAACCGCGCAGCGCAGCCGGCCGTTCGAAAAGTGCGATTGACTTGCGCCCGAAACCGTTCGGCAGGATCGGTATCTCCGCCCTGGAGATCGGCGTGTATCTCTCGCTGCCCAACTCTTGCGGGTCTCCATGCCCCGCTCACCGGACTGAGCTCAGGTACAAAAACATGAACAGAGCCAGGCGAATGAACCAACCTAGCGCGATCCAGTTCCAGGCTTCCTGTGCTCGCCTGGAACGTCCTGTGGTCCATTGGTAAGCGGCAAACAGGATCCCGGGCACGCCGCAGAGGAAGAAGCAGAAGGCCTTCCAGCCCGCCCCCAGCGGTTCCTCCGCCGCCAGTTGCCTGGCCTCGATCTCCTCCGCGAGCTCGGCAACGACCGCTGTGACCCTTGCCTGGGTCAGATCGCGCGTTTTCAGGACCTCTCGGGCAATCTCCACGGCTTCTGCGCGGAAATCGTGGCGTGAATGAACGACGCGCAACAGGTCCTCGGTGGACGCGTTCCGGTAGCGCTCCTTCAGGTCGCTGAGTTCTCTCTCGGTGCTCACGACATCGACCGGTCTGATCGTCCAAGTGACGTCGTTTTCAACTGCGGGCCGGACTGGCGAGGCCCCTGTTTGCTCCCAGTCTACTACCGAGCGGATCGGAGTTCCGGCCGGACGGTGTGCCCGGCAAGGCGACGGCGGTGGGTCGGCGGCGAGAAATCGTCCGGTGAGGCGGAAGCGTTTGCCGAGAAAGATGACCGCCGGAACCCGCAATCTGGTCCAAACGCAGTATTGACCTCGACCGCCGCCGCCGGTCGCGATGGGTGCAAGTGCGGCTCGGGCACCTCGCGCTAGAATCACTTCGGTTCCGAACGGAGGAGGATCCATGGCACGAGTCGACTTCTACTACCATCGCAGCAGCTGAAAGAGCTGCGAGCGCACCCGTGAGGTGCTCGACCGCAACTCCGTGCAGGTCCGCGAGGAGCGGCCCGCGCGCAAGCAGCCGCTCACCGAGCGGGAGGTCCGCGCGCTGCTGCGCAACGTCAGCGACGTGGTCATCGCGAGAGGTACGAAGGCCGAGGCCTTCAAGTCCAAGGACGTCAAACCGGCGATGTTGAAGGGACCCAGCGGCAACTTCCGCGCCCCGCTGCTGATCCGCGGCAAGAAGATGCTGGTCGGTTTCTCCGCCGCCACGCTGGAGGACTGGTTTGGATAGTTTTCCCGCACGTCGCATCTCCACCGCGCTCGACTGGAACGATCTCGCAGTCTCGACCGCGACCCGGAAGCAAGTCGATGAATTGCGCCGCTGGTTGAAGCGCGCTCCCAAGCGCATCGACAGCGCCGGCCTGCGGGGCCGGCTACGCCCAGGATACAGGGCGCTGTTTCACGGGCCGCCGGAAACGGGGAAGACCTTGACCGCGATGCTGCTCGGCAAGGCGACGGCGCGGGACGTCTACCGTATCGACCTGTCGGCCGTCGTGTCGAAGTACATCGGTGAGACCGAGAAGAACCTGGCCAACGTCTTCGGTGCGGCCCAGAACAAGGACTGGATCCTGTTCTTCGACGAGGCCGACGCCCTGTTCGGCCGGCGCACGGCCGTCAAGGACGCCCACGACCGCTACGCCAACCAGGAGCTGGCCTACCTGCTGCAGCGGATCGAGGATTACGCGGGGCTGGCGATCCTCGCGTCCAACTCCCGGGCCGGCATCGACGACGCCTTTCTGCGTCGTTTCCACGCGATCATCCGATTCCAGCCGCCCGACGAGAGGTAGGGCGCGGCAGCGGCTGGAAACCAACCCCCCGCCCGCTCGTAAACTGAACACACAGCAGGCCCCGAGGAGTCACGAACATGCGCGCACCCTTGATCGCGACGCTGGTCTTCGCCGCCCTGACGATCCCCTCCGCCCGGGCCGACCGGATCGCGCCCTGTGCCGACAGGTTCGGCACCGGTGCGGAATGCGGACACGTGACGGTGTTCGAGGACCGCGCGGCCGGCAAAGGACGTCAGATCGAGCTCGACGTGGTCGTCCTGCGCGCGACCGGGGGCACGAGCGCCGAGCCGGTGTTCCTGCTCGCCGGGGGCCCGGGCCAGGCAGCGACGGATCTCGTCGGAGCGAGCATGTTCCTGGGCCAGGTGCGCCGGGTCCGGGACATCGTGCTGGTCGACCAGCGCGGCACGGGAGATTCGAATCCGTTGATGTGCCCGACGCGGATCAAGACCGACCCGGCGTCCGCGTTCGGCGGTCTGTGGGACCCGGAAGCGATCGGCCGCTGCAGGAAGTCGCTGGCGAAGGACGCCGATCCGACCCTCTACACCACCGACCACGTGGTCGACGACCTCGATGAGGTGCGGCGCAGGTTGGGTTACGACAAGGTCCTGCTGTGGGGCGGCTCCGGCGGCACGCGCACCGCCCTGGTCTACATGCGCCGTCATCCCGACCGGGTCGTGGCCGCGGCGCTCGACGGGGTGGCGCCGACGGACTTCCGCGCGCCGTCGAGTTATGCGCGCGGCTGCCAGGACGCGCTGGACAAGGTCTTCGCCGATTGCGCGGCACAGGCGAGCTGCGCCCGGGCGTTTCCGAAGCTCGAAGCCGATTTCGCCAAGGTCCTCGGGCTGTTCGACAAGGGCCCGGTCGCGACCACGGTCGACCTGCCGGACCGGGATCCGGTCCGGATCCGGATGCACCGCGGCGACTTCACGTACGCGGTGCGGGGCATCCTGTACAACTCGCTGAAGATCGCGGGTCTGCCGCGGATGATCCACCGCGCCGCCGAGACGGGCGACGTGAGCGCCTTCGCGCGCGCCTACTGGCACAGAAGCGCCGACATCCTGCCGGAGCTCGCCGTCGGCGTGCATCTGAGCGTGTTCTGCGCCGAGGACGTCCCGTTTCTCGACGACCTCGACCTCGACGCTCTGACCCGCGACACCTTCGTCGGCGATTATCTCCTCGACCAGTACCGCGCGGCCTGCGACGCCTGGCCGGCCGAGCCGGTGGATCGCTCGTACCTGCAGCCGGTGCGCTCGGAGATCCCGGTGTTGATGTTCTCGGGCTACTACGATCCCTCGACCCCGGCGAGCACGGCCGACGCGGTCGCCGCCCACTTGCCCAACAGCCGCCACGTGGTGGCGCGCAACGAGTCGCACGGCGCCGGCTTCGGCTGCGGCCTCGAGCTGCTGGTCGACTTCCTCGACCGCGGCTCGCTCGAAGGACTGGGACCGGCCTGCGAGAACGCCGGACCGATCGTGTTTCAGGTGGGGGACTAGTCCAGCGCTGCGAGCACCGCGTCGGCTACAATGCCGCCGTCATGGCCAAACCGAGGGTCGGTGCCGCGGGCGGGTTCGCCGCCATCGCCTACACGCTCAGGAAGGGGCGCGAGGCGGGCGGGGTGTGGAACCTGTACCGCCGGATGCGCTCGCGCAACGCGTGCAAGACGTGTGCGCTGGGGATGGGCGGGCAGGCCGGCGGAATGGTCAACGAGCAGCGGCACTTTCCCGAGGTGTGCAAGAAGTCGGTGCAGGCGCAGGCCGGCGACATGCAGCGGCCGATCCCCGAATCGTTCTTCGCCGAGCATCCGGTCGCCGAACTCGAGCGCTGGACGCCGCGACAGCTCGAGTACGCGGGCCGGCTGGCGTTCCCCGTGGCGTGGCGCGAGGGCGAGTCGCACTTCCGGCGCGTCGGCTGGGACGAGGCGCTGGACCGCGTGGCCGGCGCGTTGCGCGACGCGCCTCCCGCGGAGACGTTCTTCTACGCCTCCGGCCGCTCCTCCAACGAGGTCGCGTTCCTGCTCCAGGTGTTCGCCCGCGCCTACGGCACCACCAACATCAACAACTGCTCCTACTACTGCCACCAGGCCTCGGGCGTGGCGCTGGGCCGCGCCATCGGCAGCGGCACCGCCACGGTGGTGCTGGACGATCTCGACCGGGCCGACCTGGCGCTGGTGGCGGGCGCCAACCCGGCCTCGAACCATCCCCGGCTGATCGTCAAGCTGGTCGAGCTGCGCCGGCGCGGCGGCACCGTGATCGTGGTCAACCCGCTCAAGGAGCTGGGGTTGCTGCGGTTCCGCATCCCCTCGCAACCGGGGAGCCTGCTGTTCGGCTCGCAGGTTTCGGACCTCTACCTGCAGCCCCACGTCGGCTCGGACATCGGCGTGTTCAAGGGGATCCTGAAGGCGCTGCTGGAGCGCCGCGCGGTGGACCGCGAGTTCCTCGCGACGCGCGTCGAGGGCTGGGACGAGGTCGAGCGCGACGTCGCCGGCACCGGCTGGGACACGCTGACGTCCCATTGCGGGGTGCCGCGCGAGGCGATCGAGCGCGCCGCGGAGGCGATCGCCGCGGCCAGGCGCGGCGTGATGCTGTGGGCGATGGGACTGACTCACCACGTCCACGGCGTCGACAACATCACGGCGCTGGTCAACATCGCGCTGGCGCGCGGCTGGCTCGGCAAGCCCGGCTGCGGCCTGCTGCCGATCCGCGGCCACAGCAACGTGCAGGGCGTCGGCTCCGTCGGTTTCGCGCCCGCGCTCAAGGGCGCCTTCGCGCAGAAGATGGAACAGGTGTACGGGATCCGCGACTCGGGACCGGCGGGGATGAGCACCTACGACTGCATGGTCGCATCGGCCGAGGGAAAGATCCGCGCCGCCGTGCTGCTGGGCGGCAACCTGTGGGGTGCCAACCCCGACCTCGAGTTCGCCGGCCGCGCGCTGCGGCGCATCGACGTCTCGGCCTACATCAGCACCAAGCTCAACCCCGGGCACGTGCACGGTCGCGGGAGGGAGACGTTCATCCTGCCCGTGCTGGCGCGCGACGAGGAACAGCAGCCCACGACGCAGGAGAGCATGTTCAACTTCGTCCGGCTGTCCGACGGCGGCGAGCCGGTGCCGGAGGGCGAGCTCAAGAGCGAGGTCGAGGTGGTGTGCGCGCTGGCCGACCGGATCCTGCCGCCCGGCCCGTTCCCGTTCGCCGAGATGAAGAGCCACCGCGCGATCCGTGACGCGATCGCCAAGGTCGTTCCCGGATACGCCGCGATCGGCGAGATCGACGGGACGCGGCGCGAGTTCCAGATCGACCACCGCACCTTCCACACCCCGCGTTTCGCGACCCCGTCCGGCAAGGCGCAGGCGCGACCCACGCCGTTGCCCGACTTCGCCGCCGGCGACGGCGAGTTCCGGTTGATGACGCTGCGCTCCGAGGGCCAGTTCAACACCGTGGTCTACGAGGAAGAGGATCTCTACCGGGGCACGACGCGGCGCGACGTGGTGATGATGAATGCCGGCGACGCCGAGCGGCTGGGATTCGAGGAGGGCCGGGCCGTGACCGTCGAGACCGAGACCGGCCGGATGCGCGCCGTGGTCTCGTACGCCGAGCTGCCGCCCGGCAACCTGGCGATGTACTACCCGGAGGCCAACGTGCTGGTCCCGCGGCGACTCGATCCCGATTCGCTCACGCCGGCGTTCAAGTCGGTGATCGCACGGCTCGTGCCATGAGCCGTGACGACGGGCGTCCCTTCGACATCGTCGCCTTCGACGTCGACGGCACGCTGGTGCGCCACCCCGAGGGCTGGACGGTCTGGGAGGTGCTCAACGCGCGGTTCACCGGCGCCCCCGAGGTCAACAAGCAGCGTTACGCGGCGTACCTGCGCGGCGAGCTGTCCTACGCCGAGTGGGTCGCGCTCGACATCGGGAGCTGGCGCGAGGCCGGTGCGCGGCGCGAGGACATCCGGGCCGCGTTCGCCCCGCTGACGCTGGTCGACGGGACGCTCGAGGCGCTCCGGACGCTCGAGGCGAGCGGCGTGCGGCTGTTCGTGATCTCGGGCACGCTCGACCTGCTGCTGGACACGCTGCTGCCGGAGCACCCGTTCGAGGAGGTCTACGCCAACGCCATCGCCTTCGACGACGAGGGGCGCATCGCAGGCTGGCGCGCCACGCCGTTCGACATGGACGGCAAGGCGATGGCGCTGCGCGCGATCGCGATGCGCGAGGGGGTTCCGCTGTCGCGCTGCGCGTTCGTCGGCGACAGCGGCAACGACGCCTGGATCGCCAAGGTGGCCGGGATGACCGTGGCCTTCAACCCCAAGACCCCGGAGTTCGAGAAGCTGGCCGCGGCGGTGGTGCGCTCGGACGACCTGCGGGACGTGCTGCCCCCGCTGCTCGGCGAGTGACCCGTCCGCGCGAGCCCCGTCCACGCCCTCCACAGGCCGCCCACAGGACATCCACAGGGGCCGGTGCGGTTTTTCCACAGCTAAAGCTTTGTCCCCCAGCAACTTGCCCTGAAATACATCTTGACTGGGCAGAGAATTCGACGCATAACGTTACTTCTTGGTAACGCCGTTAACCCGGGGGCTCGGGGTTTCCTCCGGACGCGAGGGCATCGAGATGGAGCGACGGATCGAGCCGGGTCGGACTCCCGGGTGCCTGCCCCTGGCCTACCGTGGAGCTGCGCCGCGACAGCCCACCCCGACGGCCACCGCCATCCACAGCGCCATCCGCGGGCTCGGGCCGGCCGAGCTCGAGGTGCTGCTGCGGTTCGTCGAGCGCTGCGCGCGTGAGAGCTGGATCGGCCTCGCCCAGGCCGCGGAGTGGCGCCAGCGTGTGCGGCTGCGGCTGAGTCTGCTCGAGCTGCTCGCCCGCCGCTCGACCGTGCTGCGCTCGCTGCGCTGACCGGCGGTCACGCCCGGACGGGTCTGCTACCATCCCGGTCGATGCCGGGGACTCGTGTCAAGATCGGGATCCTGACCGCCGCGGTCGCGCTGGCGATGATGGTCCTGCTGGTCTACACGATGCTCCAGCAGGCCCAGGTCAGCTGCGAGGCCTGCGTGACGTTCCAGGGCCGGACCCAGTGCCGGAGCGCCGTCGGGCCCGACCGCGAGCAGGCGACCCGGACGGCGATCGACAACGCCTGCGCGTTCCTGGCCGCCGGCATGACCGACAGCATCCGTTGCGCGAACACGCCACCGGACAGCGTGCAATGCGAGGAATGATGCGTTCCCTGTCGATGCTGTTTGCCGTGCCGCTGCTGCTGGCGGGTTTCGTGACGCTGGCCCAGGAGCTGAGCGGCATTCCCGACGAGCCCGCAGGCTTCACGATCCGGGGCGATCTCGACGCCGGACGGAGCGCCTACCTGGAGAAGTGCGCCAGCTGCCACGGCGAGAACGGGGACGGCAACGGCAAGATCAAGCTCAAGCCCCCGGCGCGCGACCTGCGCGATCGCGACCGGATGGACCGGCGCAGCGACTGGGAGATCTTCGTCGTGATCCGCGACGGCGGCAAGAAGTACGGCATGTCGCCGCAGATGATCCCCTGGGGATCGATGCTCTCCGAGCAGGAGCTGCAGGATCTGACGGCGTTCGTGCGCTCGCTGAGCGCGGCCGGGGAGACCGGCGACCCGGGCTCAGGCTCCTGAAGGCGGCTCGGGCTGGGGCGTCTTTGGCGCCGGGCTCCAGCCCTGCTCCCGCAGCCACGCGCGGGCCTCGTCGAGCTGCTCCTTGAAGATCGCGAAGTGCACGACGTCCTTGTTCTTGAACGGCCGGTCGCCGGCCACCGGACGCGTCTTGTCGCCGGAGTGGATGATCAGCGGCAGCAGCAGGTTCTCGGGCATCCGGAACGGTCCGGACCGCTTGTCGTTGTCGCCCTCCGCCTTCGCCGTGCCCACGTCGGCGCCGGCGACCCAGGGCTCGACGGTGGCCAGCCCGCGGCGCAGCCGCAGCGCCCACAGCTCGAGATCGCGGGGCCGGCCGAACAGCACGTTGCCCCCGACCTCGCGCACGATCTCGGGCGAGACGGTCTTGCCGTGGCGCGCCAGAGCGAGGTAGATCTTGGGGACCGTGAAGTCCTCCGCCACGTGCCTGCCGACCAGGTAGTTGAACTCGCCGCTGGTCGTCACGGCCAGCAGCGCGCGGCGGTCCTCGATGCGCGCCCGGAGCATCGTGCGCTCCTCGACCGGGTTGCCGTAGACGACCTTGAAGCCGTCCTGCTTCATGGCGTTACAGGCCACCGGACTGTTGTCGACGAACACGACCTCCTGGCCCTGCGCGCGCAGCTCCCGTCCGATGGCATGGCCCAGCTCGTTGGCGCCGATGATCGCGAACCCGGTGTCGCTGGGCCGCCGCAGGCCCAGCAGGCCGGCCACGATGCCGCCGGACAGACCCTGCACGAC
Organism: Candidatus Polarisedimenticolaceae bacterium; assembly: GCA_041629655.1. Lineage (GTDB taxonomy): Bacteria > Acidobacteriota > Polarisedimenticolia > Polarisedimenticolales > Polarisedimenticolaceae > JBFKMV01. The sequence goes on from JBFKMV010000071.1 coordinate 15,862, forward strand.
CACGGTGATCGCGATGACCATGAACACCAGCGCCCGCAGCTCGCCTCCCCCCGCCCCCGCCGCCAGGTGACCGGGATCGAGCTGGCGGTGCTCCTCCAGGGTCTGCGCGAAGAACGAGGCCACCGCGGCCGCGACGACGCCGCGCGGGGCCAGCCAGGACAAAAACGCCTTCTCGCGCAGGTTCAGCTCCGAGCCCAGCGTGCAGACGAAGATGTTGAGCGGGCGCACCAGGAACATCAGGCAGGCCACGGTCGCGACGCCGGGCCAGCCGAGCTCGCGGATCTCCGAAAGCCGCACGTCCGCGGCCAGCAGCACGAACAGCATCCCGATGAACATCACCGTCAGCTGTTCCTTGAACTCCATCAGGTCGCGCTGCACGCGGGTGCGCATGTTGCCCACGACCACGCCGGCCGCCGTGACGGTCATGATCCCGCTCTCGGCGATCACGGCGTTGCTGATCTGGAACAGCGCCAGCACCAGCGAGAGGGTGAACACGTTCTCGAGGCCGTCCGGGACGATCTTCTTGAACCGCAGCAACAGCGCCAGCACCAGGCCCCCGATCGCGCCGAGGACCACGCCGAAACCGAGCGTCTTGACCACCGCCAGGGTCCCGGAGGCGTACGCGGTTCCGGGGTTGACCACGACCTCCAGCGCGACGACGGCGATCACGGCGCCGATCGCGTCGATCAGCACGCCCTCCGCCTCGAGCACCGTCTCGACCCGGTGGTGCAGCCGGATGCGGCGCAGCAGCGGCGTGATCACGGTCGGCCCGGTCACGATGACCAGCGTGCCGAACAGCGCCGAGAGGCTCCACGACCAGCCCATCACGAACCGCGCCGCGACCGCCGCACCGCCTGCCGTCACCAGCGCGCCGACCGAAAGCAGGCGGCGGATCACCTTGGCCTCGCGGCGCAGCCGCTTGGCCTCCAGGTTCAGGCCGCCTTCGAACAGGATCACCGCGACGGCGAAGCCGACCAGGATGTGCAGCGCCGGACCCAGCGCCTGCGGCCGGACCACGTCGGCGAGGTCCGGCCCGAGCAGCACGCCGGCGCCCAGGAGCAGCACGATGCCGGGGACGCGCAGGTGGCGCGCCACCGACTGGGCGATCATCCCGACCGCCAGGGCCAGCGAGATCGTAACCGCCGCGTCGGTCATGAGGTTGTGTTCCAAGCGGGCTTCTCCGGCGTCGGAGTCTAACAGGAAACGCCCGCCGGGTGCATCCGCGCGCGGCCCGGTCGGCGCGGCGCGCGCCGGCCGGATGCTCTACGATGGCCGCGATGAGCGACCGGTTGCCCGAGGACTACCGCATCCCCGACGACGACGCCAGGCTGCTGGCGGAGTGCGACGTGACGTGCTTCGTGGCCTCGGGTCCGGGCGGCCAGCACCGAAACCGCACGATGAGCGCGGTGCGGCTGAGGCACCGCCCCTCCGGGATCGTGGTGATCGGGCGCCGGCGGCGCTCGCAGCACCGTAACCGCGCCGACGCGCTGGAGCGGCTGCGTCACAGGTTGGAGGACCTGCAGCGCGTCCCGGTCAAGCGGGTCGCCACGCGTCCGCACCGCGCCGCCCGCGAGCGCCGCATCCGCGCCAAGCAGCGCCAGTCGCGGATCAAGAAACTGCGACGCCGCGTGCGGGACGAGGATTGACCTGTTGCGGTCGCCGGCGCTGGTGTAACTTGAAGCCCGAGGGATCTGGCCGAGTACCGCAAGACCGGTTCCCGAGGAGGCCCCCCGCATGCCACGCAGCCGAGTCGCCGTGCTCAGGACGTCCCCCGCGACCGTGCTGGCGGATCATCACGAGCTGATGAACCTGGCCGGGTACCGCGAGGTGATCGCCCCGGACGTCGATACGGCGCTGAAGGTCAACATCTCGTGGCATTTCTTTTTCCCCGGCAGCTCGACGACGCCGTGGCAGCTCGAGGGCGTGATCCGGGCGATGAAGCGCGACGGCTACGACCCGGCGCTGATCCACGCCTGTCACAACCGCACCGTGGTCATCGACGCCCACCTCGGCGAGCGCGAGAACAAGCAGCTGCCGGTGGTCGAGGCGCACGGTCTGCGCAACATCCACCTCTACGAGGGGGGCGAGGAGTGGGTCCACATCGAGGACGCCGTCGGCGAGCTGACCCGGAAGTTCCTCTGCCTCAACGACGTCTACCCCCAGGGCTTTCACATCCCGCGGCGGTTCCTCGGCGAGAACATCATCCACCTGCCGACGGTCAAGACCCACGTCTTCACCACCACCACCGGCGCGATGAAGAACGCCTTCGGCGGGCTGCTCAACGAGCGGCGGCACTGGACCCATCCGGTGATCCACGAAACGCTGGTGGACTTGCTGATGATCCAGAAACAGGTGCACCGCGGCGTGTTCGCGGTGATGGACGGCACGTTCGCCGGTGACGGGCCCGGGCCGCGGTGCATGATCCCGCGGGTCAAGAACGTGCTCTTGGCCAGCGCCGACCAGGTGGCGATCGACGCGGTGGCGGCGGCGATGATGGGTTTCGACCCGCTGTCGATCAAGTACATCCGGATCGCGCACGAGCTGGGGCTCGGCTGCGGCGACGTGCGCGAGATCGAGATCACGGGCGACCGCGAGGCGGCTGCCGAGCGCTGGGACTTCGTCGGGCCGTTCAAGAAGATGACCTTCGCCTCGCGAATGCAGCACAAGATCTACTGGGGCCCGCTGAAGCGGCCGATCGAGTGGTCGCTGAAGTCGGTGCTGGCGCCGTGGGCGTACCTGGCCAGCGTGATCTACCACGACAGCTTCTGGTACCCGTTCCTGGCCAAGAAGCAGATGGCCGAGGTGCTGGAGAGCCCCTGGGGCCGCCTGTTCCGCGACTGGGAGAACGTGACGCCCGACGAGCGCGGCTTCCCGGTGCTCGGCGAGCACCCGGCGGAGATCAAGCGCACCGGTCCGGCCGCGTTCTGGACCTCGCTCAAGATCCTGCTGACGTGTCTGAAGGAAGCCCCGGAGCTGGCGATGCGCCGGCGGATGACGTCGTCCGCGGGGCGGTAGCGCGCCTACCCGATCGTGCCGCGCTGCTTGAGCAGCATGATCGCGAAGCTGGCCAACGCCCAGCCGACGGTGGTGATCAGGATGCCGGGGTCGCTGAGCAGGATCTCCTCGGGCCGCTCGGCCTGTTCCCGCTCGGACTCCGGCAGCGCGGGATTCGCCCGGCCGGCCTCGGGCGGCGTGCTCAGCAACTGGTAGCGGAACACGCCGTACAGCACGAACGGGATCGTGACCAGCATCCACGGCGTCGCGGCGCCGTGGACCTGCGGCCCCGAGCTCCAGATGGCGTAGGTGATCACGGCGCCGGCCGCGGCGATGGTCTCCATCCGGGACAGCAACGGTAGCGAGTAATGCGCCAGCACCTCGCGGGTGCGGATGCTGTTCGCGCCGACGACCCGCAGCTCGGCCTTGCGCTTTTCGAAGCCGAGGAACAGCGCCAGCAACGCGGTGCAGAGCAGGAACCAGCCTGACACCGGCAGGTCCGTCGCGGCGGCGCCGGCCACCGCGCGCAGCACGAAACCCGTGGCGATCGACATCACGTCCAGGATCACCATGTCCTTCAGCTTGAGGTTGTAGACCAGCTGCAGTACGGCGTAGGCGGTGACGATCGCGCCCAGCCCGCGCGAGTGGAGCCAGCTCACGACGAGCGCCGTGGCGATCATCGCCACCGCCAGCGACAGCGCCGTGGGCACCCCGATCGCGCCGGAGGCGATCGGCCGCTCGCGCTTGCGCGGGTGCTGGCGGTCCAGCTCGCGGTCGGCGAAGTCGTTGACGATGTAGTAGGCGCTGGAGGCCAGGCACAGCATCGCGAACGCCAGCACGCTCGACGCGACGGTCTCCGCATCGATGCGGAACGCGAACAGCGGCGCCGCGAACACGATCAGGTTCTTGGTCCACTGCCGGGGGCGCAGCAGTCGCAGGTACGGCATCACCGCGGCAGGCTCCAGATGAACCGCGCGAACCACATCATCGGCGGCTCCCCGTCCTGGTCGTCGTCCTGCTCGAGCTTCTTCACCTCCTCGTTGATCCGCTCGAGCTCGGGACCGTCGAGCCAGAAGGCGCCGCAGCTTTCGCAGTGGTCGAGAATGATGTTGGTGTAGATGTTGAACTCGACCTTGTCCATCGTCACGCCGTCGCAGCGCGGGCAGGGGGTCGGCCCGTAGGCGTCCTCGTGCTGGTGCGAGTCGCCGTGCACCGTCGAGAACTCCAGATCGCCCTGGTGCGGCGCGGCCACCCGGTCCAGCTCGCCGCGGTCGAGGAACAGGCCGCCGCAGCGGTCGCAGGCCTCGACCTCGGTCTGGCCGACCTTGCGCGTGCCGAAGGGTCGCTTGCAGCGTGGACAGTTCATGCGTCCTCCCCGCCGAGCTCCAGAAACCGCCGCGCCATGCGCGGGCCGGCGCCCGCGTCCTCGTGCTTGAAGAACACGTACGCCTCCTCCCAGGGTTGCGCGCGCACGCGCGCGGCCCAGGACCGGAGCGCGTCGTCGTCGTAGCCGGGCCGCCGCAGCCGCAGGTAACCGTAGCCGCCCGTCGCGACCAGCGGCGGCTCGTCGGTCTTCTCGGTGTCGGAGCAGACCAGCGCGGCCCCGCGCTCGCGCAGCGCCCCGTACACCTCGTCGTCGAACCACGAATCGTGGCGGAATTCGAACGCGGCGCGGCGACCGTCGTGCAGCCCGGCGAGGATCTCGCGCAGGCGCTCCACGTCCTTGCGCGCGTGGGGCGGGAACTGGAACAGCATCGGCCCCAGCCGGCCGGCGACCTCCGCGGTGGCCTGCATCAGGTAGCCCAGCGCCTCGAGGGACTTCTCGCGGTCCCTGCGGTGCGTGACGCGTTGCGAGGCCTTGAGCACGAACGAGAACTCCTCGGGCACTTTGGCGATCCAGCCCTGGAGCAGCTCGCGGCGCGGCATGCGGTAGAACGTGTTGTTGATCTCGACCGTCGGAAGCTGCGTCGCGTAGTAGCCGAGCATGCCCGCCTGCGGCAGGTCCTCGGGGTAGAACACACCCTTCCATTGCTTGTACGCGAAACCGCTGGTGCCGGCGAGAACCCGCATCGGGAGCAGTATACAACCGGCCGGTCAGGACCCCGGATTGCGAAACGTCTCCGCTTCGCCGACGGCGCTGAACTCGATCTCCCGTCCGGCCACGGTCCCCTCGACCGTGTAGCGGGCGCGCATCTGGATGAAGTCCCGCGCCCGGTCGCGCAACGCCGTCCGTACCACGTCCTCGATCTCCAGCGTCAGCTCCAGCGACAGCGACGGCCCGCGCGCGTCGATCCGGATCCGGCGCGGAGCCCCGGTCGCCGGGTCGTCGTCCTCCACGATGCGCACTGCCATCGAGAAGCCGAGCGGCCCGTCCGGCCCCAGCACGCCCAGGAAGCCGGGCAACCGCTCGGGGTCGACGGCATCCGCCGGCGCGCGCACCCGCCCGAACACGAACGACAGGTCCTCGTGGGCGACGCGGCCCCACTGCCAGGTCACGCCCTCCCAGACGCCCCAGTTGTGGTCGTGGTAGCCGGACCCGCCGTCCAGCCGGATCACCTCGTTCCCGATCGTCAGGCTGCCGCCGAGGCGACCGGACA
>JBFKMV010000072.1:0-21432 GCA_041629655.1 Candidatus Polarisedimenticolaceae bacterium
GACCGGCAGGCTGACCGGCGAGTGGCTGGTGCGCACCGGCAAGCGGGGGGGCGAGATCACGGTGGAGCTGATCTCCGACAACGCCGGCCGCGACCGGCGCAGCCTGGTGCTCGAGGGGAACAAACGATGAAGCGGCGAACGGTCGCGTGGGCGGCACTGGTCCTGGTCCTGGCGCTTGCCGCCGGGCCGGCGGCCTTCGGTGCGGGACTCGATGCGGCCGGTCCGGTGCCCGACCCGGGCTTCAACCGCCTCTACCCCAACGACGAGATCCTGGAGTTCCTGCGCGGCTACGCGGCAGCGTTCCCCAGGTGGGTCACGCTGGAGAGCATCGGCAAGACCAGCGGCGGCGGCGACACCTGGCTGCTGACCGTCAACAACCCGGCCACCGGCGCGCCGCTGTCCAAGCCCGCGATGTACGTCGACGGGGCGACGCACGCCAACGAGGTCCAGGGCGCCGAGAACGTGCTCTACACGATCAACTACCTGCTGCACAACTACGGCAAGCTGGAGCAGGTGACCGAGCTGATGGACCGCGCCGTGTTCTACTTCGTGCCGATCGTGAGCTGGGACAGCCGCGCCCGCTGGTTCGACGAGCCGTCGACCCCCAGCTTTCCGCGCACCGTGCAGGTGCGGATCGACGACGACCGCGACGGCCGGCTGGACGAGGACGGCTACGAGGATCTCGACGGCGACGGCGAGATCACGCAGATGCGCAAGCGGGTCGCGCCGGGCGAGGGCGACTTCCGGCTGCACCCCAAGGACCCGCGGCTGCTCGTCCCGCTGGAGGAGGACGAGCTGGGCGACTGGATCCAGCTCGGCAACGAGGGCTTCGACAACGACGGCGACGGCGAGGTCAACGAGGACCCGGTCGGCTACGTCGACCCCAACCGCACCTACGCCTACGGCTGGCAGCCGCGCTACGTGCAGGCCGGGTCGACGCAGTACCCGCTGCAGATCCCCGAGACCCGCAACATCGCGCTGTGGGCGCTGACGCGCCCCAACATCGCCGCCGCGCAGAGCTTCCACAACACCGGCCGGATGATCCTGCGCGGTCCCGGCTCCAAGCTGATGCGGCGCTACGAGGCGGCGGACGTGCGGGTCTACGACCGGATCGGCGAGGAGGGCGAGAAGATCCTGCCCGGCTACGGCTACATGATCATCTGGAAGGACCTCTACACCGCGTTCGGCGGCACGGTCGATCACTTTTACGGCATCCACGGCGCGATCAGCTTCACCAACGAGCTGTTCGGCCCCGAGCAGGACTTCGACGGCGACGGCGAGGTGACCGAGGAAGAGCGGATGAAGTTCAACGACCGCCTGGCGCTGGGCCGGATGTTCGTGGACTGGAAGGAGATCGAGCACCCGCAGTACGGCACGGTCGAGGTCGGCGGCTACCGCCACGACACCGGGCGCGTGCCCGAGGGCTGGATGCTGGAAGAGGACTGCCACCGCAACACGGCGTTCGTGCTGTTCCACGCCTCGCACCTGCCGCGGATCTCCTTCGGCCAGCCGCGGGTCGAGAAGCTGTCCGGAAACCTGTGGCGGCTCCACGTCCCGGTCACCAACGACCGCAAGATCCCGACGGTCACCGCGGTGGCCCGCCAGAACAAGCTGCACCGCGTCGACGTGGCGACGATCGCGGGCGCCGCGGTGGTCAGCAGCGGCATCGTCCAGGACCCCTGGCTGGACCGCGTCGAGATCCAGCGGCACCGCCCCGAGCGGCTGATGGTCCCGGGCGTGGACGGGCTCTCCACGCGGACGCTGTTCTTCCTGGTCGAGGGCCGGGGGGAGATCACGGTGGCCTACGACAGCGTCAAGGCGGGGAAGATCACCACGACGATTCCGCTGCGCTGAGGCTTCGGCCTGCCGGCCGCGCCGCAGAGTCAGCCGACGTACTTGCCCGTCCTGCGCCGCTGAGCGTCCATGACCTTGAGCTCCAGCGCGCCGTCGATCACGATGTCGGGGTCGGGTGCGAAGTTGAGCTTGCGGCTCCTGCCGCGGTACGGCACCGCCTGAAGGATGATCTTCATCGTCTCGACCCGCGCCAGGTGTTTGTCGTCGGAGCGGATGACGTGCCAGGGCGTCTGCTTCGTATGGGTCTTCTTGAGCAGCTTGTATTTCTTTATCGTGAACGCGTCCCAGTGCTCCTGGGCCTGGAGGTCCACCTCGCTCAGTTTCCACTGGCGCAGCGGGTCGTTCTTCCGCCGCTCGAAACGGCGCGCCTGTTCGTTCTTCGAAACGGAGAAGTACAGCTTGACCAGATACGTTTTCCGATCGCTGAGGAAGCTCTTTTCGTACTCCACCACCTGGTTCATGAATTCGCGATACTGTCGCTTGGTACAGAACCCCATCACGGGTTCGACCATCGCGCGGTTGTACCAGCTACGGTCGAACAGCACGACCTCCCCCGCGTGGGGGAACTGCTCGATGTAGCGTTTCATGTGCAGCTCGGTTCTCTGATAGGCCGTCGGCTTGCCGAGCGCGACCACGCGATAGTGCTTCTCGTTCATGTAGCGGGTGACACGCCGGATCGCGCCGCCCTTACCCGAGGCGTCGCGCCCGTCGAAGAGAATGATCATCTTCCGCCGGGTCTTCTCGAGGTGCTGCTGGAGCTTGATCAGCTCCGCCTGGTAAGGCTGAAGATCTTCGGCCTCGAAGTACTTGGTCAGCGCCGCGTCGACCAGTTTGCCCACATCCTTGCTGCGCATCTCCTCCTGGGTCTTGCGGACACGTTTCCTGAGCTTCATGCGGCGCGTACCTGTGTCCACCCGCTCTACGAGCGCGCGGATGCGGGCCTTGGTGCCCCTCACCGCCTTGGGCGCCTTTGGCTTAGGCGCAGCGATGTCGTCCTTCTTCTTCTTCTCGCGTTGCGCTGCCGTCGAGGAACTCACTTGATCAACCTTCCGTTTCGTAGTAGTCGGGAACAAATGTCTGGTCGCTCATCGGAGGACGCACGTAGCCCCCCGGGCTTTGGCGGGGCGGCAACCCGACGGGGTCGGGGGTCAGGTCCTCGTAGGGAATCAGGGACAGCAGGTGGCGGATGCAGTTCAACCGAGCGCGTCGCTTGCTGTCGGCTTCCACGACGTACCAGGGTGCCTGCTTGATGTCGGTGTGGGCGAACATCACGTCCTTGGCCTTCGAGTATTCCACCCACCGCTTGTGAGATTCCAGGTCGATCGGGCTGAGTTTCCAGCGTTTGGTCGGATCGGTGTTCCTCGACTGGAATCGTCGCTCCTGCTCCTCGTCACTGACCGAAAACCAGTACTTGATCAGGATGATGCCCGAACGAACCAGCATGCGCTCGAACTCGGGACACGATCTCAGGAACTCCTGGTACTCCTCTTCCGTGCAGAACCCCATGACCTTTTCGACGCCGGCGCGGTTGTACCAGCTGCGGTCGAACAGAACCATCTCGCCGGCAGCGGGCAGGTGGGCCACGTACCTCTGGAAATACCACTGCGTGGTCTCTCGCTCCGTTGGAGTGTGCAGCGCGACGACGTTGCAGATGCGGGGGTTCAGCCGCTGCAAGATGCGCTTGATCACACCGCCCTTGCCGGCGGCGTCCCGCCCCTCGAACAGCACCACGACCTTCAGGCCCTTGTTCTTGATCCACTCCTGGAGCTTGACCAGCTCGATCTGAAGCCGGTACAGCTCGTCGTCATAGAGCTTTTTCTTCAAACGCCTGTGCTTGGCTTTGACCGGCTCGATCACGCGCGCCTTGCCGGTTTTGAGCGGCTTCTTGTGTTTGGCCAACCTGCTCTCCTTGGCGGGGCGGATCCGACGCTCAGCCTGCGAGACCCCGTCGCTCAATCGATCTTCTTCAATATGGCTCGCTTGGGCGGCTCCGTATTGCAGAAGACCTCGTACGGTATTGCATCGGACTGTGCCGAGCCGCCCTCGAACTCGACTTCGAGGCGCACGCTCCCGGCGGCGTCGGGTTGAGGTCGTGCATCTTCAGGGGCTGCGGAGACTCGACCGACGTCGGTTTCCCGTTCGCGATAATACTGTGTCCAGCCCGTGATTTCCTGGTTGCCGGCCTTTTGGATCGTGATCGTCCTTTCCGGGGAATCCCAGTCGGTGCCGACGATGCGATACGTGACCCTGGTATTCGGTCTGGAGACCCAGATCGACCCGGTGTAGCGGACCGTCACCGGGCATTCCGGCGTGTAGATCGTGCCCTGCTGCGTGGCCTCCAGCTTGGCCCTGACCTTCAGCGGCATCTTCCTGGCGCGCGACGCGGGCATCCGCTTGGGCAGGTCGGGCGCCGGATCCTCGTCCACATCGGCGGGCGCGCAGGCGATCCAGACCGGCGTCTTGATCGTCTCGGTGTCAAACTCGCCTCGGGCCAGTCCGCCGGAACAGGAGGCCCCGAACTTGGCCTCGTACGCGTTCTCGTAACGGACCACGAAGCCTCGTTTCATCCAGTACTCACGAGACTTGCCGGCTTGAGCGACACGTTTGTCGAGTTCGAAGTTACAGGCGGCAGGCGGTGTGCGAGGTATATCGGGTAGCGTGAACGGAAACTCGAAGGTCTCCGTGTGGTTCTCGATGACGTGACCTCCCGTGCCGCGCACATCGTGGGTCACGCCGGCCACCTTGATCCATGCGTCACCGAAATCCTGAGAGCGGCGACCGCAGACCCCGCCGACTCTGGATGAGTGCTTGAGATTCTCGTTGTCGTTCGCGATCGTCGTGTAGCTCTTGCCGTCTTTGGAGAACACGTGGATGACCGGTCCGTTGAGCGGAATGTGCTCCCCGGTATCCCCGAATTCGGTCAGCTTGTAGGTGCCGGGCTCGTGATTCATCACCGTATCGGCGAGCGCAACGCCCGCAACGCCCAGAATGACGGAGAGGGACAGCAGAAGGTGCCTGAAACGGATCGTCATTGCGATACCTCCTGAGAGCCGGCCCACTTGCCGGGTCACCGGCAATCCTGCAAACTCAGGCCGCGACGTACGTCGCCGTAGGAGCATGCATTGTACACCCCTCGTGGTTTGAGTAAGGAGACCCGCCGCACGGCGATGATGCTGGCCGTGATGTTGGGGCTCGCGTCGCTGGTCGTCGGGCTGGCGCCGCCCGAGCGAACGCTCGGTACGGGGATCAGAGCGGTGTACGTGCACGTCGCGCTGACGCTCACCGGCCTGCTCGGGTTCGCGATCTCGGGACTGCTCGGAGGGGTCGCGCTGCTCACGGCCCACCGCGGGAGCCACGCCTGGATGCTGGCGACCGGGCGCATCGCCCTGCTGTTCCATGCGGCGGGCCTCGCCGTCAGCATGGCGGCGGCGTGGATCAACTGGGGCGGCGTGTTCCTGGGTGAGCCTCTGCTGCGCTCGTCGCTGATGGTGCTGGCCGCTGGAGTGCTGTCACACTCGGCGATCCCGTTGGTGCCGCCGGTTCGTCCGCGCGCGGCGCTCGCGATGCTGCCGTTCGCCGTCCTGCTCGGCACGACGGTCGGAACTCCGTTCCTGATGCACCCCGGAGGGCCGGTGCTCGCAACGTCGCCGCGGCCGATCCTGCTCACGTTCGCGGGGCTGACCCTGCTCAGCCTGCTCACCGCAGCCCTGGCGAGCTACGCGCTGCGCCGGCGGCTCGACGCCTGATCCGGTGCAGCTCGGCTCGGGGTCGTGCCCGGACCCATCGTCGGGCGACCTCTTTGAGCCGGGTGCGGTCGCAGCGCGACCTCCCCCACGACGGCGCAAGCCCTCAGTGGGGCTGACCGAACCACGGGTACTCCTCGACCATCGCGTAGGGCCGGTCACTGCGAGAGGCATCCGGGTGGGAGGTGATCAGCCCGTGGAGCGGCTCGGTGAGGAAGAACACGAACAGATCGTTGCCGCCATTGACGCCGTACGCCCGTTCCGGGGAGCCGGCCTTCGAGAGCAGCGAGTCGAGCAGGTCCATGGTGCGGCACGACGCGACGCCCCAGAGCCAGCCCGGCTCGGATTCGCTGCGTTCCAGGTCGGCCGCCTGCCAGATGGAATACACCCGATCGTTGACCTCGATCGTGTATTCCTCGTCCCCGAAAGAGGAGACGATCGTGGAGAGGGTGACGCCCTGCCGCTCCAGAAACGGCTCGAGCTCTCGCAGCAGGCGCTCGACCCCGCCCTCCGCGAGGTCTTCGCCGTCGGCCCGGAACATCCGGTTGGCGTCCAGGAAGATGCCGTCCCAACCGGCGGACTCGACTCGACTCTTGAGGTCGGGCGCGGCCGCCGCGTCCACGTACTTGAAGTAACCCAGGTTTTCGAGGCTCTCGACGAACTTGCCTGCGCTCATGGGCACCTCGCCGCTCTCGCCGGGTCCGCAGCCCGGCAGTGCCGAGAGTAACAGAGTGAGGGCGAAAACCGTTCCCGCCCCGCGAGCCGGCGCGGTGCGGTGACGGCACGCGCTATCTGGAAGGCTCGGATAGCCCAGACTCGATGCCCTCATCCGACCAGCCCCTCGAGTCGGCCTAGCGCCGCCGTTTGTCCTTCTTGGCCTCGTCGGCGAGGCTCTTCACCTTGTAGCCCTGCGGCACCCTGAACATTCCCGCGTCGAGGTCCCGGCGCGAGACGGACTTCAGCGTCTGCTCCTGGAACAGCTTTCCGTTGCGATACATCCGCACCCGCACCGGAAACCCCTCCAGCTCGCCCATGGCGTGAAACGGCGTATCGAGCTGCAGCATCTTGCCGAAGGGCATCTGTTGCAGGCTCTCGCGCAGGCTGCCCGTGAACTCGGACATCGCTCGAAAGGCCTCCAGCGCCTCCGCCGCATCGCCCGCATCGGCGGCGGAGCACACCTCCCAGATCTTCTCGTCGCCCGCGTACATCGTGCGCACCGTGCACGAGTAGTCGCCGACCCGCTCGCTGCCGCCGGTCTTGATCCGTCGCGGAGGCCCCGCTTTGCCCATGCCGGAGGGCATGCGGTCTTTCATCATCTTTTCCATCATCGCGCGCTGCTCGGGGGGCAGGTCGGCCAGCTGGGCTTCCATCTGCTTCATCGCGTCCCCCAGCTGCGCGCTCAGCTCATGCATGTCCTGCTTGCTGATCGTCTGCGCCTGCTTTTTCTTCTCGTCCAGCAGGTACAGCGTGTCGTCACGAAAGATGAACGTCGAGTCGTCGGCCTGGCTGGCGGCGGGCTCCATGCGCAGCATCGCGCCCTGGGCGTAGATCGTGTCCGTGGCTCCGCCGGCGCCGGCGCCCTCTCCACTGTGCTGCATCTCGATCACGACCCCGGACCAGGCGGTGGAGCAGATCACGAAGGACAGGGCGCAGACGGTCATCAGCTTGTGCATGAAGTCTCCTCCTGGTTGGATGTTTTCTGCCACAGATTGTAGCGTCCCGCGGTCGAGCTGCAATCTAGTCGCCGGCCTCGAAGGCAATCGGACCTTGCGCAGTCGTCCGGACTGGGCGTATCAGAGTGTTGGTCAGCTGCTCCACGCATCGCTGTTGCCTCGACTCCTTTCTACTGTCGGCTCGGCTCTTCGTGGCGGGTAAGAGAAACAAGCTGCGAACAGCGTCCGGTAAGGGCACATACGTCAACCTGGACTCGGAGCCTAGCGGGGGTTCGGGGCTAGAATACACCGATCATGTCGGCTGGCGCAGGCTCGGCGCCCCAATGCGGCTCTCCCGACGCCGGTGAATCAGCGTATTGTAGCCTTGTAAGTGCCCGGGACTAAGCGGTTGGTTGACGTAAGATAGAGTTATCAGACGCGACAACGTGGCTTATTTGTCTTACCCGCCGGTAATGCGTTCGAGGATCCGGAGTATCTCTCCGAGCCGGTTTTGGGCCAGGGCGTCTGGGACTATCGCCCCGATCCGACGGCGCTGCCGAACCGCTGCGATCCCGAGATCGCCCGGCGATTTCTCTCCGGCCGTCCGTAACCGATAGGTAGGTCGATGCTCGTATTCATTACCGCGGTCTCCGTGGCGCTCGTTGTTTCTTTCATTTGCTCGATTTTCGAGTCCGTGTTGCTGTCGATCGGCCATGCGCAGGTCGAATCGCTCGTGCGCGAAGGCAAGCCCTCGGGTTATCTGCTGCGCGACTTCAAGCGGCGCATCGATCTGCCGATAGCGGCCATTTTGATCGTCAACACGATCGCGCATACGATCGGTGCGGCCGTCGCCGGCGCGAGCTACGAAGACGTATTCAGCAGCGGGACGCTCTGGCTGTTCTCGATCATCTTTACGGCAGCCGTATTGCTTTTCACCGAGATCATTCCAAAAACCGTCGGCGTGACATACGCAGGCGCGCTAGCAGGCCCGGTCGCGCATGGAATCAAGATTCTGACAATCGCGCTCGGACCGCTCGTGCGGTTGTCAGAGAAGATCTCGACGTCGATTCGAGGCGCGCAAGAACTGCCCGTGACGTCGATCGAGGAGATACGCCTGCTCGCGGCGCTGGGCCGGGCTGAAGGCATACTCGGCGCGCGCACGGCCGGCATCATCGTCGGCGCGACGCAGCTCGGACAGCTCACAGCAGAGGACGTCATGCTGCCGCGGCAGCGTGTCGTTCTCCTCTCGGCACAGGACAGTCGCGAAGACGTCATCGCCAGGATGCAGGAATGCGGCTACAGCCGGTTCCCGTTCTCGCCGACGCGTGAGCTCGACGATGCGACTGGAATCGTGCTCGCGCGCCAGCTCCTTTTCTATCTGCACGATCACCCGGAGGGGCCGATCGACTGGGCCGCGGTGGTTCAGGAACCACTCGTCATTCCGGCAACCAAGCCGGCAAATCAGCTGCTGCGCACGTTCCGTGAAGCGGCGAGGCACATGGCGCTCGTCGTCGATGAATACGGTGGCATCGAGGGCGTCGTCACGCTGGAGGATGTCCTCGAAGAGCTCGTCGGCGACATCGTCGACGAGAGTGATCAGCCCGTCCCCGATGTGTGGCGGCAAGCGGACGGCTCGTTGCACGTGCTCGGAAGCGTCGAACTGCGCCGGCTGTGTGAGTTGCTGGCCGCCCCGTGGCTGCCCGATACGGTAGCGACGACGGTGAGCGGCTTTCTGTCGGAGCGACTGGGCCGCGTGCCGATCGTCGGCGATGCCGTCGTCTGGCGCGAGTTCGAGCTCGAGGTCCTGGCTGCCAACCCGATGCAGGCCGAGCGCATCGAAGTTCGGCGCCGCCGAGACGAGACGGACGAGGAGGGCTAACGTTGTGAAGCGGCTGACCTCGGTCGGCCAAAGCGGGCGCCGCGTGCGGCGTGACTGGACTATTGATTGTAGCCGTTCAGGCGCCCGGGGCGAAGCGGTTGGTCGACGGAAGATGGAGGTCATCGGCCAAGAAAACGCAGCTTTTTGTCTTACCCGCTCGGCCCAGAAGGCGATGCGAAGTGGTCGGTGCGTACGCCGCGTCTGCCAAGACATCCCTGCAAGACGCTCGTGTTGTTCACGCGGATCTTGGAGGAGATTGATCGTTCCGAGGGAGGCCTGGCCTTGGCGTCGGCGACTCTCCATCTCGTCGAGACTCCGCCGCTCGATGTGCGTCTGCTGAACGGGACAGACCGAGGGCCAGGTC
This sequence comes from Candidatus Polarisedimenticolaceae bacterium, assembly GCA_041629655.1. Taxonomy (GTDB): domain Bacteria; phylum Acidobacteriota; class Polarisedimenticolia; order Polarisedimenticolales; family Polarisedimenticolaceae; genus JBFKMV01. The sequence goes on from JBFKMV010000072.1 coordinate 9,493, forward strand.
GTCCGGAAAGGGCACATACGTCAACCCGGACTCGGAGCCTAGCGGGGGGTTCGGGGCTAGAATACACCGATCATGTCGGCTGGCGCAGGCTCGGCGCCCCAATCCGGCGTCGCGGGCCAGCGTCGGGAGAACCGCTCGCTTGCAGCCCTGCCTCAGGAACGCCCAGACGCTAGATAAGGACGGCCATGGCCAGCGCGGCGGCGATCCCCGCCACGGGACCGGATAGCCGACGCGCCAGGGCGTAAACGGCCACCAGGATCACCATCCCGTAGATCGCGGTCGTCACGCGCAAGGCGGGCAAGGACTCCCCGAATATCGCCTGGACCGCCGACATCCAGTAAAAAGTGAACGGCGTCTTCTGGTAGTAGATATCGAGGTAGGGCACCGCCCCCTCGCGAATCAACTGGCCCAGCAGGGCGTACTCCCCCTCGTCTCGGATCAGGGGAGCGTGGCGGAAGGGCCAGCGTGACAGGAAAGATCCGAAGAGCACCGTCGCCAGCGCGGCAGGGAAACCGTTGTATGCTTCCCCCAAGCTCAGCGGGTCCGGACGCCGAGGGAGGGCAGATGGCGCGCTACGAGCGGTTCGCCCGCTGCGGTCTCGTGCTGATTCTGCTGGCCGCTCCGGGGCCGCCATCGGCGGCCGAGGGGGTCTACGCCCCGGTCGAGCTGAAGAAACGCGAGCAAGCGCTGCTCGAGATGTCCGACGAATTCGCCAAACAGGTGGTGCGGCGCGGTCTGCGCTACGACGAGCCCGAGATCGTCGACATGGTCCGCGAGATCGGCGACCGGCTCGCTCCCGAGCCCGAGGACGCCTACGTCGACTACCGGTTCCAGGTGATCCGTCACCCGTTGCCCAACGCGTTCGCGTTGCCGGACGGGCAGATCTACCTCCACACCGGAATGCTCGCGTTGCTCGAGAACGAGGCCCAGCTCTCGATGCTGCTGGCCCACGAGATCAACCACGTCGCGGGACACCACTCGGTCGTGGGTTTCCGCAGCACGCGTAAGAAGGCGATCGCCAGCATCGTCGTGAGCGCGGCCGCCGTCGCGGCCGCGTACGGCGGGCACACCGAGTACCTCGATCTGGCGAACGTCATCAACCAGGCCGTGTACATGGCGATGATCGGCTACAGCCGCGACCTCGAGGAGGAAGCGGACCGCCGGGCGATCGACCGGGTGCTGGACGGCGAGTACGACGTTCGACAGGCGCCGTCGCTGTTCGAGCTGATGCAGGAGGACCATGAAGGGGAGCGCCTGATCTTCAAGTGGGGAACCCATCCCACGCTGCCCGCGCGGGTCGCGTACCTCAAGGAGATGGTGGCCCGGATCGAGAGCGAAGGGATTCCCGAGAAGCTGCGCACCGGGGATGAGGGTTTCCGAAGCCGGATGCGTCCGCTGGCGCTGGAAACGGTGCACGAGCTCGTTCGCGCGGACTATCCGCGGACCGCGGCCCATCTCGCGCGGCGGCTCGTCTCGGAGGACGAGGCCGACGCCCGGGCGCACCACGCGCTGGCGGAGGCCCTGCGCGCGCTCGACGCGCGAACGGAGACGATCGGTCCCGAGGAGCGGGCGCGGGTCGGGAACAGGAAGCGGGCCAAGCGGCGCGTCAAGCTGACCCGCGAACAGCGGGAGCAGCGGCGTCTCAAGGACCCGGCCGCCGCCGCCCTGATCGAGCAGAACCTGAACGCCGCGATCCGGGAATATGACCGGGCCCTGGAGCTCGACGAGGGGCTGGCCGAGGCGTGCCGCGGCCGCGGGTACGCCCTGGACGAGCTGGGCCGCTACGAGGAGGCCGGACAGGAGCTGGCGCGTTACGTCCGGATGCACCCCGAAGCGTCCGACCGCAAGGTGGTGATCGAGCGTTTGCGCGGCATCTCCGCCGCTATCCGTAACGGAGCAGACTGAGGAGGAGGAGGAGCGAGATGAGATTCCAGGGGACGCGACCGGGCCGGGCGGCGATCGTGGGGTCGCTGGCGCTGGCCGGCATGCTGGCGGCACCGGCGGTCCATGCCTACGGCGTGATGACCAAGGAGTTCAAGAAGGGGGAGACGCGTACCGCCAAGGTCGTGATCCTCCCGCCGTACGCCGAGTTCCACAAGGCCAAGGCGATCATGCGCGAGGAGATGATGGAAGAGTGCATCGCCCTCGAGCGCGCGACGGCCAAGTGGCTGGCGGCGAAGTACGAGGAGCGCGGCTACGAGCCGGTTCTCGTCACGATGGAGCAGATCGAGGCGGATCCCGAGCTGGCCGAGATGTTCCGCAGGGTGAACGCGAGATACGACCAGGACTTCCCCAAGTTGATGAGGAAGCCGAAGAAAGTCAAAAAGAAGCAGGTCGACCTGGGCGAGGAGGGGCGCCACCTGGCCGCGATGCTCGACGCCGACACGCTGGCCATCATCCGCGTTCGCGCCGTGCAGACCACGGGCGGCAAGAAGGCGCTGGGCTTCTTGTTCGGCGGGGTCGCCGGGGCCGTCTCCAGCCGCAGCAACGCAGGCGTTTTCGTCGCGACGATGCACGGCCGATCCGGGCTCGTGGAGTCCTTCTTCTGGGGGTACGACCGCTGCAAGAGCCGGGCGCTCGTCGAGGAGCCGGACACCGTGATCCGCAAGGCCTCGAATTCGTGTTTCAAGAAGTTCCCGAAGCTGGGCGAGGTCGTTGCCGAGGACGACGACAGCTCTGAAATGAGCGAGGAGGAACTGCTGCGGCAGTTCGAGGAGGAAGAGGGCCAAGAGGACGGCGGAGAAGCCGACTCGGACGGGGGAACGCGCTGAGCGGAGTCTCCGCACGTGACGATCAGAACTTCTGTGGCTCCGGAGCCTGTTTCGCTGCGCCGCCTCGTCAGAACCGCACCGCGCCGGGCCTCGCGCGCCGGGCCGGCTTCCGCATTTGGGGCTCCGAGCCCACTTCATCCGATGGAATCGGTGTAATCTAACCCCGGATCCGCTGTCGAGCAGTCCGGCTCAGGCTTACGTATATAGAGTTACCGGACGTAGTTCGCAGCTTATACCTCTTAGCCGCTATTGATCGGACCCAGGGTGGACTCGCCTACTCGCGCTCGAGCTCGGCCCGCAGCGCGGCGACCTCCTGCTTCAGCGTCTCGATCGTCTCCGCCTGCACCTTGAGCGCGGCGACGGCCATGCTGGTGTAGGCGTACAGGTCGACCGTCTCTCCGCCGGCGCCCACCGCAAGACTGGGCTCCACGTCGTCGATGATGAACCCGAGATGCGTCTTCCCGTCGGCGAGCGCGCCCTTGTAGCGATAGGTGGCCAGCGGGAACTGCAACAGCCGGTCATGGATCGTCTGCAGATCGTCCTGACCCAGGTAGCTCACGTCCGTCTTGTAAGCGAGCCGCGAGATAGGGCAAGTGTCCCCGTCGAAACAGGTCGGCACGCGAAACGGCGAACCCGCGCAGCAGATCTGGTTGCTCTTGCACAGCGTCGAGCCGCACTCATGGCCGCTACTGGGGTTGCGGCAGACTCCGCCGCAGTCCGCATGGTTGAGCTCCGGGAAGCAATCGTCGGAACGATCGTCGTAGCAGACGAGATTGCCCGGACAGGGAATGGCGCCGATGCCACCGCAGAACTTGGCCACCTCCTGCACCACCACGTCCTCGGGTTCCTGCGGGACGGTCGAGTTGTCCTGGGCCACGTGCCAGCCTGCCAGCGTCGCGACGGCGATCACCACGATGAACGGTACCGATCTCCTCATGACTCTTCCTCCTTCTGCCAGACGGTGGGTTTGTCACAGTCTACTCCCGTCCTGGGGCTCCGGGTCCATCCCAGCCGACCCATAAGGGTGCATTTTCCCGGATCAGCCGTTGAGCGCGGGATCTCGCTCCCGTGTCGGGGTTGCGCCGGAAGACTGTTGAATCGACAGCCCGGCCGCGGATAAGCCGTATAAGCCTCGAACTACGTCCGGCAGCGGGTAAGAGAAACAAGCTGCGAACAGCGCCCGGAAAGGGCACATACGTCAACCCGGACTCGGAGCCTAGCGGGGGGTTCGGGGCTGGAATACACCGATCATGTCGGCTGGCGCAGGCTCGGCGCCCCAATGCGGCATCTCTTCAGCCTCCCCCATTATGCCGGCGCGCATCGCGAAGACGGCGCGTCGCGCAGACTCTACGCTAGCGGGAGGACTCGTCCAAAGCGGGACGAAGAGCAGGCGTCACGCCAGGCTCGGCGTACGTTCCCGATCCCCGGCACCCCGGGCAGACGTCCGATCGGCGGTGCCGGGATCCTCCGCGGTCGGAATGACGGTCCCCGATTCCCTGGCGAACGACTCGAAGGCCTGTCGTGCGGCCTGCCGAATCCAGTCTTCCCGCCGAAACAACCGAGCCAGCCAGTTCCTTTTCATGGGCGTTCTCCTTCGCTGTACCTCCTACAGAAGAAACCGGGGCCGGAGGTTTCGCCGGAAGACAGGGGTTTTCTCGGAGGACGGCGCTAGGAGCTCGCGGCGGCCTCGATGCGGGCCTCCAGCTTCGCCGCCGCTTCGTCGTCGCCGACCGAGCGCAGGATCTCGGCGGTGCGCCTCATCGTGTCCCGGCACAGCGGGTGCCGGTCGAACAACTGCTCGTCGCAGTAGGCCAGGACCCTGCGGAACTCGGCCAGCGCCTCGTCGGAGCGACCGGTCAGGTGGAGAGAGGTCCCCAGGCTGACCCGGGCACGCGTCGAGCGGAAGCCCTCGGGGCCGAGCCGCGCGTGGCCCTCGATCGCGATTCGAAGCTGCTCCTCGGCCTCCGCGTACCGCCCGGCGCTGACGAGGCTGTCGCCGAGTAGCGAACGGGTGAACAGTGTCTCCGGGTGGTCTTCGCCGAGAACGCGGACGCGCGCCTCGAGGACCTCCCGCATGATCGCGGCAGCCTCGTCGTGTCGCCCCTGCGTGCCGAGAATCGACGCCAGCATCGCACGGGTGTGTTGCGTCTGGGCGTGATCCGCCCCGAGGGCGCGCATCCGATGTTCGAGGACGTCTCGATAGACCGCCTCGGACTCCTCGTGGCGCTGGAGGAACAGGCAGACCCACCCGAGCCGCATCAAGCCCACCGCGCGGTCCTCGTCGTACTCGGCGTCGGGCATCTGGAGTCCGCGCAGCGCGGCGTCCACGTAGGGCGCCGCCCGGTCCCGCTCGCCGGTATGACTGAGGACCGTGGCCAGAAGCACGCCGGTGGCCAGGGTGTCCGGATCGTCGGCGCCGAGCGCATGCGTTTGGGCGGCGTGCAGCGCCTCCAGCTCGACCCGTGCTTCGTCGTAGCGGCCCAGGTCGATGAACATCTCGGGGACCTCGACCCGGCTCCGCAGGGTGTTTCGATGCTCCGCGCCCAGCCGTGCTTCCCGGACTGCGGTGAGCTCCCGGAACAACCGCTCGGCGTCGTCATGGCGCTCCCGGTCCTTGTAGACCATGGCCCGGTAGAACTTGGCCTGCATCACCCGTTCCTGCTCGGCGTCGAGCCGCTCGTCGTAGAGCTCGGCGGACCGCTCGAGCAGTCGTTCAGCGCGTTCGAGCTCGCCGAGGCCGTGGTAGGCCCACCCCATCTCGGCCAGCATGCGCGCCAGGGTCTCGGGCTGCCCCTCCAGCTCACGAGTGATGCGGTCCGCGCCGGCGTTGAGGAGGTCGCGGGCCGTGGGTTCCCTCGCTGCCGATCCGTAAGGATCGGCCGAGCGAAACAGCTCGACGAGCAGGCCGGCCACCTGGTCCGACGCGGCGGCCTCGGTGCGGGCGCGGTCCCGCTCCCGCGCGATCTGGCGCGCCTGCCGGGCCAGCACGCCGGAGAAGACGATCAGGGCCAGCACCGCGACCAGGGCGGCGGCAACGCCGGCCCGGTGCCGCCGCACGAACTTGCCCAGCACGTACGCCGCCGTCGGCGGGCGCGCCTGCACCGGCTCGTCGGCGAGCAAGCGGCCGAGGTCTTCGGCCAGCTCGCGCGCGGAACCGTAGCGGCGCTCCCGGTCCTTCTCGACCGCGCGCATCGTGATCCAGTCGATCTCGCCGCGAAGCTGACGCAACAGGCGGCCGGGGTCCGTGGCCCGCTCGTCGGCAACGGAACCGCCATGCTCCCCCAGGGTGCTCAACCGCGAGCTGGGCGTCGGAGGATCGACCTCGCGGATCTGCCTCAGCATCTCCAACATCCCGGCCTCGCGGACCGAAGCGGCGTCGAGGGGCGTGCGGCCCACCAGCAGCTCGTAGAGGATCACCCCCAGGGCGTAGACGTCGGTTCGCGTGTCCACGTCACCGAGCGATGTGTCCGCCTGCTCGGGACTCATGTACTCCGGCGTGCCGATCAGACGCCCCATCTCGGTGAACAGACTCCACTCCAACATGCGCTTGCCGGTCGCCTTGGCGATACCGAAGTCGATGACCTTCGGCAATGGACCGTCGTCCGAAGACATGACGAGGATGTTGGTCGGCTTCAGGTCACGATGGATGACGCCCTTGATGTGGGCGTGCTGGACGGCGTCGCAAACGCGGATCAGCAACCGAAGCCGCTCCTGGATCGTCAGCCGGTGCTCGTTGCAGTACTGCGTGAGCGGCACGCCGTCGACGTACTCCATCACGAAGTACGGTGTCCCGTCGGGCGTCGTGCCGGCGTCGAGCACGCGCGCGATCGAGGGGTGATCCATCAACTCCAACGACTGCCGTTCGATCTCGAACCGGGCCAGCAACTGCTTGGAGCTGACGTCGTGCTTGATCAGCTTGAGCGCGACGGTGCGGCGGATCGGCTGCTCCTGCCGGGCCAGGTACACCACGCCCATCCCGCCCTCGCCGAGGCGACGGATCACGCGGTAGGGGCCGATTTCGACGGGATCGGGTGTGGACGGTGCGCCCGCGTCCGCAGCCGGACCCGTGGTTGCTCTCGTTTCGTCGACGCCGCCGGACAGGCCCTGGAGCAGCAGACAGCGGGTACACACGGGCTCTTCATCGCCGCGGGGCGATGACAGCGGACCTCCGCAGCGGGGACATTGCGGACGCTTTCCCATCAGTCCTCCGCCATGACTCGCAGCAGGTAGCGAATCTCGTCGTCGACGTCCTCGGGGCGGTCCAGCGTTTGCAGGACCTCGCCCCGCAGCAGCACGCCGAATCGCTTCCGCATGCGGTGCACCAGCGACTTGATTCCCGCCTCGGTCAGATCGAGTCGCAGCGCGAGCTCTGCGTAGGGCAGCGTCGGCTCGTCGCCGGTCAACAATCCGCGCAGCAGGCGGAAGCGCTCGGCTTGCCCCGCCTGCTCGAACTCGGCCCGCATCCGGTCGACCGTGCGCCAGACGACGGTGGTGGCCCAGCGTCGCTCGAACGCCGTTTCGGCGTCCGCGCTCCGGGCCGGCTCCCGTGCGAGCCGGCTCTCGGCTTCCAGGGCGTCCAGCGACTCGATCGTCCGGCCGCCGCCCCGCTTCTCGGCCGAACGCCGATCGCGTTCGTTGTGCAGGAAGTTGCGCACCGAGACGAGCAGGAAGGAGCGGAAGCGGCCGGCCTCCGGACGCAGCCCGTCGAGGCTCCGCTTCTCCAACATGAGCGCGAAGTAGCCCTGGGCAAGGTCCCGGGCGTCCTCCTCGCCGAATCCCTGGCTGCGAATGAAGCCGTAGACGGGAAACCAGTACCCTTCGAACAGGCCGGCCAGCGCTTCACGGGCCTCATCCGTCGAGCCGCCGCCCGCGGCCCGGATCAGGCTCCACCGAGTCGTCTGGAACTTGGGACTCACCGCTCACTCCGTGGCGACGGATTCTACCAACCCGCTCTGACCGCAGCGCCAAGGACACGCACCGCTCCAGTCCTGCTCCTGATGGAGAAGAATCCGGGGCAGGAGGTTTCGTGGTCCCCGGCCCTCGTCAGTTGGCGTTCAGAATGGCGCTCATCGCCGCGGCGCGATCAGCGCCTCGCGTAATTCGGCCGGCATCGGCTCCGGCGGGCCGAAGCGGGCGGAGCGGAACACGCCGTCGCCGATCCAGAACTCGGCCACGCGGTCGAACTCGTCGCTGACGATCAGGTTGCGGACGCGGAGATGTCCGCTCCGGTGGCCGGCGATGTTGGTCGAGATGATCGCCTCGCGCACCGCGGCCGGCACCTCCGTCGCTCCGCGCATCGTCCACCACGGGTCGAAGTGCAGTGAGCCGGCGAAGTCCGCGGGGTTCGCTTGCTCGAGGGGCAGGAGCGGGCTCACGCCGCGGCTCCACAGGACGATCCGCCGCCCGGTCCACTGCAGCTTCGCGTCGGTGACGAAGTGTCCCCGGCCGGTGACGACGAGACAGAACGAGATCCACCCGGCGGCGTCGAAGAACGGGAAGACGTAGGCCGCGCGCGTGGCACGGCCGTCCGACTCGAGCTTGACGTACCGCAGGCCCAGCTGGCTCGGCATCGTCTCAGCCCGCCAGCGCAGCCGCCGCCGTGACGACGAATGCCAGGCCGGTCGTGGTGCGCTGGATGCCGTTCCACTCCAGGTTGCGTCCGAACTCGAACACGCTCACGTAGATCAGGGCTCCCGTGGCCAGCGCGAACAAACCGTCGCGGGTGGCCGGATCCGAGGCGCCGTCGCGGAACAGCCAGGCCGTCAGGCAGGCAGTCGCGACGAGCATCGAAGCGGAGATCGCCGCCACCGCCAGGATCTGGCCTTGCCGCCGATTCCACCAGCGTAGCACCGAGCCCTGGGCAAACCCCTGGAGCACGTTCATGGCGAAGAAGGCGGCGACGCAGAACAGGAACAGGCCCCAGGAGACCCCGCTGGCCAGGCCCAGGACGACACCCTCGGTGATGTCTTCCGTGGTCGCGCCGACGACGAAGGCGCTGAACTCCTCTTCCTCGAAGCTGCGCTTCAGGGGCAGCCGCGCGCGCACGACCCCGTGGACCAGCCGGGCCAGGGCGAACCCGACCACGATCGCTCCGACCACCAGGGCGATCCGGTTGCTGCCGCGAAGCGCCGGCAGCATCTCGAAGCAGATCGTCCCCGCGACGATCCCCACCGTCCCGCCCACGCAGGCCGACAGCCCGCCCGCGGAGGCGGTCATCCTCGAGGCCGCCACGGCACCGACCACGACGCCCGCGGCGGCGAATGCGCTCGCCGCGACGACCTGGATGAACTGAGGATCGGACAAGCCGTCAACTCCCATCGACGGGGTCAGGTCTCACATTTCAACATTCCCCGGTCCCGCGACGCTCCGCCAGCCGACGGACGGTCCGCAGCATCCGCTGCTCCATCACCAGGTCGAGGGGATCCTCGAGGAACCTCGCGACGAGACGGGCAACGCGCGTCCGGGGACTAGCGGGGGGTCGGGGCTAGAGTACACCGATCATGTCGGCCGGCGCAGGCTCGGCGCCCCAATGCGACATCCAGCAGGCCGAGACGGGGGCGGCCGACTTCTACGTGCTGCTCCGCGCCGAGCGCGCGGCGGGCGGCTTCGGGCGGATCTACACGCTCGGCTTCACCGCCGTTGACGGCTCCGGGAACCCGACGACGGCGGAGTCGATCGTCACGGTGCCGCACGATGAAGGAGGTAGCTGAAGGGCAAGTACGTGAAGCTCGCCGTTAGCGTGTGTCGGGCTGGCAGTGCCCTCTGTCCGTTTGGGTTAGGATGCGTCCGGGGCGGCGCCGTCCCCGGGAGGCACCCCGGCGTTGCAAAACTACCTGCTGTTCTACGTCTTCGTGTGCTTCTCCGTGGGCATCGCCTGCCTGAGCGCCACCTTCCTGTCCGCGAAGCGGAAGGGCGACACGCTGGCCCGGGCGTTCCTGGTCTTCTACATCTCCCTCAGCGTGCTCGTGATCGGCGCCTTGCTGCGCGCGTTCATCGACGTGCTGCCGGACCCCGTGTCGCCGCCGGTGCGCTTCGCGATCGAGTACGCCGATTCCATCGTCGGCTACTACGCGCTGATGTTCTCGCTGCCGTTCTTCGCCCACCGCGTGTTCGCCGTGGAGGGCACGCGGCGTGACTACCGGATCGGCGCGCTGGTGGCCGTGGCCGCGGTGGTGCAGCACCTGACCGAGTTCTGGCTCCCCGAGGCATGGGACCAGCGCGGGGACATCCTCGAGGACGTGGTGCTCGCGAGCATCATGGTCTACGTCGTGTGGCTCGGCTTCACCCGTCTCGGCGAGTCCCGCGTCTACCGTCCGCTGGCCGTGCGGTTCCTCGCGCTGCTCCTGATCGGCGTGCCGGGCTTCCTCTACGACCTGCTGCTCGGGGATCGGCCCGCGATCCGGTTCTTCCCGCTGTGGTACTGCGCGGTCAGCATCATCCTCACCTGGTGTCTGGTCCGGCGGCCCTCCGCGGCCCGGCCCGGCAGGATCCCCGCCGAGTGGGGACTGAGCGATCGCGAGGCCGAGGTGGCCCGGCTGGTGCAGCAAGGGCTCAGCAACAAGGAGATCGCCGAGCGGCTCCACATCTCGCCCAACACCGTGAAGACGCACCTGCGGGTGATCTTCGACAAGAGCGGGGCGCGTTCCCGGTTCGAGCTGATCGCGGCCGTCCACCGGGATCCGGTTCCGGAACCCGGCCCCGAACCCACGAAATCCGGCTGAATCCGTCGCAATCACCCGAAAGGATGAGCGATTTCATCCCGCCGGGCGATTGCCGGCGGCCGTCCTTCCCGGCAAGTTGCAGGCTGTGGCGCGCCCGGTGGGCGGGCGTCCCCTCGCGATGCTCTTTTGGAGGATGGTGATGAACCCGACGGCTCGTTCCCGCGTCCGTTTGCTGGCCGCCGCGCTGCTGTCTCTGGGCCTGCTTCCGGCGTGCACCGCCGACGCCGGACCGGACCGGCCCGGGGACACCGTGGACCGCGACGCGGACTGGCCCCGCCGCGTCCTGCTGACCAACGACAATGGTATCGACGACATCCCGCTGATCGAGCTGGCCCGCGCTCTCGCGAAGACGACCGAGGTCCACGTCGTCGCGGCGACCACCGATCGCAGCGGAACCTCCAACCTGATGCCGAGCGTCCGCGCGGGTGAGTTCCACGTCGAACGGCGCGATCTCGGGGAAGGAATCGAAGCCTACGCACTGGACGGATACCCGGCGGACTGCGTCCTGTTCGGCGTGGCCGGCCCGCTGCGGGAGCGCCCCCCCGATCTGGTGATCTCCGGAATCAACGGCGGCCCCAATCTGGGCGACGACTGGCTCGCCTCCGGCACCATCGGCGCCGCGCGTACGGCCGCCTACTTCGGCATCCCCGCGATCGCCATCTCGGGACTGGAGGACGACGATCCCGACGCGGTCCGGGCCGCGACGCGCTGGGTCGTGGAGCTGGTCCGCAGCGAGGCGGTGCGAACGCTGCGCCCGCCGCAGTACCTGACGGTCAGCCTGCCGCTGGCCGAGTCGCCCTCGGTCACCGGGATCGAGACGGTCACGCGGGCGCGCGGCCTCTACACGGGACGCGCTCATTCCCCCGGTGAAGGCGCCATCGGCGAACGGCAGACCTGGCGCCTGGAGCTGGAGCTGCGCCCGGAGCTGGCACCGGCGGACTCCGACTTCGCCGCGCACGGCCGCGCGGCCATCGCGGTGGTTCCGATGCGCGTCGACGAGTCGGACCCCGAGCTGCTGGCGCGCCTTCGAGCGCGTCCGGACATGCTCCCGGCATGGACCCCGATCGAGCGAACCGGCGGGGCCGAGGCGCGTTGCCGCTCGGGATTCGGCGCCCGGTTCGACGACGCGGAGGACGCGTCCGGCCGGGAATGGGGCGTGATCCTCGAGGAGGTGATGCCCGGCGGAAAGGCGGACGAGACCGGCCTGCGTGTGGGGGACGTGATCGTGACGCTCAACGGCACCGGCCTGGATGTGGGGAGAAGGGAGCGGGAGGATCCGGATGATCGATTCTTGAGGCTCCTCGAGGCGCTCGGTTGCGGCGATACGGTGACGATGGAGTACGTCCGGGATGGGGAGCGTGGGCGGATCAGTTTCCGGATGCCGGTGGAGCCCGAGTGATCGTGTCGTTGCGGAGGATTCGATCCGCCTCATCCTCGGAGGAGCAGCA
>JBFKMV010000073.1:0-21415 GCA_041629655.1 Candidatus Polarisedimenticolaceae bacterium
CACCACCAGCGCGTCGATCTCGCTGGAGACCTTCATCGTGCCCAGCTCGGCCGCGATCGCCGAACCGAAGCGCCCCGCCACGATGATCGCGGTCAACAGCGGCGCCAGCTCGCGGGTCACCGAGACCGCGACCAGGCTGGCTACGAGGTCCATCGCTCCCAGCTCGCGCAGCTGGTAGGCCGACTGCAGCGCGATGATCATGCCGACCAAAAAGCAGATCAGGCTGACCAGCGGAAGCGAGCGGTTGCCCGCGCGGACGGTCTGGATCATGGTGGCCCGCCAGCGCACCCGGTCCCCGCGAAACGGCCCCAGCGCGAAGCGGTCGAAGGCGCTGGCGGCCAGCCGCCACAGCGCGCCGGCGTCCCCCAGCAGACCCGTCGCGGATCCGCCGACCCGTCGCAGCGCCCCGGCGATCACCGCGCGCCTTCGAGACGCCGCCGCACCTCGGCGACGTCGGGGCAACAGCAGTCGAGCACTTCCGCGAAGCCGGCCAGCCGGAAGATCTTCAGCACCGACTCGCTCGGTCGACACAGCAGCACGCGCTTGTTGTCCGCCTCGCCGGTCTTCAGCACCTCGGCGAGCACCGCGGCGCCCGCGGTGTCGAACTCCTCGACGCCGCCGAGCTCCAGCACGACCCGCGTCGCGGGTGTCGCCGCGAGCGCGGCCAGGATCGCGCGCCGCGCCGCGGCGGCCTCGTCAAAGGTGATCCGCCCCGTCAGCCGGATCGCCGCGGCGTCCGACACCTCCGGCATCGGCGCCGCCTCGGCGCGGAAAGGAACTGCCGCCACCTCGACATCCCCCGTTGGTCGATGGGGCGATTATAACCGGCGGGCGACCCGCTCAGCGTGAGGACAGGCGGTCGGACAGCACGCCGACACCGATCCCGAAGTACTCCGAGCGGTTCCAGCGCATCAGCACCCGGAAGTTCTCGTAGACCAGGTAGGCGGGGCCTTCGGGGTCGGGACGGATCAGCGAGGCCGGCAGGGGCCGCGTCGGCAAGTCGCCGCCGTTGGCGCGGCGTACGCCGAGCCGCTGCCACTCCGGCAGCGTCTTGCGGATCCCGAGGCCGATCAGCCCGGCGTCGAAGCCGCGCGGCAGCCGCACCTCGCGGCCCCAGGTCTGGTCGTCGCGCCAACCGTGCTGCTCGAGGTAGTTCGCGATCGATGCCAGCACGTCGTCGGTCGTGCCCCAGATGTCGCGGCGCCCGTCGCCGTCGAGGTCGACGGCGAAACGCCGGAAGCTCGAGGGCATGAACTGGGACTGGCCCATCGCGCCGGCCCACGAGCCCTGCATCCGGCCGGCGTCCACGTGGCCCTCGTCGAGGATTTGCAACGCGGCCAGCAGCTCGCCGCGGAAGAACTTCGCCCGACGGCCGTCGTACGCCAGCGTGGCCAGCGCCGCGATCACCGGGAACGAGCCCTGGTCGCGGCCGAAGTTCGACTCCACGCCCCACAACGCCACCACGAACCGCGGCTGCACACCGTAGCTCTCGCGGACCCGCTGCAGCACGGCAGCGCGGCGGACCAGCTCCTCGCGCCCGCGCCCGATCCGCGTGTCGGTCGCGTAGCGGTCGAGGTACTGGCGCAGCGTCAGCGTGAACTCGGGCTGGCGCCGGTCCAGCTCGATCACGCGCTCGATCGGTTGCACGTCGAGCAGGGCGGCGTCCAGCGTCGCCGCGGCGACGCCCTGCGCGGCGGCCTCCTCGCGCAGCGCGCCGAGCCACCCGGCGAAGTCGCTCTTCGCGGCGACGTCGGCATCGCCCGCCGCGGCCGGCGAACCGGCCAGCGCCAGCGCGACGGCTGCGGCCGCCGCCGCTACCGCTCCCGGAATCCTGCCCATGCGCATAAGTTAGGGCATCCGGCCGCTGCGCGCCCGTGCTAGGCTCGGGCCGGCCAACGACCCGAAGAGCGCGAGAGCGGATGGCGACCCGCAAGAGCAAGAAGAAGCGCGTCCTGATCCTGCACACCGGCGGCACGCTCGGCATGGCGCCGCGCCATCCGGACCAGGCGCTGGCGCCCACGGAGTTCGCCTCGACGCTGCTCCAGCACATACCCGAGCTGCGCGAGCTGGCGACGATCCGGACCAAGGTGCTGTTCAACCTCGACTCCTCCGACATCTCCCCAGCCCACTGGAAGCGCCTCGCGCGGGCGGTGTGCGGGGCGATCGACGCCTACGACGGCGTGGTCGTGACCCACGGCACCGACACCATGGCCCACACCTCGAGCGCGCTTTCGTACCTGCTGCGCAACCTGCCGCGGCCCGTGATCCTGACCGGTTCGCAGCGGCCGTTGGCCGAGCCCCACAGCGACGCGCGCGGCAACCTGGTCGGGGCGGTGGACCTCGCCACGCGGGACATCCCCGAGGTGGCGATCTATTTCCACGGCTGGCTGCTCCGGGGCAACCGCAGCATCAAGACCAGCTCGTTCGCCTACCGCGCGTTCCGCTCGCCCAACTTCCCGCCGCTGGCGGAGGTCGGGACCGACATCCGGATCGTGACCCGGCCGCTGCGCCCGCGCGGCCCGTTCCGCTGCCACGGCGAGTTCGACGAGCGGGTCTCGGTGGTGCGGCTGCTGCCGGGCAAGGGATCGCCGGCGCTCGAGGCGTTGATCGCCACCGACGTGCGGGGCGTGCTCGTCGAGGCGTTCGGCGTGGGCAACGTGCCGATCGTCAACGGCGCCGTCGCCACGGCGATCCGCGAGCTGGTGCGTACCGGGCGCATCGTCGCCATCGGTTCGCAGGCTTCCCACGGCACGGTCGATCTCGACCGCTACGCCGGCGGCCGGCTGGCCCGCCAGAGCGGGGCGGTCGGGACCGGCGACATGACGCTCGAGGCCGCCGCGGTCAAGCTGATGTACCTGCTGGGCACGCAGCGGGACCCGGCGCGGATCCGACGCCGCCTCGGCGTCCCGCTCGCCGGGGAGCTGACGGTCTAGCCCCTCGTCCTCGGCCATGAAACGTTTCGGGCCCCGGCGGCGTTAAGTACTCCAGGGCACCGATCTCGAGGCCCACCAGGGAGGGACTGCGATGAAACCGATCAGAAACCTGCCGATTGCGCTCGTACTGGCGCTGGTCACGCTGACGGCCTGCAACGCCAGCATCAACGCTCCGATCCGCGTCGGCGACGGCGAGACCCGTTCCGGCGGCTTGTCGACCGTCAACGGCGGCATCACCGTGGGCAGCGACGCCACCGTCGGCGGCTCCTGCAAGTCGGTCAACGGCGGCATCAAGATCGGCGAGCGCTCCCGTGTCGGCGGGATCAAGGCGGTCAACGGGCCGATCCGCGTCGGCCGCGAGGTCCAGGTGGACGGCGGCGTGGACTCGGTCAACGGTCCGGTCTCGCTCGACCGCGGGACCCGGGTCGCCGGCGGCGTCGAAACGATCAACGGGCCGATCGAGCTGACGGGCGCGATCGTGGACCTCGACCTGCGGACGGTCAACGGGTCGATCGGGCTGCACGAGCAGTCGGTGGTCAAGGGCGACATCGTGATCGAGGACAAGCTGGGCAACTCCCGGCGCCGGCACCCGCTGGAGATCGAAATCACCGGCGGCTCGGTGGTCGAGGGCGACCTGATCGTCGAGGACCAGGACCTCGAGGTCCGCGTCTTGCTGCGCGACGGCGGCAAGGTGCTGGGCCGGGTCGAGAACGCCCAGATCGTGGAGTAGATCCGCCCGGTCGCGGGCCCGGGTTGCCATCCCCCGCCCAGGACCTAAGTTCTTCCATCAGGGACCGGGCTCGGCGATGCCGCGCCGGGGAGGGAGCGTTCCGGTCCGCGAGGCGAGCATGGGCGGATTCCTGGTCTTGCTGCTCAACGTCCTGGCCCTGGTCGCGGCCGTGGCCCACATCTGGCTGCTGGTCCACGCCTTCCGCAAGAGCGCGGGTTGGGGACTGGCACTGCTGTTCCTGTCGCCGTTCTCCACGGTGATCTTCGCCGTCAAGAACTGGCACGAGTCGCGGAAGCCGTTTCTGATCTGGGCCGGCAGCGCGGTCGCGGCGGTGTTCTGCCTCGTGGGGTTGTTCGGCGCGCTGGGCGGTTTCGGGATGGTCAAGATGGCCAGCCAGATGAACGCCGGCGAGCTGGACGAGGCGCAGACCCGGCAGTTCATGACGGACACCCTCGACAAGTGGGAGGACTCGGGCCTGGTGGACGAGGAGGACCGCGAGGGGATCCGTGAGATGAAGAAGCTGATCCAGGCGGGCGCCGACCCGCAGGCCGGCGCGGACACGATCCCCGCGTTCCGCAGCGAAGGTCGGCCGTCGGCGGCGACCTCGCCCGTGGACAGCCTGGCCGCGTCGGTTTCCCGGCTGCAGTCCCAGATGTCCTCGGACTGGTCCGCGATGCCCACGTTTTCCGAGAACGCGCGCCGCTATCGCTTCCCGGTCCGCAACGGCTACATGACCGTGCCGCTCCGCCACGCCGACGACTTCGTGGGCGAGAAGGTCACGGTGACCGCGGCGGACGGGGTCGAGCACCGCGGCACGCTGGCCTCGATCCGCGGAGGAACGCTGACCGTCGAGAAATACCTCAGGAGCGGCACCTTCGCGGTGCTGCTGCCGACCGGTGACGTGCGGAAGATCGAGGTCGCCGCGCAGTAGCGTTTCAGTAGTCGAGCGAGACGCCGTGCTCGCGCAGGAACGGCGCGAGCCGCTCGCGGATCGACGTCCGGGCGAGGTCGAGGTCGAGGTCGTCGGCGGAGGCCAGCCCCTCGCACAGCTCCCCCAGGATCCGCTCCTGGATCCTCCCCGCCCGCAACGCGACGTCGAACGGGATGTGGCTGTACATCACCATCGAGTAGCGCGACCGGTACTCCTGCGGCATCTCCCGTTCCAGCCGGTGCTCGACCTGCTTGCGCAGCAGGAACGCCGGGTCGCCGACGCGGTCCCTCATCTCGACGAAGTTCTCCAGCGCCATCGCGGCGATGGCGTCGGCGTTGGGCTTGCGCCGGGCGGCCAGTGCGGCGAACACGGGCTCCCAGTCGCCACGCCCGTGTCGCTCCAGCAACTCGTCCAGCACCGTGCAATCCTCGAACCCGGCGTTCATGCCCTGGCCGAAGAACGGCACGATCGCGTGCGAGGCATCGCCGATCAACAGCGCGCGGCCTCCGTGGTTCCAGGGACCGCAGCGCACCGTGCCCAGCTCGCCGGTGGGGTTGGCGAAGTAGCTCTCGGTCAGGTCGGGGATCAGCGGGATCGCGTCGGGGAAGCGGCTCGAGAACAGCGCCAGCACGTCGTCGGCGGTGCGGAGGGCGTCGAAGCCGTGGCGCCCGCGGTACGGGAGATACAGCGTCACGGTGAAGCTGCCGTCCAGGTTCGGTAGCGCCATCAGCATCAGGTCGCCGCGCGGCCAGATGTGCAACGCCTGTTCGGCGATCCGGAATCCGCCGGCTTCGCCCGCGGGGATGGTCAGCTCCTTGTAGCCGTGCTCGAGCATCTCGACCGACTCCTCGAAGCCGTCGAGCTTGCGGAACGCGGTCCGCACGGCCGAGGCCGCGCCGTCGGCCCCGAATACCGCGTGCGCGTCCACGGTCCGCCGCCGGCCGGCCCGCGCATCCTCGAACGTCAGCCGGCCCGCGTCGAGATCGGCGTCGACGAGCGGCGACCGGAAACGAAACTCCACACCGCGGCGCGCGGCCTCGCGGATCAGGAACTCGTTGAGCCCACCGCGCGAGATCGAGTAGTTGCACTCGGACTCGTCCCGCCCGTAGGGCTGGTAGGCCAGCTCGCCCTCGACCGGGTGCATCATCCGGCCCGTCACCGGTACGGTCAGCGCCAGCGCGCCCTCGGCGAGCCCGACGCGCTCCAGCGCGCGGATGCCGCGACGCGTCAGGACGAGGTTGATCGAGCGGCCGCCTCCGGCGCCGGTCTCGCGCAGGTCCGGCCGCTTCTCGTACACCGTGACGGCGTGGCCCCGCTCCGCCAGCAGCACCGCCAGCAGCGAGCCCACCAGACCGGCGCCGACGATCACGACCGCGTTGTCCTGGTTCGGGTCCATGCTTCGGGCGCCATAGTACACTCGCCCGACCGCGAACAACGAAGGAACCGCATGCGGATCGACCGCGACCTCGATCGCCTGTACCAGCTGCCCCGCGAGGAGTTCGTTGCGGCCCGGAACGCGTTGGTCAAGACGCTGCGCGCGGCCGGCCGGCGCGAGGCCGCCGCGCGGGTCGCCGCCGCCGCGAAGCCGACCGCGTCGGCCTGGCTGGTCAATCGCCTCTACGGGTCGTCACGGCGGGAGTTCGACCGCCTGCTGAGGACGGGGCGGCGGCTGCGCGACGCGCAGCAGGCCGGGACGAAGCGCCGCGCGGCCGGGGACCTGCGGCGGCTGCTCGAGCAGCGGCGGGCCGCGCTGGCCGCGCTGCTGGAGCTGGCCGAGGCGGTTCAGCGCGAGCTGGGCCGCCCGGCCGGGCGCGACCTGCTGCGTCGCGTCGAGACCACGCTCGACGCGATCGCCACGCAGGCCGGTCCCGGACCCGACCAACGGCTCGGCCGCCTGGTGCGCGACCTGGATCCGCCGGGTTTCGAGGTCGCGCTGTCGCTGACCGCCGCCGCGGGTGCGCCGGCCCCGGCATCGCCGCGCGCCCGGTCGCGCTCCGGAAGCCCCCCACGTGCCGGCGCCGCGGCGGAGCGGGCCGCCGGGCACGCCGCGCGCTGCAAGACCGCAGCGGACCGCGCGGCCGCCGCGCTCCGGACCGCCGAGGCCCGCCTGGAGGCCGCGGTCCAGGAACAGCGCGACCTGAAGCGCAGGCTCCAGCGGTCCGCATCGAGGGTCAAGCACGAACGCGCCGAGCTGCGGCGGGCCCGCGCCGCCGCGCGGCGGGCCGCCGCCGCGCTCGACAAAGCGATCAAGGTGATCGAGTAGGACGGCGGGGCCGGCTTGGAGCCGGCCGGGAACCGGGCTAAGCTCCGCCCATGTTCTGCGCCAACTGCGGCGAAGCCCTGGACGCGCAAGCCCGGTTCTGTTCCCGCTGCGGCACTCCCGCGGCGCCCGGCGGCGCCCCGCCCGGCGGCGTGCAGCGCCGCGATACCCGCCTGGTGCTGTGGATCGTGATCCCGATCGTGCTGGCCGGCATGCTGCTGATCTGCGGCATCATCGCCGCGATCGCGATTCCGAACTTCCTCAACGCCGTCGATCGCGGCAAGCAGAAGCGGTCGATGGCCGACCTCGACAGCATCGCGGCCGCGATCGAGGCGTACTCGATCGACCACGGCCACTATCCGATCGTCGCCGACCTCGCCGCGCTGAAACCGGTCCTCGAGCCGACGTACATCCGTGTGCTGCCGGAGCTGGACCCCTGGGGGCAGCGCTTCCAGGGCCGGTCCTCGCACGAGGGCTACTTCCTGCTCTCGACGGGCAAGGACGGCATCGGCGACGGTTGCGACGGCGGGCCGACCGGCCGCTTCGACGCCGACATCTGTCTGTCCGACGGCCAGTTCATCCAGTGGCCGGAGGGCCTGCAGCGCTAGCCGCTTGCCTCCGAGGTCGCCGGGACGCTACACTTTCCGACGTTGACGCGACGACAGACATCTCCGGCCACCGAGCTTCCCCACAGCCGCCTGTACACTTTCCTCGACGAGCCACGCGAGTTCGCGCTGTACTTCCTGGAAGGCCAGCGGCTGATTCAGGACCTGGCGTTGCTGCACTCCGTGCGCGGGCTGGGGTTCGCCTACTTCCGCGACGTGGTGCTCAGCGTCCAGCCCACGATCGCGCTGCTCAAACGCGGCGAGCAGCTCGGTTTCTACATCGACTCCCTCGATCCGACCTTCCGGCTCAAGATCGAAACCGGCCACCACGGCGCAACGCGCTGTGCGCTCGTGCCGGAGAGCTTCAGCGGTTTCCCCGAGGCGCTGATCGGGTTGGTGCGGTTGCAGAAGCTGTTTCCGAACAACCGCGCCCCGTACGAATCGGTGCTGGAGATCCGCGGCCTGCCGTTGCGCGACATCGTCAACCGCGTGCTGACGGAATCGTACCAGGTCAACTGCGAGGTGCTGGTCTCGCAGCGCACCGACCAGAGCGTGATGTTGCACCAGCTGCCCCCGCTGCCCGGCAAGGACGACTACGAGCTGTCGCCGCAGGCGCTCGCGGCCGGCCGTCGACGGATCGAGGACGCGGTGCGCGAGATCTTCGGACGCGCGCTCCACGACCGGCGACAGATCGAGCGCGCCTTCCGCGGTCTGGGGTTCCGCTTGCTGGCCAGCCGCCGCATCCGTTTCGACTGCTCGTGCTCGCGCGAACGGATGGTGGACAACCTGATGCTGCTCAACGAGCGCGACCGCGGCGACCTGTTCGACCCCGGACAGCAGGCGCTGGAGATCGTGTGCGAATACTGCAAGAGCCGCTACCGGGTTTCGCGCGACGACCTGGGCGGGACCGCGAGCCCGCTGCACTGAGCTGCGGGCGGCTCAGCCTGTTTCGCGAACGCGATGACGCAGGATCCGGCGGGCCTTGGAGGGACGCGCGCGCTCACCGAACAGCCGCACGAAATCGTCCCAGCGCTCGGCGGTCAGCGGGACGACCCGGTTGCGTGGCGGCCGGCTTGCTCGCGGCATCGCGACCTCCCTCACCATCCTGCGTTATGCTCCGCGATCGAGGAGGATAATCCATGATACGCGCGACGCTGCTGCTGGTCGTGACGTTGCTCTTGCCGGCGTTGCCGGGAGCGGCTCCCGCGGAGGTCACCACGGCCCTCGTGGGCGGGACGCTGATCGACGGCTTCGGGGGTACGCCGGTCCGCGACAGCGTGATCCTGATCGAGGGCGAGCGCATCGCCGCGGTCGGCACCGTCGGGACGCTCCCCGTGCCGCCGGGGGCGCGAATCATCTCCACCGAAGGCATGAGCGTGCTGCCCGGCCTGTGGGACATGCACGTGCACCTGATGATCAACGGCCACGCCGACTACGACCACTGGGACCGCACGTACCCGGATCGCTTCCGGCACGTGATCATGCCCGCCTCCGCGAAACAGTTGCTGCTGGCCGGGGTGACGAGCGCGCGCGACCTCGGCGCTCCGCTCGAGGACTCGATCGCCGTGCGCGACGCGATCAACCGCGGCGAGATCCCGGGACCGACCCTCTACGTCTCGGGGCCGTTCATCCAGAAGAAGCCGTACCCGGGAACGGAGCTGTTCCGCTGGGGCGTGGACGGCGCGGACGACGCCCGCGCCAAGGTGCGCCGGCTCGCCGACGCCGGCGTGGACGTGATCAAGCTGATCGACCAGGACCAGATGACGCTGGACGAGGTGCGCGCGGTGGTGGACGAGGCCCATCGCCGGGGCCTGACCGTGGCTGCCCACGGCCACCGTCCGCAGGAGATCCTGCGCGGCCTGGCCGCCGGCGTCGATTGCTTCGAGCACACCGGTCTCGCCACCGCGCCGGAGTACCCGCCCGAGGTGGTCGCCGCGATCCGCGAGCGCACATCGCAGATGAACCTCGGCCCGCTGTTCTGGACGCCGACGATCGAGGGCCTGTTCAACTACGAGTACGTGCGGGACTGGCGCGAGATGCTCGACGACCCGTCGTGGCACGAGGGACTGCCCCCGGACATCATCGACGACATCCGCCGCTCGTTCCGGCACCCCGAGCGGCTGCCCTACTTCCAGATCACGCCGCAGCGGCGGCCGACCCTGGCGCGCAAGTTCGGGCAGCTCCGCGAGTCCGGCGTGGCGCTGTTGATCGGCACCGACAGCGGCATCCCGATGAAGTTCCACAGCCAGTCGACCTGGAACGAGCTGGAGGTGTGGGTCCGCGAGCTGGGCGTCGACCCGATGACGGCGATCCGCGCCGCGACCTACTGGCCGTCGGTGCTGATGAAGGTCCAGGACGAGGTCGGGACGGTCAGCGAGGGCAAGTACGCCGACATCATCGCGGTGCGCGGCGACGTGCTGCGGCACATCAACCTGCTGCAGCGGGTGGATCTGGTGATCAAGCGCGGCCGGCGCTACCGCTAGCGCCCGGTCCCGGCGCGGGCGGACCCCGAATGCCGCCGGCTCGACCCGCCGAAAAGCCCCGGATGTCGCACCATCCGGGTCTCCTTTGTAAAAAAACGTCAATATATGGCGGATTCCTTGCCGGACGGGCCGGTACGCCGTAACCTGCTGATGCTTCCAAGACCAAGAAACAGCCCCCGGGACCGACAGGTCCGGGGCGGTGATGACACCGAGACGGAGGGACGCATGCGATTCGGAAAGATGATCTTGATCCTGACCGTGGTGGCGCTCGTGGCCGGTTCCGCGCTCGCCGGTGGGGCGGGCTGCCAGAAGGCCGCCAAGACGACCGTCGCCGAGGCCAACGGCGAGGTGAAGCCCTGCTGCGCCAAGAAGGCCGCCGAGGCTGCCGTCGCCGCGAACGGCGCCGCCGCCGAGGGTTCCGGTTGCGCGAAGGCCAAGGCCGCGATGCTGGCCAACGGCACGCCGGAAGAGCCGCAGGCCGCCGAGCTCGCCAAGTGGGCCGAGCAGGGCTGCGACAAGTCCAAGGCCGCGATGATCGCCAAGGCCAAGGCTTCCGGTTGCGACAAGACCGCCGCGCTGGCCGCGAAGGCCGAGGGTGGCTGCGCCAAGTCGACCGCCGCGCTGGTCGCGATGATGAAGGAGCACGAGGCGGCGGACTCCGGGGAGCAGATCCAGCAGCAGTAAGCCTCTCCCCAGGGGAAGGTTCGAAGAGAGGGACGGCCGAGGCCGTCCCTTTCGTTTTTCAGCGCGCGTTGTGCGGAGGAGTATATTCCAGCCATGCTTTCGGAATCCCCGCGACACGGGATCCTGGTTGCGGCGTTGCTCATGGCCGCAGCCACCACGACCGGCGCCTCCCAGAAGACCGAAGAGGCGCCGATGCTCCGCGGCGACACCCCGGCCACCGGCCAGGGCTGGACCGCGGATCCGGTGTTCACCGTCGGCGAACCGGTCAAGGGCTACCGGCCGCCCGGCATCCTCGACGGAACCGGGGCGTTCCGGTTCCGCGGACGCGGGCTGGTGCGCGTGCTCGTCAACCACGAGCTCGACGCGAGCCGGGGCTACGCTTACGAGCTGGCCAACGGCACGCCGCTGACGGGCGCCCGGGTCAGCTCCTTCGACATCCAGACGCAGACCCGCCGCATCGTCCGCGCCGGCCTCGCCTACGACACCGTCTACGACCGCTGGGGTGAGGTCGTCACGCACGCCTCGCAGATCAACGAGACCGGGCATCCCACCGCGGGCCTGTCCCGCCTCTGCTCGGCGACCGCGGTCGCGGCGGGGACGTTCGGCTTCGAGGACGACATCTTCTTCACCGGCGAAGAGGACGGCGGCGGACGCGGTGGCACCGAGTGGGCGCTCGACGTGGCCGGCGGCGCGTTGTGGGCGGTGCCCGCGATCGGGCGGGCGGCGTGGGAGAACGTCACGCCGGTGTGGACCGGCGATCCGGAGACGGTGGCGCTGATCGGCGGCGACGACAGCTCGGGGGCGCCGCTGTATCTGTACGTCGGCGAGAAGCACGCCCGCGGCGACGGCAGCTTCCTGGATCGCAACGGTCTCGCCACCGGGCGGCTCTACGTCTGGAAATCGGACGCCGGCGACCGGAACCCCACCGGCTTCAACGGCGCCGGCGCGGTCCGCACGGGGCGGTTCGTCGAGGTGACGGCTCGCGATCCCGCGATGGCCAACCGCCCCGGTTACGACGGTCAGGGGTATGCCGACATCGGAACGCTCCAGTCCGAGGCGTTCGGGTCGGGGGCGTTCTGGTTCTCGCGCCCGGAGGACGTCGCCACCAACCCGGCCGACCCGCGCCAGGTGGTGCTGGCCTCGACCGGCCTCGAAAACCTGTACCGCGTGGACACCTGGGGCACGCTGTACGTGATCGACGTGGACGTCGCCGGGCTGAGCGCGACGATCCGGATCGTGCACGACGCCGACGGCCTGCCGGTGCCCGACCGCGGCGTCCGCAGCCCGGACAACCTGACCTGGGCCGAGGACGGGTTCATCTACGTCCAGGAGGACCGCTCGACGTCGCGGTTCGGGTCGGTGACCGGGATCGAGGCGTCCCTGTGGCGGGTCGACCCGGTCGGCGGCGAGTTCGTGAGGATCGCCGAGATCGACCGGTCGGCGGTGGCCCCGCCGGACGCGACCGATTCGGCGGCCGGCAGCCTCGGCAACTGGGAATCGTCCGGGGTGCTCGACGTGAGCCGGCTGTTCGGCGCGGGCCCCGGCGAGACGCTGTTGATCGGTACGGTCCAGGCCCACGGCATCCGCGACGGCTCGATCGGCGGGAGCGGCGACCTGGTCCAGGGCGGTCAGCTGCTGTTCTTGAGCGACCGGCCCGGGCCGCCGCGGCGGCCGCGCGAGCGGCTAGACCGGGGCCAGCGCCTGCTCCAGCCGCTCCCGTCGCCCCAGCCACCCGGCGGGACAGGCGAGCCAGATCCGCTCCAGCGATTGCGCCGGGCCGACCGCTAGCGCGTCGCGGAGCAGCGCGGCGAAGCGTTCCACGGGGAGTCTGCCGTGCACCGCGCCGAGCGGCGGCACGGCGAGACTGCGCACCCCGGTCCGCTCCGCGTACCGCAGCACCTCGCCCAGGGCGCTCGCGACCCAGTCCTCCCGCCAGGTCGGGTCCGCCGCGAGATCGTGCACGACCGCGAGCAGCCGCGGGGGACGGCCGGGCCGCACCGCCAGCGTGCCCGGCGCGAGCGGCTCGAAATCGTGCACCGCCTGCCAGACCCGCAGGGGATGCTCGGCGGGCTCGCGAACCTCGGGGTCGGCGCCCAGCACGAGGTACGTGTCGTCCTCCACGACCAGCGCGTCGATCTCGAACGGCGGCCGGTCGGCCGGCGCGACCGTGACGGGAATCCCGGCACGCGCACCGTCGTCCCTGCCGCCGCGGATCAACCGCAGCCTGCGCTTCGGGTCGCGAGGCTCGTGTTCCATCACGCGAGCTCGGCGATCACCGGTGCATGGTCGGAGGCCGTGAGCCCGTCCTTCTTCTTCCGGTAGTCCCGGTCGATCTCGACCGACCGCACGCGCGCCGTCACGGGCGCCGTCGCCAGCAGGAAGTCGATCCGCAGCCCCTGCTTGCGGTGGAACGCCCCGCCGCGGTAGTCCCACCACGAAAAGGCCTGCCGGTCCGGATGGCGCTCGCGGAACAGGTCGTGAAAGCCCCAGCCGAGCAGGTCGCGGAAGCGCGCCCGCTCCTCGTCGGTGTGGAAGATCCGGCCCTGCAGCAGCTCCTCGTTCCAGCTGTCGATCGGCGCCGGGCACAGGTTGAAATCGCCGCACAGCACCAGCGGCCGCTCGGCCGCGTGGACGCGGGCGAAGTGCTCGCGCAACGCGTCGAGCCAGGCCAGCTTGCGCGGGAAGTCGGCGTGGTCGATCCGCTTGCCGTTGGGGACGTAGACCGTGGTGAACGACAGTCCGCCCGTGTCGGCCGTGATCAGCCGCGCGCCGAGCTGCTGCTGGCCCGGCAGACCCGTCCGGGTGACGGTGGCGGGCTCGCCGCGGGTCAGGATCGCCACGCCGTTCCAGCCCTTCTGGCCGTGCATCACGGCCCGGTAGCCGGATTCCTCGAGCTCCGCATGCGGGAACTGCGCTGCGGTCAGCTTCAGCTCCTGCAGACCGACCACGTCGGGCTCGCGGGCCCGCAACCAGTGCCGCACGAACTCCAGCCGGGCCCGCAGGCCGTTGACGTTCCAGGTGGCGATGCGCATCGTTCGGGTCTGGGACTACTCCTCGGATCCCTCCGCCGGCCGCTCGCCGAACTGCCGGTTCAGGGCCAGCAGCGCGCTCTTGTCGTCGCCGGCGAACTGCACCAGGCCCAGCGCCTCGCTCATCGTCTTCTCCTCCTCGACCTGCTCGTCGAGGAACCACTGCAGCGCGGCGATCGTGGAGTAGTCGTTCTTGGTCCGGGCCAGCTCGTACAGCTCGTGGATCGACCGCGTGTTGGCCCGCTCCGACTCGAAGGCCTTCTGGAACGCGGCCGCCACCGAGGCGAAGTCGTCCTCGGGCGGGGAGATCGTCTGCAGCTCGACCTTGCCGCCGCGATCGAGCACGTAGCGGAACAAGCGGTGGGCGTGGGTCTGCTCCTCACGCGCCTGGTTGTCCATGAACGCGGCGAAGCCGTTCAAATGGATGATGTCGAAGTAGGCCGACATCGCAAGGTAGCTGTACCAGGCCTTCAGCTCGTTGTTGATCTGTTGGTTCAACGCCTTTTCGATGGCGGGGTCCAGCATCGGAAAGCTCCTCTCTCGTGCGTCGTGCCGTCAGGGGTTTTCTCGGGTCGTCGTGCGATCCACAAATTAGCACGGATGGCGATCGGGAGGGGCTCGTTCAGTCAAGTGTCCGCGCCGCGCTCCCGCAGCAGCGCGGCGACCTCGTCGAATCCAAGGCGCGCGGCGTGGGCGTAGGCGGTCTTGCCGCCGGCGGTCCGCGCATCGACCCCGGCGCCGCGAGCGAGCAGGATCCCGACGGCGCCCAGCCGCCGCCGCCGTGTGGCGATTGCAGGGTGTCGCCGGCCGCGGCCATCGACGGCTCCTCGCCCGCGTTTCTGCGCGGGCACGATACACGGGTTCTCGCGGAGTGTGCTAAGACAGCGCCCGTCGCCGGACCGGCACCTGCAAGAGGAGAACCGCCGTGGCCGACCTCTGGACCCTGAACAACCTGGCCGCCCTGCTCACGCTGACCGCGCTGGAGATCGTGCTGGGGATCGACAACATCATCTTCATCGCCATCGTGACCAAGAAGCTCGACGCGGCGCGCCAGGCGCAGGCGCGCTTCATCGGGCTGGCATTGGCGGCGCTGATGCGGGTGCTGCTGCTGCTGGCGATCACCTGGATCATGGGGCTGACCGCCGAGCTGTTCTCGGTGTTCGGCGTGTCGTTTTCGGGGCAGTCGCTGATCCTGCTCGGCGGCGGGCTGTTCCTGATCGCCAAGGCGACCTGGGAGATCCACGACAAGCTCGAGGCGCCCAAGTCCGGTCACGGGTCGGGACCGCTGCGCACCGGAATGACGGTGGTGATCCTGCAGATCCTGGCTTTGGACCTGGTGTTCTCGCTGGACTCCGTGATCACGGCGGTCGGGATGGTGCGGGTGCTGCCGGTGATGGTCGCCGCGATCCTGATCGCGGTTGCCGTGATGATACTGTTCGCCGGTCCGGTCAGCCGGTTCGTCGAGCGGCACCCGGCGATGCAGATGCTGGCGCTGGCGTTTCTGGTGCTGATCGGCGTGATGCTGGTGTCCGAGGGCTTCGGGCAGCACGTCGAGCGCGGCTACGTCTACTTCGCGATGGCGTTCTCGTTCGTGGTCGAGCTGTTGAACATGCAGGTCCGCCGGCGCCACGAGCCGGTGCAGCTGCACCAGCCGCGCGTCGAGGGACCCGCGGGCGGGGTCTGAGCGGCCGGGCTCCGGCGGGGCAGGCGGACCGGGGTACAATCGTCGCAGCCGGGGGGCGGAAGTGTCCACGCGACCCCGAAAGCAGATCGGCCTGTTCCTCGCGCTCGGCGCGCTGTTGCTGTTCGGCCTCGTCGAGCTGGCGGCGCGCCTGCTGAGCGACCTCGACAGCAAGTGGAACGTGCGGCTCGGCGCGCATCGCCGCTACGACCCGGTCACGCAGTTCCGGAACAAGTCCGACTATCGGCTGCCGGGAGGTGTAACCACCAACGAGCACGGGTTCCTGGCCCCGCGCGGCCTCGGGCTGGCCAAGCCCGAGCGGGGACTGCGTATCGTGTACCTCGGCGATTCCGTGACGTTCCATCCCCCGGCGGAGAACTACCCGTCACAGGTCGAACGGATCCTCGAGCAGCGCCTGGATCTCGACGTCGAGACGCTGAACACCGCAGTGCCCGGCTTCGCCAGTCACAACGCGCTCAACCTGTTCGAGACCGAGGTATCCCGGTACGACGCCGACTATCTCGTGGTCTACCTGGGCTGGAACGATCTCGGGCAGTACGGGCCGGACGGGCTTCCGTACAAGCGGATCGACCAGGGCTACGAGGTCTCGCCCCTACAGCGGCTGGCGTCCCGGCTCTACTCGATCCGGCTCTTGTACCAGCTTCGACGCATGGCGCGCCAGCGCCGGCCCGCGGTCGACGAAGCGCTCGACGCGGACGAGCTGGCGCGCTACGGCGGGTACGACCCGCACCACTTCCGGGATAACCTGCGCCGGATCGTGCGGCTCGGCGGGCAACGCTACGACCACGTGATCGTGATGACCCTGGCCACCCTGACCAGTGACGAGCCCGCTCCGGACGAGCTCCAGCGACTGCACTTCCCCGTAGGCATGGAGAAGAACGCGCGCAAGCTGCACCTGCTGGTCCAGGCCTACAATCACGTGGTTCGCGACGTGGCCGCGCAGGAGGCCGCCGCGCTGATCGACCTGTACGTCGTGTTCGAGGACCCGAGCGCTCGAGACGAGCTCCGCGACAGTTGCCACGTGAATGCCGCCGGCGCCCGGCGCATCGCCGAGGCGGTGGCGCAAGCCGTCACGGAAACCCGTCCTTGAGCCTCAGTGCACCCAGCCGAACCGCTCGCGCAGCTCCTCGATCCAGCGTGAGGTCGCCGGGTGGATCGTGTCCCCGCCCTCGCGCTCGAAGAAGAACGGCTCGCGCGCGACCTTGTCCGGGGCGACCTGGTTCATCGTCGCCGCCTCGTAGAGCCGGCCGTTGAGCATCGTGTAGGCGACGTACTCGGAGCGCCGCAGGTCGTCGAGCGGGTTGCCGTCGATCACCACCAGGTCGGCCAGCTTGCCGGCTTCGATCGAACCGACGTCGCGGTCCAGGCCGATGTAGCGCGCCCCGTCGATCGTCGCGCCGCGGATCGCCTCCCAGGGCGAGAAGCCGCCCTGGTGCATCATCCACATCTCCCAGTGCGCCGCGAGACCCTCGCGCTGCCCATGGGCGCCGATCAGTACCGGCACACCCAGATCGCGAAGCTGCTTGGCGAAGCGAGCCACCTGGATGTGGTTGTAGTGCTCGTCGGGCGCGGTGGTGCGCCGCATCGAACGCGGCTCGATCAGGAAGCGCGGCGAGTAGCGCATCAACCGCTCGTTCTTCCACACCTCGGTCCGGTCGTACCAGTAGTTCTCGCCCGAGATCCCGCCGTAGGCCACGCCGAAGGTCGGCGAGTAGCCGGTCCCGGACTGCGACCACAGCTGCTTGACGTCGTCGTAGGCCATCGCCAGCGGAATCGCGTGCTCGATCCCGGTGTGCCCGTCGACGATCTCGTTCATGTTGCACTGGAACTTGGCCCCGCCCTCGGGCACGACCATGATGCCCAGCTCCTGCCCGGCCTGGATCACCTGCTGGCGCTGATCGCGGCGCGGCTGCTGGTAGCTCTTGACCGAGATCGCGCCGACGTCCTTGAGCCGCTGCACGTGGAACTTGGCGTCGTCGAGGCTGTCGACCTTGGCCTTCACACTCGGCGCGTGGGCGCCGTAGAGGATCGTGCCGGTGGAGTAGATGCGGGGCGCGACGATCTTGCCGGCCCGCTGCAGCTCGGCGGCCGAGAACACGCTGCTGGTGTCGTTGGACGGGTCGTGCACCGTGGTCACGCCGAAGGCCAGGTTGGAAAACTGCAGCCAGTTCTGTTGCGGCGTGATCTCGTTGCGGCTGAACGGGCCGTGCGCGTGCACGTCCACCAGGCCCGGGATGATCGTCTTGCCCGAAAGGTCCAGCTCGAAGGCGGCCTCCGGGATGCCGACCTTGTCCGCGCTGCCGACGGCCTCGATGCGGTTGCCCTGGACCAGCACGACGCCGTTCTCGATCACCTCCTGCTGCGCGTTGGCGTCACGCATCGTGACGATCCGCGCGTTGGTCAGCGCGATGTACCCTGCGGGTCGGTCCGCGGGGACACTGAAGCCCAGATCGAGCCCTTCCGAGACCGGCTCGGGCAGCTCCTCCGGCGCGCCGGCCAGGAAACCGAAGGCGTCCTTGAGCTCGCGGCTGAACAGCGTCGCGCCGTGCGCCCAGTAGAGCCGCTTGCCGTCGGCCGACCAATGCAGGAACTCTCCGGAGCGCTTGGAGACCTGCTTGACCGGGATCGCCTTGGTCTCGGCGCCGACGTCGACCGTCTTGCCCGTCAGCGTGAACGGCGCGACGTAGGCGTTCCAGTCCACGGTGAACGCGACCCAGCGGCCGTCGGGCGACACGCTGAACTCGTGGAGAAACGCGCCCTGCAGGTGCGTCCGCTCGTCGTGCCCCTCGAGGCTGACGCTCTTCAGCTGCAGCTTGCTCTCGTCGGTGTCGCTGAACAGTACCCGCTTGCCGTCGGCCGTGAACTGGGGGCGGAAGCCGGACTTGCTGACGCGCTTGGGCTCGCCGCCCGCCGCCGGGACCGTGTAGATCCCCGGCTCCATCGACCACGCGCCCGCGAGCAGGAATCCGCCGCTGAGCTTGCGGTACACCACCCGGTCAGCGGAGGGGCTGAACCGCGGCTCGACGTAGTGCCCGGGATGCTTCGTGATCGTACGCCCCGCGCCGCCGGCGACGGGGACGATGCGCACGCTACCCAGGTCCTCGTCGTCCCAGGTCGTGTAGACGACCGACCGCCCGTCCGGGGAGAACGACGGGTGGAACTCGAAGTGGTCGTTCTGCGAGGTCAGCCGGCGCTGGGTTCCGCTCGCCAGGTCCTTGACGTACAGGTGTCCGAGCGCCTGGAACAGCGCCGTGGTACCGTCGGGCGACATCTGGGCCCAGCGCAGCATCCGCACCTTCACGTCGGCCGGAGCGACCTCGACCGGGAAGCGCAGCGCCTTGCGCACCTGCTTCTCGGTACGGACGCGGACCGGGATCACCGCGGCTTGCTTCGTCGCCACGTCCAGGCGACGGAGCTTGCCGCCGGCCCAGAACACGATCGACTTGCCGTCCGGGGTCCAGGCCAAGGCGGTCGTGTTGCCCTGGCTGCCGTTGGTCTCCTGGAGATCGCGGTCCAGCCGGTCGTAGACCGGACGCTCGACGCCCGATTCCATGTCCTTGATCCAGATCGCGCTGGTCAGGGCGGGCGTCCGCCGCACGAACGCCAGGTGCTTGCCGTCGGGCGACGGGGTGGGCCGGATCGCGCCGCCCGCGCCGTCGACGAACGTATCGGTCTCGCCCGTCTGGCGGTCGAGCCGCTGGATCACGAAGATCTGCCCGGTGGAGTCCTTGTTGTACTGCCACACCCGGCCCGGCGTGACGTCCTGGCTGTAGAACACGTAACGGCCGTCGCGGGAGAACGCCGGCTCGGCCATCGTCTTCTGGTCCTTGTCCTTGTTCGGCCGCTCGGTCAGCTGCAGCCCGCCGCCGCCCCCGGTGTGGAACAGCCAGATCTCGCCGGCCGGGATGCTGCGCGTCGAGGTGAAGCCCTTCTTGGCCGCGATGTACTCGCCGTCCGGGCTCCAGTACGGGTTATGGACCAGGTGCTCCTTCTCCTCGGTGACGGCGCGGGCGTTGCCGCCGTCGGCGTCCATGATCCACAGGTTGTCGGCCCCCCCGCGATCGCTGATCAACGCGATCTTCTTGCCGTCCGGGCTGAAGCGCGGCTGGAAGTCCCAGGCGATGCTGGTTGTCAGCGCCTTGGCCTCGCCGCCCGCGATCGGCACGGTGTAGATGTCGCCCAGCATGTCGAACACGATCGTCTTGCCGTCGGGGCTGACGTCGACGTCGGACCACGTCGTCTCGGTGGTGTCGATCTTGATCGTCGACCACTCACCCGGCGGGGCGTTGACGTCCCACTTCTGCTCTTCCTTCTGCTCCGCCTCGTCCTGCTTCGGCTTGGCCTTCTTGGCCTCCGCCGCCAACGGGGCGGCGACCACCAGCAGCACGCCGAGCAACATCGCCACGACACTCGACCACGTCGATCTCATCGGCAAATCTCCCTGCTTCGAATCGGATACCCGTGTGCGCGAACCCCCCGATTATCCACACCGCGGCGAGCGGGCGCCAGCGCCCGAAGCGCTCAGCGACTCGACGCGGCCGACGCCCGCGGCGCGAACCTCGCCGTCGTCCCCGCGGGCCCGGGCAGCCGCGCCTCGGGGAAATTCCGGCGCAGCGTGGCCAGCAGCGCCTCGTAGCTTCCGCGCAGGCTGAAGTAGCCCGGCGGCGCGTCGGGCGTGGGCAGGTGCATCGCCACGATCTCGCGGGGCCGGATCTCGCGGCGCACCACCTCGATCCAGTGCTCGTGGACCAGGTACCACACCGGCAACAACGCCACGTCGATCGACTCCGCGGCGAGGCGGTAGGGGCCGAAATCGGCCACCCGGCCCTCGGTGTCCCCGATGTGCAGCACCTTGACGCCGCCGAGCTCGATCAGGAAGCCGAGGTTCTGCACCGGGGGCTCGCGGTCGCGGCCGTGGTGCAGGTTCAGGACATGCACGGTGACGCCGCCCCGCGTCAGCGTGACACGCTCGCTCTCGTCCGGGTAGACCGCCTCGATCCGTCCGGCGAGGGCCGCGTCGTCGCCGGCGACCCGGCGCAGCTCGTCGACCACCTGGGGTGTCGAGACGAGTCGGGCCGTGGGGTTGGCCCGCAGATGGTCCGTGGCGCAGCGCGGCCCGAAGTGGTCGGCGTGATGGTGCGTGACCAGCACCAGGTCGACGCCGTCGAACGGCGCGCGCGCGTGCTCGAGCGATTCCTGCATCGCCGCCGACGGGGTCGGGTAGCCGCGGATCCCACCGTCCAGCAGCGCGTCGATCAGCACCTTGCGACCGCCCCCCTCCAGCAGGAAGCCCTCGTTGGCCACGTACCGCACGCGGACCCCGGCCGCTCGCGCTGCGGGGACGCCGGCCCGGCGCAGCGTGCCGCGCCCGATCTCGCGCAGCTCGCCGTCGCGGATCGACCGGCGCAACGTCAACCGGAGCTGCGCGTCGCCGACGCGGCGCCACGTGGTCACCATGCGCATCGGCGTCCCGCGGAACTCGAACGTCCCGCTGTCCAGCTCCAGCGTGTCCCCGTTGACCCACCGCCCGCGAAACGCGACGTTCTCGGGGTTGACGTTGTCCTGCCACGTGCCGACGTAGCTGCCGGTATGGGCATCCCAGGTCATCAGCGTCAGGTTGTGGATCGTCGAGCCGTCGGCGAGCGCCACGGTGTCGAAGGTGTGGAGCCACACCCCGCCCAGGCCCCACTCGATGCGGACCCGGGGCTCGACCGCGAGCACGCCGCCGTCCGGCAGGCTGCGCTCCACGGTGCCGGTCCACTCGCCGACCAGGAAATCGAGGCGCGCCAGCTCGGCGCCTTTGTCGAGGATCTTCGGTTGCGCCGCGAGCTGACCCGCCGCCGCCAGCAACAGCGCCAGCGCCCACAGCCTGGTCCGTCTCATGGATCCTCCGGCGTGCGTCGACCCGTTGCCGACCAGCATACCCGGATCCGGCCCGATCGCCCAACGGCCCCAAAGGATCCGTACGGATTCAGCGCCGCGGCACTCCCAGCTCCCCGAGCCGCGCCGCCAGGTCGTCGCCCGCGCTCGCGGCCTTGACCTTGTCGTCCACGTGCAG
>JBFKMV010000074.1:0-21274 GCA_041629655.1 Candidatus Polarisedimenticolaceae bacterium
CGGCCTCCGGTAGACGGCGACATGGCGGCGAATTGCACCGAAAAAGCGACGGGGCCGTCGCGCGCCTCAGAGCTCGAACTTCAACCCGAAGTTCGGGAAGGCCTCCAGGCCCTCCATGACGTTCACCCCCCGGCGCTCGTCCCACTCCAGCGAGTCGACGTTCTTGCGGTCGTAGAGGTTGATGAAGTCGATGAACGCGATCAGGCTGACCCGGCCGAAGCGGCGACGGTAGTCGGCGCGGACGTTCAAGGTGTGGAAGTCGGGCAGGCGCTCGACGTTCTGCCCGGTGATCTCCTTCGAGAAGCGCAAAAAGTCCGGGTCGTCGAACACGTCGGCGTGGATCACGAAGGCGTCGGTGGGGCGACCGGCGGCGAACTTCCACTTGGCCGAGAGCGCCCAGCGCGGGTTGAGCTCCCACGAGCCGAGGATCGCGAACACGTGCGGGCGGTGGAAGTCGGCGTCGTACTCGCCCTCGCCTCGCCGGTCGTCGCGCTTGGAGCGGGAGAACGAATACGTCGCCGAGCCGAACCACTTGCGCGTCATGCGCTTGGCCAGGGTGAGGTCCAGGCCGGCCGTCTCGCCCCGGCCCGAGTTGGTCGCGATGCCCTCGGTGCGGTCCCCGGCCACGACCAGGTCGTCGAGCGCCTGGTAGTACAGCTCGGCGGACAGCCGCAGGTCGTCGCGGTACAGGCGCGAGACGCCGAGCACGAGCTGTGTGGAACGTTCCTGGCCCAGCCTCGCGTTGGCGGGGTCCGCCGCCAGCTCGAGAAAGCGCGGGGCCTGGTAGTACAGGCCCGCCGCCGCGGACAGCCGCGTGCGCGGACCGGTCTGCCAGCTCGCCGCCATCCGCGGCGACCACAGCGACTCCCCTGAGAAGCCGTCGTAGTCGTAGCGCAGACCCGGCGTCAGGGTCAGGATGCCGCGGCGGAACGAGTATTCCGCGTAGGCCGCGCCCCGCGTCGCGCTTGCGTCCACTCGCGAGTCGACGCGCGCCGGGGTCAGCACGACGTACTGCTGGTCCGGGTCGGGCCGGAAGTCGTCCTGGTCGAACACGTAGCGCACCCAGTCGCCGTCGAGCCGCACACCGGAGTCCAGGGCCACCCGCGTCAGCCGCGCGCCCGCCGCCAGCGTTCCGCCCGACCGCGTCACCCGCGTCACGTCGCCGCGCCAGCCCAGCTCCCGCTCGCCCTCCTCGATGGTCAGGATCCGCGGGCGGACCGGAGTCGTCGCCGGGGTCGGATCGGGGCCGGCCTGGTCGGGAAACGCCTCGCCCTGGCTGCTGGTCTTGTCGCTCTCGCGGACGAACAGGACGTTCTTGACCAGTGTCGAGGCGCCCGGCAGCCAGCGCCAGGTCACGCCGAGCAGGTCGCTGTCCTGGTCCGACTCGACCACGGCGGTGTCCTGGAAGTC
Source organism: Candidatus Polarisedimenticolaceae bacterium (assembly GCA_041629655.1). Taxonomy (GTDB): domain Bacteria; phylum Acidobacteriota; class Polarisedimenticolia; order Polarisedimenticolales; family Polarisedimenticolaceae; genus JBFKMV01. The sequence continues at coordinate 1,411 of JBFKMV010000074.1, forward strand.
CGGTGAAGCGAGCACGTTCTCGACGTCGCGGCGGAACGATTCCGGCGCGTGGATCGCCAGCAGCTCCAGGCGGTGCCGTGGTCCGAACGAGGACACGGTCTTGAGGATCACGTCGGTCAGCGTCGGCGCGCCGATGTCCCGCTCGTCGATGGTCTCGAACAGCCGCTCGAACTCGCGGTGGCGCGCCGAGACGATCACGCTGGTGCCGTCGGCCAGGAAGCTCGGCCCGTCGTAGTTGAGCTCGGGGCCCGTGACGTCCAGGCGGCCGCTGAACGAGGGCGTCTCGGGGTTGCCCTCGGCCACCTCCAGACGCAGCAGCGAGCCGTTCTTCCCGCCGTAGGCCGCCCCCCAGCCGCCCGGCCTGAACTCGGCGCCGCCGATCAGGTTGGGCACGAAGATCGAGAAGCGCCCGCCGCCGCCGATGTCCTCCTCCTCCCCCAGCGTCTGGTCGAAGTGCACCACCTTGTCGAACGGGATGTCGTCGACCAGGATCAGGTTGTCCCGCGGTCCGCGCCCGCGCACCGTGAAGCTCGAGAACTCCCCGGTCGCCGCGACGCCCGGGAGCGTGTCGAGCGAGCGGAACACGTCGCCTGCGGTGCCGGGGCTGCGGCGGATCTCCTCGCGGCCCAGCCGCACCGCGGTGACGGGGTCGCGCGGGTTGTCGGCGGCCCCGCGCGCGGTGACCAGGACGGTCTCGCGGAACTCGTCACCCTGCACGAGCTCGAAGTCGGCGACGGTGACCTTGCGCTTGACGACGCGGACGTCGGCCTCGATCGCCGGGAGGTAACCGCGACCCTCGACGACCACCCGGTACAGACCCTCGGCGAGGCCCTCGACGGAGTACCGCCCGTCGGCGCCTGTCGCCGCCCGCCGGTCGGCCCCGTCGCCACCGGACACGCTGACGGCGGCCTCGGCGACGGGCCGCAGGGTGCGGGCGTCGACGGCCCGGCCCCGGATCGCGCCGACAGCCGACTCGCCGGTCGCCGCGCGGGGCGCGGACGGCAACGCCAGGGCCGCCGCTGCGAGCAGCCCGACGTACGCGCCACGCGCGATGCGAGAAAAACCGCCCTTCTGCCGTCCCGCCTGCATACGAGCGCGATGATAGCGGTTCGCCGAGGGCGATTCCGGTACGATATGCGGCAATCCCGCCTGCATGCGAAGGAGGGTCGACATGCCCAGCAACCCGCCGGAGAACATGCCCCGGATCAGTCCCTACCTGCTCTACGAGGACGCCTCGGCCGCCGTCGACTGGCTGACCGCGGCCTTCGGCTTCCGCGAACGCATGCGGATGCCCGGGCCGGACGGCAAGGTCGCGCACGCGGAGCTGGAGCTCGCCGGCGGCGTGGTGCTGCTCGGGCACCCGGGTCCGGACTACCGCAGTCCGCGGGACCACGGCCACGTCTGCCAGCTCGTGCACGTGTACGTCGATGACGTGGACGCGCACTTCGCCCACGCCCGGTCGGCCGGCGCGAAGATCCTCTCCGAGCCCGAGGACCGCTACTACGGAGACCGGATCTACGCCGCTGAGGACCCCGAGGGCCACCGCTGGTACTTCGCCCAGCACCTTCGCGACGTGGCGCCGGAAGACATGCGGCCTTGACCCCTCGAGGCGGTGCCGCTGCGCGGCGGCGTTCGGGGTCGCGGCGCCGCGTGGAGCCGCCGTCGCGGCCCGGATGGGGTTTTGCGGCGGATCTGATACACTTTCCGTTCTGAGGCGCCCTCTCACAGCCGTCTCAATCGCGAACAGGGAGCGACGATGACCCCGACCAAGAAGAAGTACGAGGTGGGCGCCGAGATCGAGGCCTACTGCACCAAGTGCAAGATGAACCGCCAGCACGCCATCGAGACGTTGAAGTCCGACGGGAACATCAACCGCGTGCTCTGTCGCACCTGTGAAGGCAGCCACCTGTTCCGGCTGCCCAAGGGCGCGGGCGGCAAACGGATCCGCTCCAGCCGCGCGGGCAAGCGGCCCCGCAAGGGCGCGGTCACGGTGTCCGAGGAAGATCTCGCGAAGGCCAAGCCCTACGCTCAGGACGGGGTGTTCCAGGTCGGCGACATCATCCGCCACCGCACGTTCGGACCCGGCAGCGTGCTGGAGGTGAAACCGGCCGGCAAGATGGAGGTCGGCTTCGAGACCGGCAGCAAGCTGCTGGTCTGCGGTGACGCTGCCACGGCCGCCCCCAAGCGCCGCGCCCGGCCCGCCGCGGCCAAGACCGCCTCGGGCAAGGGCGGCGGCGCGAGCTAGAGCAGCTCTCCCGGCAACGCTTCGACGAACTCGCGAATCTGGTCGCGGACGCGGCGGTAGGGCGCCAGCGCTTCTTCTTCCGAGGCGGCGCCGGCGGCCAGGCGCGGCGGATCGTCGAAACCGGCGTGAAGGCGACGCACCGTCCCCGGGTACACGGGACAACTCCGTTCGGCGCTGTCGCAGACGGTGATCACGGCATCGAAGCCGACGTCGGCCAGCTCGTCGAGGTGTTTCGAGCGCTGGCCGGCGATGTCCACGCCCGCCTCGGCCATCACCCGCACGGCGCGCGGGTCCAGCCGCCCGGGAGCGGTCCCGGCCGAGTGGACCTCGATCCGATCTCCCAGCAGCGCCCGGGCCCAGCCCTCCGCCATCTGGCTGCGGCACGAGTTGCCGGTGCACAGGAACAGCAGCTTGCGCGTCGCGGCCATGCGGTTCAGGCGCCCATCTGCGCCTTGTGCTTGACCGACTCGCGGATCAGCCGCTCCAGCGTCGGCCGGTCCACGTCGTCGAGCGTCTTGACGTACAAGCAGGCCTTGCCGGTCTTGAACTTGCCCAGCTTCTTCAGCAGCGCGCCGTACCTGGTGAAGCCCGACATGATGTACAGCGTCATGTTCTGCTTGCGCGGCGAGAACCCGGTCAAGAACCAGTCGCCCTCGCGCCCGCTGGCGTACTTGTAGCGGTAGCTGCCGAAGCCGACGATCGCCTCGCCCCACATCTTCGGCGGCTTGCCGGTGATCTTCCGCATCATCGCCACCAGCGCGCGGCTGTCCTTGCGCTTCTGCTCGTCCTCGATCCCGTCGATGAACTGCTTGACGCTGGCCCGGGTCTGCTTCGTCTTCAGCTCCGCCATGCATCCCTCCGCGGTGCTTCCCGGGCCGGATCGCCCGGGGCTCGCGATATGGTATACCCGTGCGGGGCTGATCGAGGGGTGACGATGCCCGCAGGGTCGGATTCGCGGTTTCCGTGGTGGCCGGTGTTCGTGGTGGCGACGGCGCATGCCGCACTGCATCTCGTGACGGCGGGCAACTACGGGATCTTCCGCGACGAGTACTACTACCTGGCCTGCGCGCGTCATCTGGCGTGGGGTTACGTCGACCAGCCGCCACTGTCGATCGCGGTGCTCGCCGCCGTGCGGTCCGTCGCCGGGGAGGGCCTGGTCGCGCTGCGGCTGCCGGCCGCGCTGTGCGGCGCGGCCGTGATCGTGATCGCGGCCCACCTGGCGCGCACGCTCGGCGGCGGGCGCTTCGCGCAGCTCGTGGCCGCCCTGGCGCTGGCGATCGTCGGCGTGGTGCAGGTCCTGACGGGTTTCTTCTCCATGAACGCGTTCGACATCGTGGTCTGGACCGCGGCCTGGGCGCTGCTGGCGCTGTGGGTGGTCGAGCCGCGGCCGCGCCGGATGGTGGCGCTGGGTGTGGTGCTGGGCCTCGGACTGCTGAACAAGATCGGGCTGCTCGTCCTCGGCGCCGCGCTGGCCGTGGCGCTGGTGCTGACCCGCCACCGCCGCGAGCTGGCCACGCCGTGGCCGTGGCTGGCCGGCGCGATCGCGATGTTGCTGTTCCTGCCGCACGTCGTGTGGCAGGCGTTCAACGACTGGCCGACGCTGGAGTTCATCGCCAACGCCCAGCGCTACAAGATCAGCGCGATGCCGCCGCACGCCTTCCTCGGCGAGATCGTCCTCGAGCAGCACCCGGCCAACCTGCTGCTGTGGCCGGTCGGCCTGGCCTGGTTGCTGCTGGCCGGGGGCGGGCGCCGTTTCCGGCTGCTCGGGGTGACGGTCGTGGCGGCCCTGGCGCTGCTGATGGCCCAGCGTGCCAAGCCCTACTACGCCGCCGGCCTGTTCCCGGTGCTGCTGGCCGCGGGCGCCTGCGCCTGGGAGCGGCTCGCCGCCGGTCCACGCCGGGCCTGGCTGCGTCCCGTGCTGGTGGTGTGGCTCGTGGTGAACGGACTGTTCTTCCTTCCCCTGGGCGTGCCGGTGCTTCCCGTCGAGGCGTTCGCGCGCTGGCAGGCCTGGACCGGCATCGCGCCCGCCGCGCAGGAGGTCGGCCATACCAGCGAGCTGCCCCAGCACTACTCCGACCGCTTCGGCTGGGAGGAGCTGGCGGCCGAGGTCGGCCGCGTCGCCGCCACGCTGCCCCCCGAGCAGCGCGACCGCGCCGTGATCATCGCCCGCAACTACGGCGAGGCCGGCGCGCTCGAGTACTGGGCCGGCCGCTACGGCCTGCCGCCGGTCGTCAGCGGCCACAACAGCTACTGGTTCTGGGCGCCCGGCGAGCTGGAGCTGGACACCGTGATCGCGGTCGGCTTCGGCGAGGACGACGTCCGCGGAGCGTTCGCGGACGTGCGCCGGGCGGGGATGCTCGACCAGCCGTGGGCGCTCGAGCACGGACGGTCGATCTGGGTCGCCCGCGAGCCGCGGCTGACCTGGAAGGAGCTGCACGAGCGGCTACGGTCGTTCATCTAGGAGATCCGGCGGGCCGATGGAAACGCGAAAACCGCCCTCCAGTCCGATCCGGCTGTCCGGCGCAAGCGCGCAGCTCCGGCGCTTCCGGCTCGACTGCGCCGCCCTGACCGCGCCCCGGCCGGGGCGCACCGCGAACGAGGACTGCTGTTTGTTCGCGGCGCCGGGAACGCCGGAGGCCGAGGCGGCGCGGGCGGGCTACCTGTTCGCGGTGATCGACGGGGCCTCCGCAGGCGGCCGCGGCGGCGCGGCGGCCCAGGAGACCCTCAGCTCGCTGCTCGAGATCCTCGACGACGAGCGGCGGACGACGCTGCGGCCGGACCTGCTGCTGCACCGCCTGCAGGATGCGAACCACCGCGTGCACGAGGTGATCCGCGGCCTCTGCGTGGTGACCGCGCTGTGGATCTGGGAGGACCCCGCCGCCGACCGGCTACGCGGCGCCTGGGCCCACGTCGGCGACACGCGGCTCTACCGGTTCCGGGACGCGTCATGGACGCAGTTGACGCGCGACCACGCGCGCGGCCCGTTGCTGGAGCGCACCGTCGGCGAGGGCCCCGGCATGCTGATCGACACGGGCGAGCTGGAGCCGGGCCGCGGCGATCGTTTCGTACTGCTCAGCGACGGCGTCTGGAAGGCGGCGCCTCCCGGCAGCGTGATCTCCGGGGCTTCGTTCCCCGGCACCGCGGAGGCGGTGCGGAGGATGGTCGGACAGGCCCGCGTGAGCGGCAGCGGAGACGATACGACGGCGATCCTGGTCTCGGTGCGCGATGCCGCCGACGCGCCGGAGCCCGAGCACTAGCGCGCGGGAGTCGCGATGAACGTCCATCTGCTCGACGGCACGTACGAGCTGTTCCGTCACCACTACGCGCTGCCCTCCTCGACCAACGCCGACGGTCAGGAGGTGGCGGCGACCCGCGGCGTCTGCGGCTCGGTGCTGGGGCTGCTCGAGGACGGCGCGACCCACGTCGCGGTCGCCACCGACCACGTGATCGAATCGTTCCGCAACGAGCTGTGGCCCGGCTACAAGGACGGGTCCGGCATCGACCCCGACCTGCTGTCGCAGTTCGGACTGCTGGAGGACGCGCTGCGCGCGCTGGGCGTCGTGGTCTGGCCGATGGTCGAGCACGAGGCCGACGACGGCCTGGCCAGCGGCGCGACCCTGGCGTCGGCGGACGATCGCGTCGAGCGGGTGCTGATCTGCACGCCCGACAAGGACCTCGCGCAGTGCGTCGAGGGACAGCGGGTGGTCCAGTTCAACCGGCGCGAGCGCAAGATCATCGACGAGCAGGGCGTGATCGCGAAGTTCGGCGTGCCGCCCGTGTCGATTCCGGACTACCTGGCGCTGGTCGGCGACAGTGCCGACGGCTACCCCGGGCTACGGGGCTGGGGCAAGAAGTCCGCCGCCGTGGTGCTGGCGCGCTACGGCCGGCTGGAAGACATCCCGGACGACCCGGAACGCTGGGACGTGGAGCTGCGCGGCAAGGCCCGTCTCGCCGAGCGGCTCCGGGACGATCGCGAGCTGGCGTTGCTGTTCCGCACGGTCGCCACGGTGGTCCGGGACGCGCCGACTTCCGAATCCGTCGACGCGCTGTACTGGCGCGGACCGCAGGAATCGTCGGCGACGCTGGCCGACACGATCCGCGCGCCGGAGCTGGTCCGGCGCGCCGGGGCGCTGGCCGGGGCCCGCTAGCCGCCCAGCGCGGCGGTCAGCTCGCGCTCCGCTCGTTCCAGCTCGCCCGCGGGCACCGCGATCGGCGCACCGATCCGGATCCGGATCGTCGAGAACGGCAGCGGGAACTGCTTGCTGTCCCAGGTGTTCAGGGTCACGCAGCGGGTGGCCTCGAGCCGCAGCGGGACGATCGGCACCCCGCTCTGCGCGGCGATGTGGAGCACGCCACGCTTCAGCACGCGCGGCGGCCCCGCGGGGCCGTCCGGAAACAGCATCGTCGAGTAGCCCGAGCGCAGGTAGCCGACCAGCTCATCGGCGGCGTGGCGCCCCTCGTGCCCCGTCGATCCCAGCGCGAGCTGCTTGACGCCCATCAGCCGCAGCATCACGTGGACCGCCTTCATGAACCACAACGGGTGCTGCATCGAGACGTGCGGGCGGCCGGCCAGCACGCGCGGGATTCGCGGCACGCTGCACTGGAAGTTGAGCGGGATCATGCCGTGCCAGTGGCAGAAGATCAGGCTGGCCGTGGGGTCGATGCGTTCCGCGCCCTCGATCCGCACCCGCGTGGTCAGGCGCTGGACGAGGTAGTAGGCGTACCACGCCAGGCCGAGCCCGTAACCGTAGAGCCACACCAGCGGCCGGAGCGCGAGCGGAAGCGAATCGACCCGGTATTCCGTCATGGTCGCAGGTGGCCCTCGAAGAACTGCATGATCCGTCCGTAGAGCCGCTGCGTGACCAGCGGGTCGGGCACCATGTGGGTGAATCCGGCCAGCGGCAGGAACTCGAACGGCTTGCCCTCGCGGAACAGCGCGTTGACCAGCTTGAGGCTGTGCACGAAGTAGACGTTGTCGTCGGCGGTGCCGTGGATGATCAACAGCGGCCGCTCCAGCTTGCCGGCCCAGGTCAGCACGTTGGACGCGGCGTAGCCGTCGGGGTTGTGCTGCGGCAGGTCCATGTAGCGCTCGGTGTAGTGGGTGTCGTAGTCCTGCCAGTCCACGACCGGGGCGCCCACCACGCCCGCGTGGAACACGTCGGGACGCCGCATCGCGGCCATCGCCGAGAAGTAGCCGCCGAACGACCAGCCGTAGATCCCGACCCGCTCGAGATCCAGCTCGGGGTGGCGCTGGCCCAGCGCCCGCAGCGCCGCGACCTGGTCCGCGAGCGGCACCTCGATCAGATCGTGCCGCACCGCGCGTTGCCAGTCGCGCCCGCGACCGGGCGTTCCGCGCCCGTCGATCGACACGACCACGTAGCCGTGGTCGGCGATCCACTGGTCGAGCACGTAGCGCCCGCCGTCCGCCCGCACCATCTGGGAGGTCGGACCGCCGTAGACGTGCACGATCACGGGGTAGCGCTTTGCGGGATCGAAGTTCCGCGGCCGGATCAGCACGGCGTGGTGGCCCGGGGCCTCACCCGCGATGGTGAACTGAAGCTCCGGCTCGAAGCCGGGGTGCTCGGCGACGGAACGGAGCTGGAGCCGCCGTGACGCGTCGGCTCGTCCCGCGATCACCTCGTAGCGCCTCGGTCCCGACGGCCGCGCCACCGTCAACACCATCAACGAGCCGTCACGGTTGGAGACCAGACCGTGGACGCCGCGCCCGTCGGAGAGCTGCGCGGCGGGACGCCCGGAATCCAGCGCGACGCGCCAGGCGTGAACCTGCGTCGGGTCCGCGGCGGCGAGCACCAGCGCCTCGCGGCGGCCGGGCAGGTAGCGCACGAAGCGGCGGAATCCGAACTCGACCGGGGTCAGCGCGCGTCGCAGCGATCCGTCGCGATCGCGCAGCTCGAGCTGCCACGCCCCGCCGCGCTCGGTGGTCCACAGGAACCCGCTGCCGTCGGGAAGCCACTCGGGCATTCGCTCGTCGAGGTCGAGCCAGGCCTCGTCGCGCTCCACGAGCAGCGTCGAGGTCGAGCCGTCGCCGGGATCCACGGCCAGCAGCCGCTGCTCCGTCTGCCTCCGGTTCTGCACCAGGATCGCCAGCGGCGCGCCGCGTTGCCACGTGACCTGCGCCAGGTACTCGTACGTCTCGCGGTCCCAGTCGATCCACACCGTCTCGCCGCCCTCCACGGGAATCACGCCCAGCCGCACCTCGGCGTTCTTCATCCCCGGTCGGGGGTAGGGCCAGCGCTCGGGCGCGCGTTCGGGGTGCGTCGCGTCGGCGATCGTCATCAGCTCCAGGCCCGCCACGTCGGTGCGCTGGTAGACGATGCGCCGCGAGTCCGGCGACCACCAGAACCCGTGGTGCCGGCTCATCTCCTCCTGGGCCACGAACTCGGCCAGCCCGTGCGTCACCGTGCCGCCGGCGCCCGAAGTCAAGCGCCGCTCCTCGCCGCCGGCGACGTCGATCACGTACAGCTCGCCGGCGCGCACGCAGGCGACCTGCGTTCCGTCCGGCGAGAGCTGCGGGTCGATCGCCGGCCCGGCGTCGCTCGCCAGCTCGCGCACCTTCCCGGTCGCGCGCTCGACGACGAACAGCCGCCCCGACAGCGGCACCAGGATCTTCGTGCCGTCCTCGGACAGCGTGAACGAGGCGATGCCCTTGGCGACGAGCCGCTGCCGCTCCCGCCGCGCCTGTTCCTCCGCCGTCAGCTGCTCCTGCTCGCCCGCGAGCAGTTTCCCGGCGGTCAGCAGCACCCGCTCCTCCCCCGTCGCCACGTCGAGCGCCCACAGCTCGCGCACGAAGCTGCGCGGGCCGGAGCGCAGGAACAGCACCGCCTTGCCGTCGGGCGTCGGCTCGATCGACGTCGGGTGGCCGAGCCGGAAGCGGTAGGTCGCGGCGTAGCGCTCGAGGAACGTCGGGTCGGCGACGTTGTCCGCGGCGGGGGCCGCGCCCGGAAGCGCGAGCGCGGCGAGCGCGACGAGGATGGGTCCGATCGAGGTCGGGCGAGACGGGAACATGGCACCTCCGGCCGGCCGCGGCGCGGGCCGGCGGTGCCATGTTAAACGCTTCGCGCCCGCAGGGTCAGTGCCCCCTAGTACTCCACGATGTCCACACAGTGGACGTACTTGACGTCCACCGGCGGCACGACCCCGGCGCGCTCCATCGCCGCCTTGAGCTCCGGCGACCCGATGAACTTCCGCAGCGCGTCCAGGTCGCGGGCCTGGTGGTACACGACGACGTGGTCGGGATTGCCGATCTCCTGGTTCACCGCGTGGCCGACGATGCCGGACTTCTTGCGCAGCGCGTCCACCTCGTCGTAGACCTTGCGCCAGGCGGCGTAGTCCTTCACGGCGTGCTTGACGATCACCCCGGGGAGCTTCTCGTTTTCGATGAACTCCCCGGAGACCGGCTTCATCAGGGTCACCGTGGGCTTGCCCTGCACGCCGGCGTTCTTCATCACCTCGGGCAGGTCGGCACTCTCCACGAACGCGCGGAGCTTCCCGGCGTCGGTTCCCGCGCAATAGACGTAGAGCATGTTCGGATCGTCGGCGTCGCGGTTGACGTCGTGCCCCAGGCAACCCGCCGCCTGGCGGGCCGGCCGGTGCGCGTCGAAGGCCTTCTTCCAGGCCTCGTAGTCGGCGACGCGGTGGGCCACGAGCAGGGCGGCAGGCGGAATCTGTTGACTCATCGGATGACTCCTCGCGGAAGTTGTTGATCGAGTACGGCCACGGCGAACGCGGCCCCGTGCCGTGCGCTCATTACCGCACGAAACGCCGCACCCTGGCAAGGGTCCGGTCAGACTCGGAGCCCGTGCCCGCCTACGGCTTTCAGGATCGCGGGCATCCGCTCGAGCGCCGCCCGGTAGCCGGCGGCTTCGATGTCGGCGAGGTGCTTGGTGTCGAAGATGCCGAAGCGCCCGAGCTCCGCGGGGCGGACGACCACGTCGCAGGCCTCGAACTTGGCCTGCGAGGCCTGGAACATCCCGACGTCGAGCGCACGCCGCAGCACGGCCAGCGAGCTGTGGAGGTCGGACGCTTCGAGCTCGTGGATCGGGCTGGTGTGCACGCCGATCAGCACGCGACAGCGCCCGGCGAGCAGCTCCGCGGGGAAGTTGCTCACGATGCCGCCGTCGGCGTACACCCGCCCTGCGACCTCGATCGGGGTGAACATCAGCGGGAACGACGACGAGGCCAGCACCGCGGGAATCAGGGGCCCCGAGTGGAACTCGACCGGCTCGCCGCGGGTCAGATCGGTCGCGACGACGCGCAGCTCCCGGCCCAGCGCCTCGAACGAGTTCTCGGGGAAGTACTCCTCGAAATCGGCCACGACCTTGGCGGTGTCGATGATCCCGGGCTTGGCGATGGCAACCTTGGAAAGACGGAACGGGTTCTTCTTGATGAAGAACTCCAGCATCTCCGGCGGCGAGTAGCCCGCCGCGTAGAGCGCCCCGACGATGGCGCCGGCGCTCGCTCCGGCCACGTGGTCGGGAAAGACCCCGTGCTCGCCGAGCGCCCGCAGCACGCCGATGTGGGCGATGCCCCGCGACCCGCCTCCCGAGAGCACGATGCCGACGTCGTTCGGTGACGGGCGATTCATTGACGCATCACGCGCTGACCGTTGGGGAAGGCTCGGACAGTATAAGCCGGGCCGTCCGATCTCCCGCGGCCCCTAGGGCAGCCGCGGCGTGGCCGCGCCGGTCCGGCGCTCGGTTCCGCCCCGGCGCTCCGTCGAGACCGACGCGAGCGACTCGCGGACCTCCACGATCCGGGGATGCTCGGGGGGCAGCGCAGCCTCCAGGATCGCCAGCGCGCGTCGCAGCAGCTCCTCGCCCTCGTCCGATCGTCCGAGCTGGTGGCGGGTCTCGCCGAGACGCCGCAGGCCGGTGGCGGTCCGGGGATGCTCGGGACCGAGCGTCTCGGTGAGGATCTCCAGCGCCTCTCGCTGGAGGCGCTCGGCGGCGTCGAGGTCGCCCCGTCCGGCCCGGACCTGCCCGAGGTTCCCGAGCGTGCTGGCCACCGCGGGGTGGCGCTCGCCGAACACGGCCTTCCGCGCGGCGAGCGCGCCGTGCAGGACCTCCTCGGCGTCGTCGAAGTTCTCGCGGTCCAGCAGCAGGACTCCGAAGTTGTTCAGGGTCACCGCGGTCGACGGGTGCTCGTCGCCGTACAGGCGCCGGCGCACCTCCAGCGCTTCGCGGTAGTACGGCTCGGCCTCGTCCAGCCGGCGTTGCCGGTGCAGCAGCGTGGCCAGCACCTGGAGCGACATGCCGAGGTTCGGCAGCGACCGCTCCCCCAGCGCGCGCATCGACTCCAGGTTGTCCCGCAACACCTGCTCGGCCTCCTCGTACCGCCCGGCGGCGGCGAAGATCCGGCCCAGGTTGTGCCGCGCGCGCAGCGTCTCCGCGTGGCGCGGTCCGAGCGTGTCGCGGAACACCGTCTCGGCCTGCCCGACCAGCTCCTCCGCCTGGTCGATGCGATTCTCGTTGAGGTGCCACAGGCCGAGGTTCATCATCACGGCGGCGGTCTCCGGGCTGTCGCTGCCGTGGGATTGTTCGCGCAGGGCGAGCGCGTCCTTGAAGTAACGCGCCGCCTCCTCGGGACGTCCCTGCTCGGACACGGCGATGGCCATCCGGTTGAGCAGCGAGCCGGTGCGCGGGCTGCCCTCGCCGGACGCGTCCAGCGCGCGCTGGTAGTGGGAGCGCGCCTCTTCGAAGGCGCCCAGGTTGAGGTAGACGTCGCCGATCGTGGTGTACAGCTCGGCCTGCACTCCCGGCTGCGCGGCCAGCTCCTCGTCGATGCGCTGCGCGCCCTGCTCCAGGAGCTGCCGGGCGGTGACCTCCACGCCCAGCGTCTGGTCGGGATCCGCGGCCTCGAACAGGCCGACCAAGAAGTCCCGGATCTCCTCGGCGCGACGCATCTGCTGCTGCGCGAGATCGCGCTCCCGCCGCGCCTCCCGGGCCTGCCAGCCGGCCAGCACCAGCCCGGCGACGAGCGAGGCCAGGATCGCCCCGGTCGCCAGCACCGTGCCGCGGCGCCGGCGCACGAACTTGCCCAGGCGGTAACCGAGGGTCGGCGGGCGGGCCTTGATCGGGACGCCCTCGAGATGACGCTGCAGGTCCTCGAGCAACGCGTCCACCGACGGGTAGCGCTCGGCGGGGTCCTTGCGCAGCGCGCGGAGCACGATCGCGTCGAGATCGCCGCGAACGCGCCGGGCCCGCCCGGGACGCGCGGCGATGCGCGCGCTGGGAGCCGGAGGATCGACCTCGCAACAGATCCGCTCGATCTGCGACGGCGAGGCGTCGTCCAGCCGCTGGGCGCGAACCCCGGTCAGCAGCTCATAGGTCAGCAGGCCGAGCTGGTAGACGTCCGAGGCGGTGGTGATCGGATCCCCGCGGACCTGCTCGGGGCTGGCGTACTCGGGAGTCAGCACGCGCAGCGTGCGCCGGGTCGGCGGCGCCTCCGCGGCATGGCGTCCCGGCTCGAGCAGCTTCGCGATCCCGAAGTCGAGCAGCTTGACCGTGCCGTGCTCGTCCACGAGCACGTTCGAGGGCTTGATGTCGCGGTGGACGATCAGGTTGCGGTGCGCGTAACGGATCGCCTCGCCGACCTGGAGCATCAGCCGCACCCGCGCCTCGACGTCGAGCCCCCGCCGCTCGCAGTAGCGGTCGATCGGCTCGCCCTGGACGAGCTCCATCGCCAGGTACGGCCGGCCGGCCGCGCTGACGCCGCCGTCCAGCAGGCCCGCGATGTTGGGGTGGCTCAGCCCGGCCAGGATCGCCCGCTCCTGCTCGAACCGCCCGACCTCATCGTCGGTGCCGGCGCCGCCGTGGAGCAGCTTGAGCGCGACCGTCTGCGGCAGCGTGGGGTCGATCCGCTCGGCCACGTACACGACGGCCATCCCGCCACGGGCCAGCTCGCGCACGATGCGCCACGGCCCGAGGGTCTCCGGCTGGCCGAACGCGTCCGCGCCCGTGTCGCCCCAGATCCGGCGCCACAGCGGGCCGCCGCACAACGCGTCGGGCGTCAGCCCGTCGTCGGAGCCCTCGGCGGCCTCCAGGAGACGCTCGACGCGGCGGCGGAGCCGTTCGTCCGATCCGCAGCGGCGCGCCAACCACCCCGCCCGCGCGCCGGGCTCGACGTCGAGCGCCTCGCAGAGGATCGCGTCGGCCTCGCGACGCCGGGCGTCCGCGTCCACGGCTCAGGACTCCCCGCCGTGCCGCGCGTCGAGCGCGTCGCGCAGCCAGGCCCGGGCCCGCTTCCAGTCCCGCTCGACGGTTCGTGGCGACACGCCGAGCGCGGTCGCCGTCTCCGCGGCGGAGAACCCGGCGAAGAACCGGCACTCGACCACCTGGACCAGACGGGGGTCGAGCTCGCCGAGTCCCTCCAGCGCGGCGTCGACGTCGAGCGCCAGCGACGACTGACGCGCCACCGTCTGGTGCTCGTCGTCCAGCGTGACGTCCGCCCGACCCCCGCCGCGCTTGGCGGCCATCCGTTCACGGACGTGGTCCACGACGACGTGTCGCATCGCCCGCGCCGACGCGGCCAGGAAATGCTGGCGGTCCTTCCAGGTGCCGCGCCCCCGTTCGACGAGCCGGACGTACGCCTCGTGGACCAGGGCCGTGGTGTCCAGCGGGCCCCCGCCGGGGCCGGAGCGGAGCTGCCGGCGCGCCAGCCGCTTCAGATCGTCGTAGATGAAGCTCACGGCCTCGGCGAGCGCACCGGGCTCGCCGCGCTCGTGGGCGCGCAACAACTGCGTGATCTCGGGTCGCTGTGGCTGCATCCGGGCCAGGCCTGCCTGGCCAAAGTGTACGACGAACCGCCTCCGCGGGCATCATCGTCGCTCCGCTCAGTCGGCCACGGGCAGGCCGCTGGGCACGCGCGACGGGACGTCTCGCTTGAGATCGATGCTCGACGGATCCGTCAGCGCGTGCAGGAAGTCGAGCAGCCGGCGCAGCTGATCCTCGGACAGCGCCACGGGCGGAAGCTCGCTCGCGGCGGCGATCGCCGCGCGGCGCACGGGGTCGCCGTGGACCACGAGGTCGACCGCGTCGAGATCCGGTCGCGACGGAAGCACGGCCTGCGTCGGGTCGTAGCCCTCGAGCGCGGCGACCGCATCGAGATGATGCCGCACCACCGCCTCCAGCTCGGCGTAGGCGCCGTCGTGGCCGTACGGCGCGGTCAGCGCGACGTTGCGCAGCGACGGCGTGCGGAAGCGGTACCGATCGCCGGGATCGCCCGACACCCGCTCGTGACCGAAGTCCTCGTGCCCGTCGAAGCCGTCGCCCTTGCCCGGACCGATCTGCGGCATCGCGATGGCGTGGAACTCGTGGTCGGTCTGGAACGTACCGGCGTGGCAGTCTCCGCACCCGGCCTCACCGTAGAACAGCCGCATCCCGCGCCGGGCCGAGAGGCTCATCGCCTGGTGCTCGCCACGCAGGTAGCGATCGAAGGGACTGTCGTCGGCGCGCCAGGTGACGGCCTCGAAGGCCGCGATGGCGTTCGCCACGTGGACGAAGCGGATGTCCTCGGGCTCGCTCACGTCGGAGAAGGCCGCCCGGAACATCCCGACGTACTCCGGAATCGCGCGAAGACGCCGGGAGAGCTGCTCCCACACCCCGTCGGGTCCCGCGAGGTCGCCCGCCGCAGCGGCGTCGGCCACGTCGTTCTCACCCGGGCGTCCGGCCATCTCGGTGCCCGACGTCGGCGGGAACATCGCCTGAACGGCGAGCGGGCTGTCGAGACCCGGGGGCAGGTCGGCACCGGCCGGCGAGCGGAAACCCTGAGGCTGGTCCGGATCGACCTCGACGCGTCCGTCGTGGAACATCCGGGTGAACTCGCGGGCGCCGAGGTTGAAGATCGCCGGGGCGTTGCGCGGCACACGCTCCCCCACCCCGCCGGGCAGCGCGCCCGGCACGCGGGTGACCGAGAGACCGTCGGCCGCCATGCCCAGCGAAAGCGACAGACCGTCAGCGGTGTGGGCCAGCGGGTGGTGGCACGTGCCGCACGAGACGTCGCGGTTGCCGCTGAGGATCTTGTCGAAGAACAGCGCGCGCCCCAGGGCGACCTTGGCCGGTGAGGCCGTCGTGAAGTCCTGATCGGTGGCCGGTAGCGGGAGCAGGCGCGCCGGCCGCTCCTGTACCCGTCCGCGGCGAAGCTCGCCGTCGAGACCGGGGGGGCCCGCCAGGGGCATCGAGACCCAGGCGGCCAGGGCGGCCAGCAGCAGCGCCGCGCCGCCGGGGCCGTTGAGAAGAGTCCGCGAGCTTGTGCTGTCCATGTCGGTCCTCCGTCGCCGTGCAGTGGCTCCTGTCCTCATCCACGGATTCGCCCGGCGGATTCCGACACGCCAGGGGAGTTTTCTCCGGCTGGGCCCGGCTCGAGCGGGTCGCCGGTCGGGATTGACAGGCCGACGCGGTATGACGGACCCTGGCGATGGCGGACCCGTCCGCCGACGGGGGGCGCACGATGCCGCAAGGCCGCTCACGATTCCGCTGGTTCATTGTCGCCGTGCTGGTGGTGCTCGCGGTCGGCCTGGCGGTGCTCCACGTCCGCTACCCCCTGCCCTACGTCTACCGGGTCCTCGCCCTCCGGGAGCCCGACTTCTCCGACATCCACCGTTCTCCGGCCCGCGCGATCGCGGCGGCCGAGTCGCCGGGCGAGCTGCCCGTCGCCCGGGACCCGCATGTTGCGGAGGTGCTGGAGCAACACCCGGAGATCGACGAGCTGGGGGTCTTCCTGGAACAGACCGAGACGACGGCCTTCCTGGTCGTTCACGAGGGCCGGCTGGTGGAGGAACGCTACCTCGGGGGCCACGACCGCGAGAGCGCCCAGAACACCTTCTCGGTCTCGAAGTCCGTCGCATCGGCCCTCGTCGGGCTGGCGGCGCGCGACGGCAGGGTGGAGCTCGGCGCCCCGATCACGCGGTATCTCCCGGAGCTCGGCGAGCGCGACGAGCGCTTCGCCGCGATCAGCGTCGAGCACCTGCTCGACATGCGCTCCGGCATCCGCTACTCGGACGACGTGACGTTCCCGTTCGTCAACTCGGACGACCCGTTGATCTACTACCACCCGGATCTCGAGTCGATCGTCCTCGAGCGGACCACGATCGCCTCCCCACCCGGCGAGTTCCGGTACAACAACTACAACCCGCCCCTGCTCGGTCTGATCCTCCGTCGCACCACCGGCGTGCCCGTGTCCGAGTACCTCGAGCGCGAGCTCTGGCAGCCGATCGGCGCGGAGGGACCGGCCGGCTGGACGGTCGACGACCGCGGCCTCGAGCGGATGGAGAGCGGCTTTTACGCCCGCGCCCGCGATCTCGCGCGGTTCGGGCTGCTGTACCTCGGTCGCGGCTTGGCCGACGGGTGCCGCATCCTGCCCGAGGCCTCGGTGCGCGAGACGACCGAGCTGCGCGAGCCGGCGGAGCTGGACACGTACGACGGCCGCAGCTGGGGCTACCGTGCCGGCTGGTGGATCGTGCCGCGCCCCGAGGGACCGTCGGACTTCTGCGCCATCGGTCGCTTCGGCCAGTTCATTTACGTGTCGCCCC
Organism: Candidatus Polarisedimenticolaceae bacterium; assembly: GCA_041629655.1. Lineage (GTDB taxonomy): Bacteria > Acidobacteriota > Polarisedimenticolia > Polarisedimenticolales > Polarisedimenticolaceae > JBFKMV01. Next base: position 18,204 of record JBFKMV010000074.1, read on the forward strand.
GGTACGGGGCGGTGTTCGTGCGCACCGGCCCGGGACGGGGGGACTGGGGCGATCGCGACTGGACGGAGCTGTTCTACTTCGCGGCCGAGCGCCTGTGAGCGTCAGACCCGCAGCGGCTGAAGCCGCCAGTAGGTCAGCGTGCGCCACAGCCACTCGGCGGGGCCGAACCGGAACCGGGCCAGCCACCACGGACTGACGACCAGCTGCAGCAGCCAGATGCCGAGGATGAAGCCCCACAGCCAGAAGCGGCCGACGTGGCCGAACAGGCCCAGCCCGTAGCCGAAGAACAGGCTCGCGCAGATCACGCTCTGCAGCAGGTAGTTCGTCAACGCCATCCGGCCCACGGCCGCCAGGCGCGCCCGCGTGCCCGGCAGCCTTCCGGATTGGCAGATCCGCATCACCAGCGCGACGTATCCCAGGCTGACCAGGATGCTGCCGAAGTAGTTGTACTGGCCGTCGACGAGGAAGCTGGAGACGAAGTCGAAGCCGTGCCGGCTCCAGCGCCACGCGCCGAAGGCGACGAGCGGAAGCCCCACGCCGAAGCCGACCACCATCCAGCCCCGGTAGAACCGGCGTGAGCGACGCGCGTCCAGCACGCCGGCCTGCATCAACGCCATGCCCAGCAGCATCATCCCCAGCGCGCGCCAGAACAGGTAGAACGGCACCGCCTGCGTGTGCATGCTGACCGACTCGTGGATGTTGGCGGCGACGACCGTGACCGCGTCGCCGCGCATGGTCTCGAGGGTCCGCTCGATCTCTTCCGGCGTCGGCGCGAAGGACCGCCGCAACCCGTTCCACTGGTCGACCAGCGCCTGGCGCCGCTCGGTCATCGGCTCGCCGGCCGCGACCTTGGTCTCGATCTCGGTCACCACGTTACGGAGCTGCGTCTGGGCGAAGCCTCCACCGGACTGGATCAGCGCACCGAACAGCAGCACCGCCAGCCCGGCCGCGACCAGGGCCCGCACTCCGCGGCGCCGGAACAGGTACAGCACCACGCCGCACAGCGCGTAGGTCACGAGGATGTCGCCGTGCCACACCAGGTACGCGTGGACCAGACCGATCAGCCCGAGCCACAGCATGCGCCGGTAGTAGATCCGGCCGAACGGGCGACCCGACGCCGCGGCGCGCTTGGCCATCAGGATCACGCCGGCACCGAACAGCATCGAGAAGATGGCCATCATCTTCAGCTCGAAGAACAGGTTCGCGAAGACCCAGGCGGCCAGGTCGAGGCCCGTGGAACCGCCGTAGACGGTCGGGTTGAAGTAGGCCGCGAACGGGAACGCGAAGCCGGTGATGTTCATCACCAGGATCCCGAGCAGCGCGAATCCGCGCAGCGTGTCGATCGCGGCTATCCGTTCCGGCGCCTGCACGGGCCCGGTGTTCACCGGCGTGGTCATGGTTTGCCCCCCTGCACTTGCGGTCGTCGGGTTGAACGCAACCGCGCGCCGGAAGGTTCACAAAAACAGCGGAGGTGGCCTGCAGCTCAGGCCTGCTGCGTGGCTCCGCGCACCGCGGCCAGCACGTCCTCGTCCGTCGGCCACGGCCGGCCGAGCAGTTTGGCCAGCAGCCCGCCCTTGCGGGAAACGACCGTGCGGCCGTCGACACGGATCTCGAACTGCCCTTGACGGCCCTTGACCAGCTCCACGCGGGTCTGCAGGGCGTCCGTGATCAGGGCGGCGAAACTCGCCGCCTTGGAGGCCGTGGTGCTTCAGGTGTCGCAGTAGACGATCTTGACGTCCATGGCTCCCTACCCCGGCAGCCGGTAGGCCGCCGCCTCCTGGTCGTTGCGCACGTAGACCACCCCGTCCGCGACGATCGGATGGTTCCACGTCTTCCCGGTCAGCGCCTGCATCCGGGCGACTTCCTCGAACCGCTCCGGCTTCGCGCGCACCAGCGCCAGCTCGCCCTTCTCGGAGATCACCAGCAGCAGGTCCTGCTCGGGCAGCAGCAGCATCTGCCCGTTCCCGTAGCGCCCGCCCTTCCACACGCGCTCGCCGGTGGCGAGGTCGATCGCCGCCAGGATGCTCCCGTCGAAGCCGTAGGCGGTCCCGCGATGCACGACGAGGTCGTTGTAGTACGGCTTCAATCCCTGCGAAGTCCATCCCTCGTCCACCGTCCACGTCCCCTGTCCGTCCGACGACACGGCGATGCGGCGTGTCCCCATCCCGAAGCTGGTCCCGATCAGGATGCCGCCGTCGGCCAGGATCGCCGGCTGCACGACGCGCGAGCCGCCGGCGCCCAGCGACCATTCGTGCTCCCACAGCAGCTCGCCCGTCTCGGGCACGAGCCCGAACGCCCCCTCTCCCGTGATCATCACGATCTGCCGCACGCCGTCGATCGTCGCCAGATGCGGCGAGCTGTAGCTCGCGCCGTCCGCCTTCCCGAACCAGCGTGGCTCGCCCGAGGCGAGCTCGTAGGCCACGACCGCGCGGCCCTCGGGGGCCCCCGCCGCGTGCACGACCACCAGGTCGTCGACGACCAGCGGCGAGCTGGCGAACCCCCAGTCGGGAACGCGGGCACCCGAGTCCTCGGTCAGGTCGCGGGTCCAGGCCGGCCGGCCGGTGACCGCGTCGAGGCAGTTCAGCACGCCGGTCGCGCCCAGCGTGTACAGCCGTCCGCCGTGGTAGGTCGGCGTCGCGCGCGGGCCGACCCCGCCCAGCGCCTCCCAGAACCGGGCCGGGTAGGCGTGGAGCCAGATCGGCTCGCCCGTGCCGGCGTCGTAACACACCACGACCTCGTTCTCGTCGCGCTGCTCCTGCGTGCAGAGCCGGTTGCCGACGAGCGCGAAGGAGCCCCAACCGGGTCCGACGGGACGCCGCCAGATCTCCTGCGGCGGATTGCGCGACCAGTCCGGGTCGATGGTGACGCCGTCCAGCACGTTGTCGCGGCCGGGGCCGCGGAACCCGGGCCACGCGGAGGTCTCGGCCGCGGCGGGCTCCGACGCCGCCGCGGGACCGGAGGGCGCCGCGCTCGCGTCCGAGGAGAGGAACCGTTGTTCCGCCGTGGCGCTCCAGCGCCAGGCGTAGGCGGAGGCCATCGTCCCGGTGACGCCGTCCGTCCGCACCAGCGTC
>JBFKMV010000075.1:0-21216 GCA_041629655.1 Candidatus Polarisedimenticolaceae bacterium
AACGCTGCACGAGCTGCGGCGCCGCGGCTTCCGGCTCGCGGTCGCCAGCAACAAGCCGGCCCGTTTCGGAGCACCGATCCTGGCGCAGCTCGGACTCGGCGGGTGGATCGACGTCGTGGAGGGCCCGGACACCGCGGGCGTCACCAAGCCCGAGCCGGCGATGCTCCGCCGCTGCCTCGCGGCGATGGCCGTCGACCCGTCCCGCGCGGTTTACGTGGGCGACATGGCGCTCGACGTCGAGACCGCCGACCGGGCGGGGGTCGCGGTCGTGCTGGTTCCCGGAGGCTCGTGCAGCGCGACCGAGCTGCGCCGGACCGGCCGGCCGGTGCTGCGCTCGTTCTCCGAGCTCCGCGACCTGCTGCCCGAGCGACCGGCGTCGTGATGCCGGCGCACCGGCCATCCCCGCGCTGGGCCAGGCTGCGGGACCTGTTGCTGACGGCGGTGACGACGGCGGCCGCGCTGCTCTCCGCGTTGCTGTTCACGCTGCACGCTCTGCAGCAGACGCGAAACTGGATCGGCCTGCTGCTCGCCAATCGCACCGTGATGCTCGCCGTCGCGCTGGGCGGCATCGCGGTCGCCGCCGGCCTGTTGTACGTTCTGCTACCGCCCCCTTGTCAGCCTCCGCCCGATCCGCGTATAAGGGACTCTGTGGGGTCGTAATGCCGCGGCCCCTTCCGCGGAGGTCCCGTCCGTGCGCAAATCCATTCGCCTGCCGGTCCTGATCGGCCTCGGTCTGCTGGTCGCCCTGTCGGGGGTGCAGGCCGGGGAAGACCCCGTCGACTCGCTGACCATCAGCAACCCGGACATCCAGAAACCGACGCGGATGCGTGAGCGCATCCCCACCAAGGAGGGACCCGGACCGATCGAGCTGCCGATCGTGAGGCCCGGACCGATCTTCGAGCCCCTGGGCAGCGCGCGGGCCGTCGCCGCCGGATCGTCCGCGCTGGGCAACGCGGCGCTCACCGGCGGCTTCTCGTCGGCGGGCGGGGGCGACGCGTCGGCCTCGGTGGTGACCACCGAGCGCCGGCTCAGGAAGCTGATCCGCGATCTGGACGACTGATTCGCATCGAGGTCGGGGACAGGTCCGGCGGACCGGCCCCGGTCACTTCCGGGGCCGGTTCAGCTGGACCGTCCTGGCCGACCGGTCCCAGACCTTGGCCGACGAGGCGTCGAGCTCCAACGGCTCGAGCCGGAACGCGTAGCCGTAGGGCGTGAGGTACAGCCAGGTCCCGTCGCGCCGGCGGCGCACTTCCTGCGCCCCGTAGGATCGCGGGCGCTTCTCCTCCATCCAACCCTCGTCGGGTGCGATCGGGCCGATCTGCTCCAGATCGAGGCGGACCAGCCGTCCCGCCACGTTTCCGTCGCTGTCCACGATCTGCACGGGGAAACCGTCCGTCGAGCGCAGGTTGGCGATCACCCACCAGCCCTTCGCGATCTGCATCCTCAGCCCGGGAACGGCCAGGTAACCCTCGGTCATCGGGTGGGTCCGGCGCTCGCGACCCTGGAGCTTCTCGAAGCGGATGCCGAAGCGAGCGGCGGCATCGATGGGCGGCGGGGCCGGCGGGCGGTCGCCGGGGCGCCAGGTCAGCGGAATCCAGAACAGCGCCAGCGACTCGCGACCGGCCGCGACCGGGAGCCCGATCTCCACACCCCGGTCGGAAAACCCCAGCCGGAACACCAACCAGTCACCGTCGAAGCCCGGCTCCTGCCAGCGCTCGGCGCGCGCCTCGCGGCAACCGGTCGCCTCGCGGGCGACGTCGAACTCCTCGCCGGAGACCCGGCGCGCCCCCGGCGCACCGAGCGGAGCCTCGTGCCCCCGTCGCCAGGCGGACGCCGGGGACGCCACCTCGGCGACGTAGCCCGCGCGGCGGCCGTCGCCCACGGCCACCTCGGTGCCGTCACGGTCGATGAACCTCCCGCGGATCCAGAGCACCTGTCCCGGCACGGGCTGCGGCGCCGGAACGCCACGCAGCCGTTTGACCTTCAGCCCGGGCGGCATCCCCAGGGTGAAACCGTGGCCTTGCGCGACCTGCCAGGGGTCCGCGCCCTCGTCGGCGCGGCCGGGGGCATCCCCGAGATCGGGGACCGCGGCGGCCGTGCCGGCCGGCAATGGCGTGACCCGAACCGTGCGCTCGAGCTGGATCTCCACCCGGCCGGCCACGGCCCGCAACTCGATCCACCGGTCGTCCAGGGTCTCGGGTCCGAGTCCCGCGTCGCCGGGAACCAGCAGCACCCCGAGGCGGAACGCGGCCTCGGGCACCGGCCGCTCCAGCCACTCCGCCCTGCGCTCCCCGAGTCGATCGGGCAGCGTCAGCTCCCAGCGACGACCGCCGTCCCTCGTCGCGGCGCTGACGGCGGCGTCCGGAAACGGTGGCGGCGCGACCACGGCGCCCGGCTCGGTCGGAAACGCCCCGTCCAGCAGATAGAACGCCGCCACGGAGTCGCCCGGCCAGCGGCGCAGAACGAGCAACGGCGCTCCCGCGCCGGCCTCGGGCAGCGTCGAGTACCACCTTCGATCGGTGCGGACCGTCAGCGGCCCTTCACGGAAGTAGAACGACGGCGCGGCGTCGAACACGCGATCGAGCAGCGCCAGCGGATCGTCCGGGAGCGCCGCGTCCTGCCCTGCCAGGGCCGCCTGCACCTCGGGTCCGATGTCGGCCAGCAACGTGGAAGGCTCGCCGGCAGCGGCACCGGCCGGCCCCACCAGCGCGACGGCGCACCACGCCAGCGCGGGGAGCGAGCCTCGGCACGACGATCTGGAAAGCTGGGTCAAACCGGCTGCCGATCCGGGCGCGGCCGCTATTCCAGCGACTCCAACTCCCGCTTCAGCGCCGCGAGCCGCTGCTCCAGCCGGGCGATCTCCCGCTCGAGCACCCGGATGCGCAACTCCCTCGCCCGCTCGTCGATCGCTCCCGTCTGGCCCGCGACACGCGCATCCGGGGCGGACGGCGCAGCATAACCCCCCGGAAGCTCGACTTTCAACACGCGCGGCTCGCCGTCGCGCACCAGCTCGAGCGCGATCTCGTGCGGCCCTTCGGGCTGCGGGCCGCACGGGTTCGCGGCCGGTTGGTCGAGCGCTTCACCGCAGGCGCGCACCAGCACGTCGCCGACCTCGATTCCGCTGCGCGATGCGACCGTGCCTGGCGCGATCCGGATCACGAGCAGCCCGGCCTCGGCCGGCGCTCCGTAGTGGCGACGGAGCTCGGCCGGGATGGCGCTCGTCCGCAACCCGAGCATCGCATCCAGGTCCGTGCCCGGCGACGGGAGCAGCACCCTCGGCGGCGGCAGCGGAGCGGGCGGGGCGATCACGGGTCCGGGAGGCCGGCGCGCCGCGGGCCGGACGGTCTTGCGCACGAGCACACCGTCGCGCACGATCTGCACCACGAGCGGATCGCCGGGTGGCGCGCCGGCCAGGGCGCCGGCGAGATCCTCGTTGCGCGCGATCGGGTGCTCGCCCAGGCGCAGCACCACGTCACCCGCCCTGAGGTCCGCTGCGGCAGCCGGGCCCCCCGGGACCACCGCGACGACCTGCACCCCGCCGTCCACGGCGTCGCCGAGCAGCACGCCGAGCCACGGCCGGGACGCGGGCGCCTCGGCCGGGGCGGCCGCGCGGACGGGCTGCTCCGCCACGGCGCGCGCGTGGCCCGCGGCCAACATCGCCACCATCGCGAGGGCGGCGCACTTGCCCCGTTTTCGTCGGCGGATCCGCATCGATCGACTCCGACCCTATGGTACGCCGCGGCGTCCCGGAAAGACGACGCCCCCCCGGGGCTTCCAGTCCTCCGCCGGCCCTTTCCATCCCCCGGCGGGCGCGCTATGCTGGCCCTTTTCCGGCGGTTGCCCGGCAGGAGGGGAACGACCCATGAAGACCACCGATTCCGCCCGGCGACTGGCCGACCTGGGACTCGACGGCGCCCCGGAGGTGCACTGGCACCTGCCCGCTCCGGCCCTGTACGAGCACACGGTTCGCCGGGGCGCGGGCCGGATCGCTCGTGGCGGGCCGCTGGTGGTCGACACCGCCCCCTACACCGGCCGCTCCCCCAAGGACAAGTTCATCGTCCGCGATCCGGACGTCGAGGGGGACATCGCCTGGGGCAAGGTGAACCAGCCGATCGACCCGCAGCGCTTCGAGGCGCTGCTGTCCCGCGTCACCGGGCACCTGGCCACCCGCGAGCTGTTCGTGCAGGATCTCCGGGCCGGCGCGGACGCCGAGCAGATGCTGCCGATCCGCGTCGTCAGCGAGTCGCCGTGGCACGTGTTGTTCGCCCGCTGCATGTTCCTGCGCATCGACTCGGCCGAGGAGCTCGCGGCGCACCGCCCCGGATTCACCGTCGTCCACGCGCCGAGCTTCAAGGCCGTCCCGGAGCGCGACGGCACCCGCTCCGAGGCGTTCGTGATCATCAGCTTCTCGCGCCGGATCGTGCTGATCGGAGGCACGTTCTACGCCGGCGAGATCAAGAAGTCGGTGTTCACGGTGCTGAACCACCTGCTGCCGCTGCGCGGCGTGCTCCCGATGCACTGCTCGGCCAACGTCGGCGCCGAGGGGGACACCGCCCTGTTCTTCGGCCTGTCCGGGACCGGCAAGACGACCCTGTCGGCCGATCCCCAGCGTCCCCTGATCGGCGACGACGAGCACGGCTGGAGCGAGCAGGGCGTGTTCAACTTCGAGGGCGGCTGCTACGCCAAGGTGATCCGGCTCGACCGCGACCACGAGCCGGAGATCTACGACGCCACGCACCGGTTCGGGGCAATCCTGGAGAACGTGGCGCTGGACGAGGCGACCCGCGAGCTCGACCTCGACAGCGACGCGATCACCGAGAACACCCGCGGCGCCTATCCGGTGTTCTACCTGCCGAACGTCGTCGCCTCGGGCACCGCCGGACATCCGCGCAACATCGTGTTCCTGACCGCCGACGCGTTCGGCGTGCTGCCGCCGATCGCGCGCCTGAGCCCCGAGCAGGCGATGTACTACTTCCTGAGCGGCTACACGGCCAAGGTGGCGGGGACGGAGCGCGGCATCAACGAGCCGCAGGCCACCTTCAGCGCCTGCTTCGGCGAGCCGTTCCTTCCCCTGCACCCGATGCGCTACGCGACGATGCTCGGCGAGAAGATCCGCAAGCACGGCCCGCAGGTCTGGCTGGTCAACACCGGCTGGACGGCGGGACCCTACGGGACCGGCCACCGGATGCCGATCCCACACACCCGCGCGATGCTCCGCGCGGTGCTGTCGGGGCGGATCCGGGACGAGTCCTTCGCGCCGGATCCCGTCTTCGGCATCGCGGTCCCCCGGGAGGTTCCGGACGTGCCCGCGGAGGTGCTCGCGCCCCGCGACACCTGGGCCGACAAGCGGGCCTACGACGAGCAGGCGCGGCGGCTGGCCGGGATGTTCCGGGACAACTTCGGGCGCTATGCCGAAGAGGCCTTGCCGGAGATCCGCTCCGCCGAGCCCAAGGTCTGAAACGGGGCCGGGTGGGTCCGGTTGCGGATGGGTGTGGACTTGACTCCCGGCGGCCACCCCGCCTTTAATACCGTCGGGGTTGCCCGGCCGGCCGGTGGAATCGGCCGGCCGTGGAGCCTGCGTTGAGGAAGATGAAGCCAATCCGACGAATCCACGCCCCGAGGGCCGCCGCCACGGCGGCGCTCGTGATGCTCGCGTTCCTCGCGGCCCCGTCGGCGTCCGCCGCCGAAGACACCGCCATGCTGGTCGGGACGCTGCTGCGTCCGGACGGCCGGCCGGCCGAGGGCATCCGGACTGTGGTCGAGGACGTGGTCTCGCGCGAGGAGTTCCTCAGCACGGTCAGCGACGCCCGCGGGGAGTACACCATCCGCGTCGCGGTCGGGCAGCGCTACCGCATCGTGGCCGCGATCACCCCCGACGGCGAGCGGATCCCGATCGAGGGCATCGCCCCGATCCCGGTGCGGGTCCCCGGAAGCTATCGCCTGCCCGACGTGCTGTTCGTCGTTCCCGGCGAGACCCCGGAGGCCCCGCCTCCCGTCGCGCAACCCACCACCGCCCCGCAGCCCCCGACGCCGAGCGGGACCGCCGTACCCCCGCGACCGTGGTACCGGCGGCCGGCCGGCATGGTCGGGATCGGGCTCGGCTCGGTGGTGGTGATCGCCTTCGCCACGAGCGGCGGCGGCAACGGCGGCCCGGGCTCCCCCGCCATGCCGTGACGGGGCGCCCTGCCGCCCCGGACCCGGCCACGATCCTGGCCGATCTGCCGCTCCTGTCCCCGACCCCGCGGCGCTGGGCCGAGCTGGCCCACGCGCGGCTCGACGTGTTCCTGGCCGACCACGCGGTGTGCGAGCAGCAGGCGGCGCTCTCCGCGCTGTCCCTGGTCGCGCATTACCCCGAGGACGAGGAGCTGGTCGAGCGCATGACCGCGCTGGCGATCGAGGAGGTGTCGCACCTGCGCCGCGTCGCGACGCTGCTGCGGCGGCGCCGGATCGCGCCCTCGCGGCGGCGCGGCAACCCTTACGTGCAGGCGCTGCGCAAGAAGATGGCGGTCGGGCGCGAGCCGCAGCTGAAGACCGACCGGCTCCTGGTGGGAGCGCTGATCGAGGCGCGGAGCTGCGAGCGCTTCACGCGGCTCTTGGAACGCACCGACGACCCCGAGCTGCGACCGCTGCTGCACGACCTCGGCCCGGCCGAGAAGCGCCACTGGCTGCTGTTCCACCGGCTGGCGCAACGCGACCGCGATCCGGAGGAGTTCGCGAAGCGCTGGCGCCGCTGGCTCGCGGTCGAGCGCGACATCGCGGCCACGCGCGGCGTGGAGCCCACCGTCCACGGCTGATCGCGCGCGGCGTGGTCCGCTCAGGGCCCCGCGGCGCCGCGAGTCGTGACGGACTCCAGGGTCCGGCCCACGGCGGCCGCCACCCGCGCCAGCTCCGCCATCATCGTCTCGAAGGCGGGCAGCGTCATGCTCTGGCGCCCGTCGCTCAGCGCGCGATCGGGATCGGGATGGACCTCGACCATCAGCCCGTCGGCCCCGGCCGCCACCGCCGCACGTGCCAGCGGCGGCACCAGCTCGCGCCTGCCCGCGGCGTGGCTGGGGTCGACGATCACCGGCAGGTGGCTCTTCTCCTTGATCACCGGGACCGCGCTGACGTCCATCGTGTTGCGGGTCGAGCGCTCGAAGGTGCGGATCCCCCGCTCGCACAGGATCACCCGCGGGTTGCCGGCGGCGACGACGTACTCGGCCGCCAGCAGCAGCTCCTCGACGGTCGCCATCAGCCCGCGCTTGAGCAGCACCGGCCGCGCCTGCGCGCCGACCGCGGAGAGCAGCCGGAAGTTCTGCATGTTGCGCGCCCCGATCTGCAGGATGTCGGCATGCCGCGCCACGAGGTCCACGTCCTCGGCGGCCAGCACCTCGGTCACCACCAGCAGGCCGGTCGCCCGGCGTGCCGCCGCGAGCAGCTCGAGCCCCTGCTCGCCCAGCCCCTGGAAACTGTAAGGCGAGCTGCGCGGCTTGAACGCGCCGCCCCGCAGGATCCGGGCACCGGCGCGGTGGACGCTCTCGGCCACGGTCATGATCTGCCGCTCGTCCTCGACCGCGCACGGGCCCGCGGTCACCACCAGCTCCTCGCCGCCGATGCGCAGCGGGCCGACCTTGACCTCGGTCGGCTCGGGATGGTGGTCGCGCGAGACCTGGGGATACGGGGGCGCCACGGGCCGCACCTCGCGAACCCCCGGCATCGCCGCGAGCTCCTCGGCCAACGCCTCGGCGCCCTGTCCGATCACGCCGACCAGGCTCTGGTCGGCCAGCTCGCTGACCTGGACGCGAAAGCCCTTGCCCTCGATGAACCGCACCAGGGCGGCCTTGTGCTTGAGCGGGGTCTCCTTGTCGAGGATCGCGATCATGACCGTCCCTCCGCCGCCGGACGCAACCCGCCCCTGAGCCCGCGCAGCAGCGCCGCGGGATCGTCACCCCGCTCCAGCGCCTCGATCAGGGCGCTACCGACGATAACACCATCCGCATGGCCGGCGATGGCCTCGACCTGCGCCGCCCGGCGGATTCCGAAACCGGCCAGCACCGGCAGCGGCGAGCCGTCCCGGACACGGTCGAGGTACGGCAGCACCTCGCCGGGAACCTCGTCGCCGCCGGTGGTCCCGGTCATCGTGACCGCGTAGACGAAGCCCCGGCTTTCCCGGCGCAGCCGCCGCATCCGCGCCTCGGGGGTGGCCGGCGTGACGAGCTGCACCAGCGCCAGGCCCCGGGCGTCGAGCCGTTCGCGCAGCGGCCCGCTCTCCTCGAGCGGGAGGTCGGGCACCACGAATCCCGTCACTCCGGCCCGGGCCGCCTCGGCCGCCAGCGTCTCCGGGCCCAGCGCCAGCAGCGGGTTGAGGTAGCTCATCAACACCAGCGGCACGCCCGCCGCCGCCCCGGACTCCCGCAGCGTTTCCAGGATCCAGCGCAGCGTCACGCCACCCTGGAGCGCTGCATGGCTGGCGCGCTGGATCGTCAGCCCGTCGGCCATCGGGTCGCTGAACGGGACGCCGATCTCGACGGCGTCCGAAGCGCGCGCCACCCGCTCCAGCAGCTCCGGAAAGCCGTCACGCGACGGGAAACCCGCCGTGACGAACGAGCACAGCGCCGCCCCGTGCCGCTCGCGCCCCGCGAGCAGAGCCCGCGTAAGCGTCTCCGCGCCCGTGGCCTTTGCCCCGCCCATCACTCGGCGCCCGCGGCGGCGGCCAGCGCCGGCATGTCCTTGTCACCGCGGCCCGACAGCCCGATCAGGATCCGCGCGCCCGGGTGGGCTGCGGCCCAACGCCGCGCCCCGACCAGGGCGTGCGCGCTCTCCAGCGCGGGGAGGATTCCCTCGGCCGCGCAGCACTCGTCGAGCGCCTCGAGTGCCTCGCCGTCGCTGGCGCACTCGTACGTCACGCGACCCACCGCCCGCAGCAGCGCGTGCTCGGGGCCGACGCCGGGATAGTCGAGACCCGCCGAGACCGAGTGCGTCTCCTGCACCTGCCCGTCGGGGTCCTGGAGCAGCATCGAGTAGCTGCCGTGCAGCACGCCGGGGCTGCCGCGCAGCAGCGTCGCCGCGTGGTGTCCGAGCGCCTCCCCCCGACCGCCGGCCTCGATCCCGAGCAGCGCCACCTCGCGGTCGGCCAGCAGCGGGTGGAACAGGCCGATCGCGTTGGAGCCGCCACCGACGCAGGCCACGGCCGCGTCGGGAAGCGAGCCCGTCCGCTCCAGCATCTGCGCTCGCGCCTCGCGTCCGATCACCGTTTGCAGCTCCCGCACCAGCCAGGGGTACGGGTGCGGGCCCACCGCCGAGCCGAGCAGGTAGTACGTCGAGCCGGGATCGCGCACCCAGTCCCGCAACGCCTCGTCGATCGCCGCGCGCAGCGTGCGGTCGCCGCCGTCGACGCGGATCACCTCCGCGCCGAGACGCTGCATGCGATCCACGTTGGGCGCCTGCCGTTCCGCATCCACCGCGCCCATGTAGACGCGACACGGCAGACCGACGCGCGCGCAGGCCGCGGCGCTGGCCACCCCGTGCTGGCCGGCGCCGGTCTCGGCCACCACGCGCCGCGCGCCGAGCCGCCGGGCCAGCAGCGCCTGGCCGATCGCGTTGTTGATCTTGTGCGCCCCGGTGTGCGCGAGGTCCTCGCGCTTCAGCCACACCTCGGCGTTCCAGCGCCGTCCCAGACCCCGCGCCGCCGTCAACGCCGTGGGCCGCCCGACCCAATCGCGCAGCTCCGCCTCCAGCCCGGCACGGAACTCCGCCTCGGCGAACGACTCGCGGGCCGCGCGCTCCAGGCGCCGGATCGCACCCATCAGCGTCTCGGGCACGAAGCGGCCTCCGAACGGCCCGAACCGGCCGTGCTCGTCGGGCAGGCTCCCCTGCACCAGACGCTCCAGCAAGCGGTCGGCCTCGGCGGGTTGGATCGCCGCGAGCTGCTTCATCGCTTTCCTCCCCGCGCGGCGCGCACGAAAGCGTGGATCCGCTCCGGGTCCTTGACCCCGCGACTGGACTCGACGCCGCTGCTCACGTCCACCGCGTAGGGCCCGACCCGGCGGATCGCCAGGGCCACGCTGTCGGCGTCGAGACCTCCCGCCAGCACCAACCGCACCCGGGTCGCGAGCGCCGCGGCGCGCTCCCAGTCGGGTGCCGTACCGCTGCCGCTGTTTTGGCTCTCGAACAGCACCCGCGGCCGTCGCGCTCGGCACGTCGCGGCGTGACGCTCCACCGCCCCGATGACGTCCGGTCCATCGCGGAACACCGGGAGCATCCGCGGCACGCCCGGCGCCCCGAGCGCCCCGAGGTCCGCTGCGTCGGTCTGGATCCAGTCCGGCGACAGCACGCGCAGCACCCGTTGCACCTCCTCGAACGACGGATGGCGGAACACCGCCACCCGGGCGATGCCGCGGGGCAGCCCGCGCGCCAGCGCCGCGGCCCGTTCCGGTGTCACACGGCGCGGCGACTCGGCGAACACGAAGCCCACCGCGTCGGCGCCGGCCGAGGCCGCGGCGCGGACCGCCGCCTCGTCGGTCATGCCGCAGACCTTGACCCGCACCCTCACGGCCGGCGCTCCCGGCCGCGGGCGGCCAGCGTCGCCCGCGCGGCCTCCAGCAGGCCGGCGATGCGCTCGCCCGGGTCCGCGGCGCGCATCAACGCCGTGCCCACCAGCGCCAGGCGGTAGCCCAGGCGCGCCGCCTCCGCCGCGTCGGGGTCGGACTCGATGCCGCTCTCGGCCACGCGCGGAAACCCCTCGGGCAGTCGCGAGACCAGTCGCCCGAGCCGGTCCCGATCGACCCGCAGCGTTCGGAGATCGCGGCTGTTCACGCCCACGAGCACCCGTTCGCGCGCCGTCGGCGCCACGTCGGCCAGGGCCCCGGCGGCCCGCTCGAGATCCTCCTCGTCGAACAGCTCCACCAGCGCGAACATCCCCTGCTCCAGCGTGGCGGAGAGCAAGCCGGCGAGCGTGGCCGGGTCGACGAGGCGCGCGATCAGCAGCACCGCGGCGGCGCCGGCGGCCCGCGCCTCGAGCACCTGGTACGGGTCGACGAGGAAGTCCTTGCGCAGCACCGGCGCCGGCGATGCATCCGCCGCGGCGGCGAGCAAGCTCAGGTCGCCGCCGAAGCGCTCCGGCTCCGTGAGCACCGAGATCGCGGCCGCCCCCGCGGCGGCGTAGCAGCGCGCGGCGGCCGCGGCCCGCCCGCGCGGTTCCGCCGACGCATCGAGCAGCGGTCCCGCCGCAGGCGAGGCCGGCTTGAACTCCGCGATCAGGTCGAAGCCCGACCCGTGGAGCCGCAGCGGGATCGGCGGCGGGCGGTCCGCGATGCGGCGCCGCAGCTCCGCCTCGGGCGTGCCGGCGCGGGCAGCGGCGACGCGCCGGCGGCTGCCGCGCTCCATCGCCCGCAGCAGGTCACTCACCGCCGTTGTCCCGTGCGGGCGAAGCAGCCAGCGCGTCCAGCAGCCGCGTCGCGGCGCCCTCGTCGATGGCCCGCGCGGCGCGTGCGGCCGCCGCGCGCGGCTCGCCCTCCAGACCGGTCGCGCGCAACGCCAGCGCGGCCCCCAGCACCAGCGCGTCGCGGTGCGGTCCCGGGGCGCCGGCCAACGCCTCGCGCAGCCGCGCCGCGTTGTGCGCCGCGTCCCCGCCGCGCAGGTCGTCGGTCGAGCAACGCGCCAGGCCGTAGTCCGCGGGGTCCTCGCGCCGCCGCTCGATCCGCCCGGCCGTGACGTCCAGCAACAGGAACGGCCCGACGGGAGTCGGCTCGTCCCAACCCGCCGCGCCGTGGATCACGAACGCGCGCCGGCCCTCCAGGCCCGCAAGCGACTCGGCCATCATCAGCGCGGCCGCCTCGCTGTACGCGCCGAGCACGTGGAACGCCGGACGGGCGGGGTTGGTCAGCGGCCCGAGCAGGTTGAACACCGTGCGCACGCCGAGCGCGCGGCGGATCGGGGCGATGGCCTTCATCGCGGGATGGAAGAACGGCGCGAACAGGAACGTGAACCCGGTCCGCGAGAGGTCCGCCGTCGCCGCGTCCGGCCCCGCGGGCAGCCGGTAGCCCAGCGCCTCCAGCACGTCCGCGCTGCCCGAGCGGCTCGACACCGAGCGGTTGCCGTGCTTGACGATCCGCACCCCGCTCGCCGCCGCCAGTAGCGCGGCGCCCGTGGACAGGTTGAGGCTGCCCGATCCGTCGCCGCCCGTGCCGACCACGTCCGCCACCGGCGTCCCCGGCGGAACGGCCGGCCGCAGGGCCAGCTCGCGCATCGCGCGCGCGAACCCACGCAGCTCCGTCGCGGTCTCGCCCTTGGCCCGCAGCGCCGCGAGCAACGCGCCGCCCAGCGCGGGCTCCAGCGCGCCGTCGGTCAACGCGACGAGCGTCGCCGCGGCCTCGTCCTCCGCGAGATGCCCGCCGGAGAGCAGGCGCTCGAGCTGCTCCCTCACCGCGAGGCCCCCGCGGCCTCGAGGTCGAGGAAGTTCCCCAGCAGGCGCTGCCCGTCGGGGGTCAGCACGCTCTCCGGGTGGAACTGCACGCCCTCGACGGGAAGCTCGCGGTGCCGCAGTCCCATGATCTCGCCGTCCGACGTGTACGCCGAGACGGCCAGCTCGGCGGGCAGGCGCTCGGCGTCCACCGCCAGCGAGTGGTAGCGTCCGGCCTCGAACGGGTTCGGCAGGCCCTCGAACAGCGTCCGGCCGTCGTGGTAGACGGCGCAGGCCTTGCCGTGCATCAGCTGTCGCGCCTGGACGATGCGCCCGCCCAGCACCGCCGCGAGGCACTGGTGGCCGAGGCACACGCCGAGCACCGGGACCCGCTCCATCAGCCCACGGATCAGCTCGTTCGAGCGTCCCGCGTCCTCCGGGCGCCCGGGTCCCGGGGAAACCATCAGGTGGGTCGGGCCGAGGGCGCGCGCGCCCTCCAGGTCCAGCGCGTCGTGGGTGTGGACCAGCACTTCCGCGCCGAGCATCCGCAGCCCCTGCACGAGGTTGTAGGTGAACGAATCGTAGTTGTCGATCAGCAGCACCCGCCCCCTCATAGCCCTTCCTCCGCCAGCGTCAGCGCCGCCTCGAGCGCGGCGCCCTTGGACAGCACCTCGGCGTGCTCGTTTTCGGGGCGGCTGTCGGCGACGATGCCCGCGCCCGCCTGGTAGGCGTAGCTCCCGTTGTGGAACACCAGCGTGCGGATGGTGATTGCCTGGTCCATCGCGCCGCCGTGGCCGAAGTACCCGATGGTGCCGGCGTAGAGGCTGCGCGGCACCGGCTCCAGCTCGTCGATCAGCTCGATCGCGCGGCGCTTCGGAGCACCGACCACCGTGCCGGCGGGGAAGGCTGCGGCGAACAGGTCGAAGGCGTCACGCTCCGGGGGCAGGATGCCCCGAACGCCGCTGACCAGGTGCATCACGTGGCTGTAGCGCTCGATGATCCGGAACGGCTCCACCTTGACCGTGCCCGGCAGCGCCACCCGGCCCAGGTCGTTGCGGGCCAGGTCCACCAGCATCACGTGCTCGGCGGCCTCCTTCGGATCGTCGAGCAGCTCGCGCTCCAGCGAGTCGTCCTCGGCCTCGTCGCGCCCGCGGGGCCGCGTGCCGGCGATCGGCCGCAACTCTGCGGCGCGCCCCTGGAGCCGCGCCAGCGCTTCGGGGGACGAGCCGACGACCTGGAGATCGCCGAAGTCGAAGTAGTACATGTAGGGCGAGGGATTGAGCAGCCGCAAGGCCCGGTAGACCTGGAACGGGTCGAGGTCGCAGCTGCCGGCGAAGCGGATCGACAGCACGAGCTGGTACACGTCGCCGGCGCGGATGTGCCGCTTGGCCCGCTCGACGGCGCCGAGGAACGCGCCGTGCTCGAAGCTCGGCTCCGGCGGGGCGTGCCGGCCGGCGTCGTGTCGCGCCGGGAGGCCCCCGCGAAGCGAGGCGATCACGTCGTCGCGGAGCTTGCGGCGCTGCTGCTCCGGACCGTCGTGCAGCAGCGCCACGCGTCGCGTCAGGTGATCGAAAGCGAGCAGGCTGCCGCAGGCGACCAGCAACGCCTCGGGCCCGTCGGCCGCAGCGTGGCGGCCGGGACCGAGACTGCCGAGGCGCCGCACCAGATCGAAGCCGCCGAGCCCGACCAGCCCGCCGGAAAAGCCGGCGATCTCGGGGCCGGGCCGCGGCGCCTTCGCCAGGACCCCGCGCAGCGCCGCCAGCAGCGGGGCCGGACCCGCCTGGAGCGGCGAGGTGTCGCTCCCGACCGAGAGACCCGCCCCGTCGAGCCGCACGTCCAGCGCGTCGCCGAAGCCGATGAACGAGTAGCGGCCCAGACGGCCGCCCTCGACGCTTTCCAGCAGGTAGCGGGGCCGCAGCGGGCCCAGCTTGAGGTAGGCCGAGACCGGGGTGTCCAGGTCCGCCGGGATGTCGAACAGGGAATCCATCGGCTCCCTCCGGTCCTCCGTGACCCTCGGGAGCGGGCTCGGGCACGAAAAAACCCACCCCCGGGGCTTTGGAGGTGGGTCGGAAAAACCTTCTCGCGCGAGACCTAGCGGGTTCCCCGGGCCACCTCCCTGGCGCCGCACCACCACCGGCGGCCGGAACGGCCGATGGTGGCGCTGCCGCTGGGGCCCGGGTCGATCATCATGGACCGAATATCTCCCCAAACGCGCCGCGCGTCAACCCCCGGCCAGGAAACCCTTGGTCCTCGCGCCCGAGTTTGATACAACCGCCGTTCGGGGCGCCCCCGGTCGCGCGCTCCGCGGGGGGACGGTGGCGGAACGACACGACGCGCAGGGGCGGTTGCTGCGGTACGGACCGTATCCCGAGCTGACCGTCACCGGGGTCCTGGTCGGTTACGTGCTCGGGGCGCTGCTGGCGCTGAGCATCGGCTACGCCGCCCTCAAGCTCGGCTTCTCGATCGAGGGCTCGGAGCTGGCGGCGATCCTCGGCTTCGGCATCCTGCGCGGCCTGCTGCGCCGCCGCAGCATCGTCGAGAACAACATCAACCAGAGCCTGGCCAGCGCCGTCAACGCGGCGTCGTCGGGGATGATGTTCTCGCTGCCCGCGCTGTTCATCCTCGGCTTCACGGACTTCAACTGGCCGCTGACGGTGCTCGGCTGCATCACCGGCGGCGTGCTCGGCATCGCGTTCATCATCCCGCTGCGCAAGCAGATGATCGACTTCGAGCGCCTGGCGTTCCCGGGCGGGATCGCCGTGGCCACGATCCTGAAGTCGCCCGGTGCCGGCATCCGCAAGGCCTGGCTGCTGCTGGGCGGCGCGGCGGTCAGCGCGCTGGTCCACGTGGCCAGCCAGGTCAGCGGCGTCGAGGACGTGCCGCTGTTCGAATGGCTGCACCTGCCCGAGTACCTGAACGGGATCTGGCTGCTGTCGCTGATGACGATCGGGGTCGGGTACCTCTCGGGCCGCGGCGGCGTGTTCTTCGTCGTCGGCGGCTACGTCTGCTACTGGGTGCTGGCACCGATCCTCAACGCGCAGGGACTGGTGCCGCCGCCCGAGCCGGGCGCCGCCTACGGGCAGCTGGCCAATCAGCTGCGCCTCGACCTGTTCCGGCCACTGGGGATCGGGATGCTGATCGGCGGCGCGATCTCGGGCGTGGCGCTGGCGCTGCCCCTGGTGGTCAGCGCGATCCGCAGCATGCAGGAGGCCTCGCGCAGCAAGTCCGCGGCCTCGCGCGACGAGATGCCGATCCGGCTGCTGTACATGGCGGTCGGCGGGGCGTTCGTGGTGCTGCTGCTGATGGCCGAGCTGTCGGTGCCCGAGATGACGCTGCTGCGCGGCGCCATGATGGCCGTGCTGGGCACGCTGTGGATCTGGATGGCCGGCGTGATCCTCTCGGAGTGCATCGGCCGCACCAACTGGTCCCCGCTCAGCGGCATGACGCTGATCGGGATCACGATCCTGATCTTCGTCGCCAGCGGCATGGGCGACCGCGCCACGGTGGTGTCCGCGGTGATGGTCGGCGCGGCGATGTGCGTGGCGATGTCCCAGGCCACGGACCTGATGCTCGACCTGAAGAGCGGCTACCTGGTCGGGGCGATCCCGCGCCGGCAGCAGATCGCCCAGTTCCTGGGCACCTGGCTCGGACCGATCCTGGTGATGGGGCTGATCTTCCTGCTGCACAGCGACGAACCGCTGGGCGGGGACAAGTACCCCGCGCCCCAGGGCACCGCGCTGGCCAGCGTGATCAACGGCATCATCGGCGGCGACGCCCCGATCGCCAAGTACGTCTCGGGCGCCGGGATCGGCGCGGTGCTCAGCGCCAGCGGCATCGGCGGCCTGGGGATCCTGGTCGGCCTGGGCTTCTACCTGCCGTTCGACGTGGTGCTGACCTACACCATCGGGACGATCCTGCGGCTGGGCAGCGACGCGGGGTTCGGCAAGCGCTGGGCCGAGGACACCGGGATCCCGATCGCCGCCGGCCTGATCGTGGGCGAGGCGCTGATCGGCGTCGGGTTCGCGCTGGGACGGATCGTGGCCGCGGCCGGAGGCGGCGGATGAAGACGGTCGGGTTCCTGCTGATCACGCTGGGCACCCTCGTGGCGTCGTGGGTCGCCGTGCTCGACGAGCGCGAGGTCGGCTGGGGCCGCTTCGGCCTGGCGATGGCCTTCGCCGTGGCCGGGGTGGTGCTGGCGCGGGCCGGCTCGCGCAGCGAGGCCCGGGCGGGCGAGAAGCTGTCCGGCGACCTGGCGAGCCTCGAGCAGAGCATCGAGCGGATCGTCGAGAACGTGACGCGGCTCGACGGCGAGAAGGAGGGGATCAGCCCCTACGACCTCCACGGCCGGATCGACGAGCTGTTCGTCAGCGACCTGGTGACCTTCGTCGACGCCCGCGAGAGCATCGCCCACGTGCACGGTCTTCCCGCCTATGCCGACGTGATGAACGAGTTCGCGGCGGGCGAGCGCTACCTCAACCGCGTCTGGTCGGCCTCGGTCGACGGCTACGTGGACGAGACGCGCGAGTACCTCGCACGGGCCCGCGACCAGTTCACGATCGCCCGCGACAAGCTCCGCGCGCTCGGCCCCGCCGGCCGCTGACGCGAGCGAGGCGGAGCCCGCTCCCCGATGCTGAGCGTGACCAGCGAGGTCGGCAAGCTGCGCCGCGTGCTGCTCCACGAGCCGGGACCCGAGGTCGATCGGATGGTGCCGGCGATGATGGAGGAGCTGCTGTTCGACGACATCCTGTTCGGCGACGCGGCCCGCGAGGAGCACGGGCGGTTCCGGCGCGTGCTGCAGCTCTTGGGAGTCGAGCTGCTCGAGGCGCAGACGCTGCTCGTCGAAGCGCTGCAGGTCGAGGCCGCGCGTAGCTGGCTGTTCGAGGTCCTGCTCGCCGACCACCCGCACGCGCTGCTGGAACGGCTGCGGGCCCAGGCGCCCGAGGAGCTGGCGCAGAGCCTCGTCGGCGGCACGCGTCGCGATCCGGCCGGCAGCGCCGGCGAGGTGGAAGACCTGTTCGAAGTGCCGCCGCTGCCGAACTGGTGCTTCCAGCGCGACCCGCAGGTGGTGCTGGGCGACGGGGTGGCGTTCTGCGCCATGGCGACCTCGTCGCGGCATCCCGAAGCGCTGTTGTCCCGGGCGCTGTTCCGCTACCACCCGGCGCTGGCAGGCACGCCGGTGCTGCACGACCCGCTGGTGGGCGATCCCCGCGACCGGCCGCTGGCGTCGGAAGCCCAGCGGCCGTGTCTCGAGGGCGGCGACGTGCTGGTGCTGTCGCGCGAGGTGCTGGCGGTCGGCCGCTCCGCGCGGACCAACCGCGGCGGCGTCCTGCGGCTGGCCCGGGCGCTGGCGCGCCGCGACGACGGTCCGCGCTTTCTGCTCGTGGTCCGCGTGCCCGAGCGCCGCGCGTTCATGCACCTCGACACCCTGATCACGCCGGTGGACCGCGACGCCTGCCTGGTCCACGCGCCGGTCGTGCTGCCGGGCGGAGCGCAGCAGGCCCGCGTGCTGGAGATCGACCTCCACGACCGCGACCTGACGCCCGTAGCGTGCGACGACCTGCTCGGCGCGCTGGCCCGGCGCGGCGTCGACCTGGAGCCGATCCCCTGCGGAGGGCCGGACCCGGTGGCCCAGCAGCGCGAGCAGTGGACCGACGGGGCCAACGCGCTGGCCGTGGCCCCGGGACTGATCACGCTCTACGACCGCAACACCGGAACGATCGAGGAGCTGGATCGTCGCGGCTTCCGGATCGTCGACGCCGAGGACCTGCTGCTGGGACGCGCCGAGGTCCCGACCGACGGCTCGCGGCGCGTCTGCGTGGTCATCCCGAGCCACGAGCTGTCGCGTGCCCGCGGCGGCCCGCACTGCCTGACGCACCCGCTGCTGCGCGACGAGCCGGCCTGAGCCCCGGCGCCGGGCTCAGCCCGCGTAGATCTGGAGGTCGGTACCGAAGCGGTCCGCCATCTCGAGGGTCGCCTCGAGGTCGGGGTGCCGGACGATCACGTAGCCGTCCGAGATCAGGGTCTGCTTCCAGTTGCGCCGCGGCGCGCCGACGGGTTGCAGCTCCACGCACACCACGTGCGACCGGTAGCGGGCCAGCAGGCGCTCCAAGCCCTCGATGCGCCGGATCCGTCCCTGACCCTGGGCGCGCTTGAACACGATCGCCGAGTTGTAGCGCCGCTCGACGCGCTGCGAGAACCGGCCGTGACAGACCGCCTCGGCCCAGCCGGTGAAGCTGTCGATGTCGCCGGCGTAGTTCATCAGCTCGACCGACCGGGCCCCCGGCGGACGGGCCCCGATCTCGCCGAACACCGCCTCGCCGTCCGGCTTCCGGAACCACTCCATGTGCGTGAACCCGGTGCCGAAGCCGAGCGCCTTGAGCACGGCACGGCCGAGCCGGCTGCCGGCGCGGAGGTGCCCGGCGTCGGGGTCGCGCACGGTGACGGTCTGGGGGCTGACCCACTCCAGGCTCCGCGCCACGAGCGCGTTGGGCCGGTAGAACGCCACGTTGTGGTAGGCGATCCGCCCGCCGATGCTGATCGTGTCGAAGGTGAACTCGTCGCCCTCGATGAACTCCTCGACGCTGACCTCGGGGACGTGCTCGACCAGCTTCAGCGCGCGCTCCAGCTCGGCGGCCTCCCCGACGCGGTAGGTGTCGGCCGATCCGGCGCCCGCGATCGGCTTGACGATCAGCGGGTAGCCGATCTCCTCGGCGGCGGCCCGCACCTCGTTCACCGTCGTGGCCCGGCGGTGGCGGGGCGTCCGGATCCCGGCCGCGTCGAGCACCTGTTTCATGCGCTCCTTGTCGCGGAACGGCAACGTCTCCTCGACGGTCATCCCCGGCGTGCCGAGCGCTTCGCGGATCCGCGCGGCCAGGATCATGCCCGGCTCCCACAGACACTCCACCCGGTCGATCGGACGGCGCGCGGCGTACTGGCGCACCTGGTCGATCACCGCCTGCTCGTCCCGGAACAGCGAGCCCACCTGGACGTAATCGGCCAGCGCGCGCCGGACCTGCTCCGGCAGCCCCGCGGGCGGGTGCTCGCCGAGTCCGATCACCTGCGCGCCGACCTCGGCCAGACCGCGGGTGAAGTGCTGCATCTCGAGCGGAAACCCGGGTGAGAACATCAGGACGTTCATCGGTGTCGCTCTCCCTCCTGCCGCGGACTCAGGCCAGCTCGACGCGCACCAGGCTGACCAGGCGGTGCAACCCTCGGCGGACGGTCTCGGTGTCGGGGTGCCGCAGCACGACGTATCCCTCGCCCTCGTAGGTGCCGCTCGGGGCCTGGCCCGGTTGCGGCAGGCGCACCTCGGCGACCAGCCCGCCCAGCTCCTGCTGCGCCCGGTCCAGACCGTGAATCGCCTTGACCCGCCCGGCCCCCTGCCCGCGCAAGAAGGCGATGCCCGCGGCGTAGCGGCGCGGCGGCGGCTCGAACTCCTCGTGGATCACGATCCGCGCCCAGGCGCGGTAGAAGTCGAGATCGTGGGCGAACGAGATCAGCGTCGTGAACTGCGCCCCCGGGGGTCGCGCCCCGACCTCGGAGATCGCGATCGTGCCGTCCTTGCGGCGGAACCACTCCATGTGGCTCAGGCCGGTGTCCATGCCCAGCGCCTCGAGCGCCCGGAAGGCCACTGCGCGGATGTCGTCGTAGCGCGGGTGGTCCACCTCGCGCGGCAACAGCACGCACCACTGGATCCAGGGGTGCTCCAGCACCTCCAGCGGCCCCGGGAAGTACTGCGTCAGCGAATGCCAGACCGGCTTGCCGCGGATCGAGACCGTGTCGAACGAGTGCTCCTCGCCGACCACGAACTCCTCGAGCAGGGTCGGCCGCGCCGGGTGCGGGGGCACGGTCGCCAGCAGCTCGCGCAGCGCCTGCTCGTGCTCCACCCGGAACGTGTTGCGGGCCCCCGCTCCCGCGGGCGGCTTGGCCACGACGGGGAAGCCGACCTGGCGCACGAACGCCCAGGCCTCCTCGGCGCTGCCGGCCAGGCGGTGGCGCGCCGTGGGCACGCCGGCCTCGCGCAGCACGCTCTTCATGCGCGCCTTGTCGCGGAAGTTGGCCGCGGTCTCGGCGCGCATTCCCGCGAGGCCCAGCTGCTCGCGCACCACGGCCAGCGGGACCTGCAGTTGCTCCAGCGCGCCGATCACCCGGTCGGGGGGGCCCAGCTCGCGCCCCATCGAGCGGATCGCGTCGGTGATCCGCTCGGGGTCGAGCCCGTCCTCGATCCGGCGGTGCGCCGCCAGGGAGCCGCGGATCGCCTCCGGCAACCTGGCCAGCGGGTCCTGGCTGATCAGCCCCAGCTGCACCCCCGGCAACCGCGCGGCGGCCTGGACGAAGCGCAGGGTCGTCTCCATGAAGAACGGCGCGACGAAGATCACGTTCGACATCGGCGTTTCCCGGTTGGTGGCCCGTGATAGCATCCGCGATTCCGGGCCCGGGCCCGGCGCGGGCGCGACGGGGTCCGGCCCCGCCGTGCGCCGCCTAATATCGCACATGTCGCCACTGCGCATCGCATTCGTCAGCTCCGAGGTCGCCCCGCTGGCCAAGACCGGGGGGCTGGCCGACGTCTCGGCCGCGCTGCCGCGCTTCCTGCACGCCGGCGGCCAGGACGTGCGCGTGTTCATGCCGCTGCACGGCACGATCGACACGAGCGGGCTGGAGCTCCACGCCGTGGACTTCCTGCGCGACATCCCGGTCCGCTTCGGTTCGCGGGCCTATACCTTCAGCGGGTTTACCACGCGGCTCCCGGGCTCCGACCTGGCGCTGTACCTGATCCACTGCCCGGAGCTCTACGGCCGGCCGACGCTGTACACCCAGGACCCCGACGAGCACCTGCG